>NZ_JBSKBQ010000008.1:0-245448 GCF_053714375.1 Mesorhizobium sp. ArgA1
CAACGCGGTTCCAATCCATGGCCTTGGCCTCCTTGGTTGCACACCAGTTGAAACGCCATATCGAGCGCGAGGTTCCGGAATTGAGGCCGTTGCGTCCACTATGGCCGAGGTTTTTGGCAGGCGCGCATCGACGCTGGCGATTGCAGCAAATTAGCGAAGCGTGATCCAGAGCTTCGCCTAAAATGAAACAGGCGGGGCATTCCCCCCGCGCGGCGCCACCTCTGGTGGGGACCGAAATCGCCTGCCGCGTCACGTTGTTGAAATTGCTGGTACGCCCAAGGGGAATCGAACCCCTGTTACCGCCGTGAAAGGGCGATTTTTTCGCCTTATGAGAGGCCTTGGCCGTCTACACGTGTCTATCAGCGTTTAGCATAAGCGCTTGTGTTTGTTAGATAATTAGACAGCTTGATCCAAGCTTGTCTTCACGCGTCCGCAGGTGTATTTCGGTACCGATTTCGGGTCCATTTCGCTGAGAGGGGGACACGCCAGATGGCGCGAACCAGGACAGATGCAGCAATAACGACGCGCAATGCCCGCAAGCAGCTCAAGCCGCGCAAGAAGCCGTATTGCCGATCACTCGGCCCGACTGCTGCCATCGGCTACCAGCGGAAACCGCGGGGAGGGGTCTGGCAGGCCATAGAGTCGCTCGGTGACAAACGCTATCGCGTTGAGCAGGTTGGCATCGCTGACGATTTCTTGGACGCAGACGGTGTCAATGTTTTCGACTATGAGCAGGCAAAAAGCGCCGCGCTGGTGAAAATTTCCTCGTGGCATGCAGAGGAAATTGCGTCCGCAGAGGGTCCATCGCCAACGGTCCATTCGGCCGTAAAGAGCTACATTGAATCGCAGGCGGCACGGGAACGCGCGGTAATGGGCAAAGGAAGGGTGCGGGCAGACGCAAGGCTAAGGCTTTCACGACATGTGCTATCTGACCCACTCGCTGAGATCGCGCTCCACGAACTGAAAGAGACACATTTCGACCAATGGAGAACCCGTCGATCGTCCGATCTTTCGGTATCGACTGTTCGCCGTGTGATTAACGATCTCAAAGCAGCGCTCAACGCGGCCGCCGTCAAAAATCGCTCCCGCCTTCCGGCTGAAGTCGCAATCATTATCAAGAATGGATTGTCGGCAGGCGAGGCGGCGGCGCCGATTGCTCGCGACCAGGCCGCACTGCCCGACGCCGATGTCCGCCGGATTATCGAAGCGGCGAGGGCAGTTGATATCGACCAGGGCTGGGATGGTGACCTTCTGCGCATGGTATTAGTGTTGTCCGCAACCGGGGCTCGCTTTTCGCAGGTAGCTCGCATGGCCGTGGGCGACGTCCAGATACCACAAAGCCGATTGATGGTGCCGACGAGTCGCAAAGGGAGAGGCACGAAGAACACGACGCACATTGGGATCAGAGTTGGCACGGACGTCATTGATCAGTTTCGCGCTGCGATTGCAGGAAAGCAGCGGGGTGAAGCGTTGCTTCAACGGTGGCGCCATGTTCAAACGAAGGCCACTGACACTCGGCCACCCCAGTGGGTTCGCGATGCTCGTGGTCCGTGGATTGCAGCGAGCGAACTCGCCCGGCCTTGGCTCGACATCATCACCCGTGCTGGCCTTTCGCGCGAAGTCGTGCCTTACTCATTGAGGCATTCTTCCATTGTTCGCCAGCTTCGAGCAGGTCTTCCTGTTCGGCTCGTGGCCGCCCTGCATGATACCAGCACTACGATGATTGAACGCCACTATGCGTCGGCTATTGTCGACCTGCTCGACGAGCTATCTGCAAGCGCAATCATTCCTCTGATGGCTAACCAACCGGGAACGAACGTGGTGCCGCCTCACGCTGCCCAGCAATAAGCTACATCAATTTCGACATGCGCGAACGTGACCGGCCTGCTTGTCAATCGTGCAAGGCTGGCACCGGCAATTGACGAGAATTTCACGTGTCAAGGGTTCGTCAATAACGAAGTTGTCAAGTTGCTGCAGATCGAACCGTGAACGCCTGTGTATATCGGGGAAAATGTTTGGAAAGAAATGACACGATTATTAGACACAATTGAACGCGAATGAACGAACCGAGGATTCGTGGAAGCCGTAAAAGGTGGCTTTTCACCCGGCCTCGGTATCGAATTATGTAGAATTTTGTCTTGTTTACACCCGTCTAAGCGTGGGCATAAGTGGCTGTTGGCTCAATTTTCAGATGAGGCAACATCATGTCGTTCCAGAACTTCACGAACAACGAGTCTGCCAGCCAAGCACCAACCCGCCCTCAACTCGCGACCGACGTCAAGGGCGCGGTGATCTACACCGGGCTGTGCCGCGCGCAGCTCTACAAGGACATGCGCGCCGGCCTGCTCGTTGCTCGCAAAAAGGGCTCCCGCACGATACTGCTTTACGAGGAGTTGGATCGCTACCTCAAAGCCATGCCTGAGGCGAAGTTCAAGCCCCTGAGCAATGACGCCTTGAACTCGTAATTCGCAACCTCCCCAACAGACAATCTGGACCAAGATCGTGCTGAAGAGCCCGATCTGTGGAAGGACTTTGCCATGGGACGCCGCTCCGACTTCCCCCGCATCGCCAAAGATCTCTACAGCACGCCCGCGATGGCGCTTCCGCCCCTGTTGTTCCACCTTCCTCGCCCTGTTTCCTACCTTGAGCCAACGGCAGGCGATGGCGCTCTGATCCGCGGACTGGCCGAGCACGGCCATATCTGCCAGCTCGCGGTCGACCTGGATCCTGGCGGTCCACATATCGCCCGACGCGACGCGCTGTCTCTGACGCCGGCTGATCTCCTGGACATAGATATGATCATCGGCAACTTGCCGTGGTCGTGGTCGTCGTTCCAGCCCCTCGCAGAGCATCTGCTGGCTCTCGGTCGTCCAATGTGGATGCTGCGCGACACAGCATGGCTATTCAATCTCCGCTCCGCATCGCTGGTTGATCGCTGCGCGCTTGTGCAGCCGACGCGGCGTCTGCGCTGGATCCCGGACACGAAAGACTGCGCGAAGGACGATTGCGCCTGGCACTTCTTCCCGCCTGGTCACCGCGGAGGACCAAAGATCCTTCCCCGTATCGAGGTGCCGAGGCTCACGTGGTGCCTGCCGTGATAGGCAATAGCGACAAGGGCAAGAGGTGCCGCCGCGCTACCGCGGAACTGCCCGCGTACCAGTCGGTGCCTGGCCCGGCGATGGCATCAGCCAGGATGGCTTGCAGATGCCTGCTCGATGCGCAATCGCGTCTGAAAAACCAAGGATACTATTGCAGACTTCTCGACGATGCGTGTGGCGCTGCCAGCACCCTGCTGACCGGCCGGGTTGGCACATGCCAGCCCGCCTGCGACGTCCCGAAATACATTGCGGAGTCGGCCAAAGAATACCGACGCGCGGCCGGGAGAAGCTACTGATGGCCAAGCCGCAGCCGCTTCACATTCTCTCCTACGCCGAGATGCGCGAGCTGCCTGAACCCGAATGGCTCATCGAGGGGCTAATTCAGAAAAACGCAGCCGCTCTCATGTTCGGCAAATCGAACTCGTTCAAGTCGTTTCTCGCAATAGACATAGGCCTCTCCGTGGCTTCTCGACGTCCGTGGCACGGACATGAAGTAAAGCCTGGCTCCTCCACACCCGACATTCTGCCAGCAGTGCTGTTTGTTGCAACCGAGGGCGGAAATGGCATCGGCCGCCGGCGCATTCCTGCCTGGTATGAGCACCACGGCATAACCGAAAAAGAGCGCACAGCATTTCTCTATCCCCAAGAAATCCGGCTCGATCAACCCGATGACGTCTCCGGCTTGATCGCTGCAATCGCCAACGTCGAATTACACGCTCGACCAACCTTGAAATTCGCGTTGGTCGTCATCGACATCTTCGGTGGCTCGATGGCTGGATCTGAGATCGAAGACAGAACGGCCAGGGCTTGGGTGCATGGGGTTCAGCGGATCATGCGCGAAGCCGGTGTCGCGGTGCTAACCGTCGCGCATACCGGCTGGCAGGACGATAGCCGCGCCCGCATGCACACGCATTTCTGGGGCAGCTTTGATACGCGTCTGAAGGTCGTAGGCGATAAGGAGGCCATGACGGCAAGCTTGACCGTCGACAGGCACAAGGACGCCGACAGCAGCGGAGCCTGGGGAGTGAAGCTGGTGAGGGCCGGTGAGAGCCTGGTTCCCGAACTGGATGCCACCGTGAAGATTGGCCCGAGGAAGCCCATACTCTCGGCCAAGAATCGCGTCGCGCTGAATGCGCTCGATGACGCCTTGGTCGAGGCCGGCGTGCGCAAAGTCGGCTCCGATTGGCCGCCGTGCAAGGTCGTACCTATCGACGTCTGGCGCCAGCACTTCTACCGCCATTCCGCCGACGACGAACCAGGAGCCAAGAAAAAGGCATTCCAGCGAGCCCGCGAAGCATTGAGGGAGCGTGGTGATGTCGAGTTCTATGACGACCATGCATGGCGCTGTCATGGGTAGATCCGCGACCGGGGCCGGGACAACGGGACATACCTATAGGTATATGTCCCGTTTTGTCCCGTCTCCCTGCCCCTCGGGACGCCCCGGGACGTGTCCCGCAATGTCCCGCTATGTCCCGCTGTCCCGCGTTGGTCGGAACAAAATCGTAACCGACGCCCGGCGGATCCTGGCAAACCATGGAGGTAGCAAAGATGTCAGATAACACGAGTTCTGAAATGAGCGGGTTTATGCGGAAAATACGAGCCAAGCCGCCAGTATGGAGCGATTCAGCACATGGCAGGGCGCCAGATGTTCTGCCAAACCTGCCGCAAGAGATTGAGCCATTGCTCCGCGCAATCGAGAAATATCGCGCCACAATACAGGTGCTCGACCAAGAAGAATTGGACGAGTTATGCTCACACTTAGTCGGCCAGATGCTGAACTGGCGCTATGGCGAAGACTGGAGATGCACCGCGATGGCCTTGTACCATTTGGTGAATGACGAGTCGTTTCGCCGCGCTGATGAAGGCGAATAGCTAGAAACTAGGGGCTCCCCACGAGAGCAGTCGCAGGTAGCAGCGCCCAAAGCCGCTACCTGCTTTCGATAGAAGCGATGACACTGGCGGGCAAATTCTTGAGCGCTACCGAGCTTGAACGCATCGAGCCTCTTAATTTTGAGCTTCTCACCATAGTCTGGTGCAAACCAACCGAGCGGTATTATAATACCTCCATGCCGAACGCCAAATTGAACATGCGCCAAGAACGCTTCTGCCTCGCCCTTGCCGAGGGCCTCCCTCAATCCCGAGCCTATATCGAGGCCGGCTATATGGCGCGCGGCAATGCGGCTGAGGTGAGCGCTTCGCAGCTTCTAAGGAATCCTAAGGTGGCCATCCGTGTCGCTCAGTTGCAGGCTGCTGCTGCGAGGCGGTCGGAGATCACCGTCGACGATTTGGTTGCCGAACTCGAAGACATGCGAAAGCTTGCAATCGCATGCAAGAACCCGGCCGCTGGCGTCGCGGCAGTCATGGGCAAGGCCAAGCTGCTCGGTCTGATCGTTGACAAAGCCGAAGTCGCAACGACGCCGCGCAAGCCTCTCCGCGAGCCCAGCGATACTGAGCAGATGAGCCTTGACGAGTGGCAAGCCAAATTCGCGCCAGGATCGCTGCAGTAGGCCTGTTCTCGCCCTGGCGACCGGGCCACTTCTTCCAAATCCCACGTTGACTTTCCGGCTCAAAATTATCAAATGCTGAAGCAAATGATAATGCCAATGGGTTCTAAGGCATGAACGGCAAGGCCCTCAGGAAAGTTGTGGCTTATCTTCGCACCTCGTCTGCAGCCAACGTGGGTGCCGACAGAGATAGCGAGAGGCGACAGCGCGAGGCAGTCGACTGCTACGCTCGATCCGCTGGCCTAGAAATTGTCGAAACATACTATGACGCGGCCGTCAGCGGCGCAGACCCAATCACCGCCCGACCTGGCTTTTCGGCAATGTTGGAGCGTCTGCTGTCGAACGGGCTGCGTGCCATTCTGGTTGAGACGGCTTCTCGGTTCGCACGTGATCTCATCGTCCAAGAGACGGGATACGAGATGCTCAAGGCGCGTGGCATCGATTTGATCGCCGTCGACAGCCCTGAAAGCTTTGTGACGGACACGCCCACGGCGAACCTAATCAGGCAGGTGTTGGGTGCCGTTGCCGAGTTCGAGAAGGCGATGCTCGTCGAGAAGCTGCGAGGCGCGCGCGAACGCAAGCGCATAACAACCGGTATGAAAGTTGGCGGTCGGAAGAACTATTCGGAAATCGAGGGCGGCGTGGAAATGATTGCGCTTGCAAAGAAGCTGCACCGTTATCCGGTCAATGGCAGACGCCGAACATTGGCTGAGATCGCGGAAGCATTGGAAAACGGAGGATTCCTATCGAGTGCCGGAACGCGATTTACGCCGACGGCGATTTCCAGAATGGTGGCATCCAAAGGCAATGCAGTCACGAAACAAGAGCAGGTCGAGCCCATGCCGGGAGCAACTGCCACCGCTCCCAATGTCATTATCGACGAAGCCATCCCCCCGATCCGCACTCCGCTCGGTTCGCGTTGGTAGCGAGGTGGACTATGGCGGAAATAGTCCTTCAGCGGGGTGGCGATTATCTGGAGGCGTTCAACGAGGATGCAATAATCGTGGGCGATGTCCTCGGCCTGGCGGTGACGCGGGCACCGGAGGACGGCGCCGATATGGTCGGCATACCCATCCACGCCCAAACCGAGAGCTTCGCGGCTTTGCACTCCGCCGGCTATAAGTCGCATCTTATCGCGAAGCCCGAAGCGCTCGACGAGGTGTGGCAGCGCACCCACGCCGAATTTAAGGGCACAGTCGACGGCAGGCGGACGTTGATTGTGGTTCGTCACGACGGCCCGACGCTCGTTCTGCTGGTCGATCTCACGCCAGCCGAGATGGCGCGGCTCTATCCGAGGAGCGAGTTATGACGCGCCCGGTATCCTGTACTCCGGGGTTTGTCGACACGGGGGTGGGGTGGCCTTGTGGGGCCCCGCGCATTGCACCTTCCAAGTATGCAGAGATTGGTGAGCCATCAGCGTCGATGTAAACTCGTAATCGTCAGGGGTGCTTTTGATCCGACCTCGGCCTGTGCCGAGGCGCGAGCCAAATTCCCTGGAAAAACTCGCTTCCCCCTTCGGGATGAAAGGGGAGCGACGATTTGAAAAAAAGCAATGCGTTCTGTCGGCCCGGGAGGGAAAGAGGAGGGGAAGATATGAAATCCGCGGGGAGAGACCCAGAATGCGGAGGTGACAGCCGGGTGATGTGCTCCGCCAAGCAGGCCTGCCCCAGATATGACCGGGCTAATTAGTACCCATCGAGACAAGAGCAAAGCGCCTACAGTTCGCAGTATCTATCCCGACAAGCGGCTCGATCAGACCATCGCTCCCGGGATATTGGTATAACGTTCAATGGAGCTGCTGCCTTCAGTACCAAGAAGGAAAATTCTAGACCACAACTGCTGACCAAGCTCCAGTCGCGCCTAAGAAATCATAATTTTGCAAAGGTATTTACTCGCCCATCCTAATTTCTAGAGGCTCCATATTGTAAGGATCCATCAACTGCTCATGGGTTTTCACGATGCGGTCCCATATGCGGAAGGGTGAGATAGCAATGCCGGCTGAAAATTGGCGTCCAATATAGGCATGGGCACCAAAACCTTCCCCCTCTATTCCCGCGCTTTTCTCTACAAACCTCGCCAAGTTATTCGGCGATGGTGACGCGCCGACTTCTTGATCAGAAACATTCACGGCGAGTCCATAGGAGGGACCAAATCCGGCATTCCCGCCGACTTCTGTATTGGAGCCGCCCGCGAATCCATAGCCATACTTTCCTAGCGGATCATTTGGGGACAGAGGCTTCGTCAGACTAGTCCCTCCTGTGCCTCCGACGCCTAAGTATGCCCCAGCGCCTCCACCCAGCATGAACTGACCTTTCACGGCTAGGGTGAATGTAGAGAGATTCAACTCCATGGCGCCACCCAGACTTACGGTAACGCCTGGCCCGAACAATAGCATTCCGACCGCTAACGTCCCACTTAACCCAGCAGAAATCACAACTTGTCCTTCGTCGGAGGTTGGATTGGTCACGGGCTCACTCAATAACCCGTCCTGATCATGGAATCCCAATGGGTTCGACCATCCAAACCCGTAACCGTTCAGATTTTTTGGCCTGAAGATACCTCCGAAGTGCTTACCTTCCAGATACGTTGGTAGGGCCGGATCGGCCGATAGCCAAAGCGCGGTTCTGTTGTCGAAATAACGGACACCGAAATAGGTCAGACCGGTATTCCGGTCGAGTTCCTTGCCGTTGAAGCGCCATTGCGGGGCATTCGCCAACCCCGTCGCCGATTGCGGAGCCTGGGACTTCAGTGCGCCCGATGCTGTACGCGAATTTAGGATCTCGCCGTAAGCCGCATAGCCAAACTGCTGATAAACCCTCGTATGCCCACCATGGTCGCGGTCGCCATAGACGATGTCGGTAGTGTTCTGGTTCCCCAATGTCGGGTGATAGGTGAAGAGACCGGTCTGTCCGGCCCATTGCGAGGCGAGGCGATAGTTACCGGCGTAGAAATGCCACATCGCCCCAGGCTGGCCATTCTTCGGAAAATAGACGCTGAGATTTTCGTCCGCGTAGAGAACGCTGTTCTGCAGGCTCGAGGCGCCTTTTTTGGAGACGTAGTAATTGGACTGACTGTTGCGCCGGCTTTGGCGATCGTAGGTCATCTCGGCGCGCAGATGCTCCTCACTGACGGTGCTGTCGGTGACGTCAAGCGCGGTCTTTACCTCACGCATGGTGTTGTCGCCGTTCCAATTATACGTCTGGAGCGAGCAGCTTCGGCAGTGTTGCTCCGTCAGCCGGCCAAGCTCGTCATAATCCGACGTGCGCGATAGGTCGCCATCGCCTTGCAGGTCGATGCCTTTTGGCGCGTGCGTGAGCGTGTTCTGGTAGCTGTAGATCGCGCTTGTCACTTGTCGCGGCGAAACCGGGGTCTTGTCGAGTATGCGCAGCCATTGGCCCATCTCGTTCAGCGAGGTGTAGGCGAACTTCTCCGTCAGCGTCATGACAACGGACTTTGCGCCGCTGATGTCGCCATCCAGGGTCTGATCGGACGCGAAGGGTTTCTTGTAGGCCAGTGAAGCCGTCGTTTGCGATTGGACGAGGCGGTTTAGTTCATCATAAGCGAAGCCGGCATCGCTGTGGTTGACCATGATCCCCCATTTGCCGGGTTCGACCGCGTCTACGCCGCTCGCCGCATCGCGCGAAGCGTTGAGATAGTGAACCACGTTGCCCGCCGGATCGTAGGTGTAGGCGACGTCCTGAAAATTGACGGGCGGCGCCGGGTCGGGACAGAACGATCCCAGCGGCGCGCACCACTGGCCGATCATCGATTGCAGCTTGGTAAGGCGATTGGAGGCGTCATCGAAGCGCTGGAGGGTGGTTACCCCGCTTCCGAGTACAGAAACCACATTGTTGCCGCGCTCGTCGAAACCGGAGCCGACAAGAACTGCGGCTTTGTCCGGCGATTGGCGATCGGGACCGGTTCGCACCGACCTGATCTCGCCGGTGGGGCCGTAGCTATAGGCAATCGCGATCTTCGCCTGCAGCGGGGCTCCGCCAGCAAGCGGCGTGAAGGCGCCATCGAGTTCCTTTATATGCAACATGCCCCAGGCGTCACGCTCGAATGAGGTGGTAAGTTTTTGGTCGCGGTTGCCGAGTAGGTAATCGCTGACGATCTGTCGCGGCTGACCAAGTGGACCGTAGGTGATCGATTGGCTTCCCGCTCCGTCGCTGACTTTGACGATCCGCGCGCGGCTGTTGTTGCCGATGGCGTCTCCCGGCCCGCCATATTGAAGCAGCACATCGGGCGCGCTCGGCTGGTATTTCGTGCTGGTCATCAGGTTGAAGAGGAAGGTCGCCTTGACAATCGGCTGACCGGCCCGTTGTCCAACAGCGGCTTGTCGCTTTTGCAGCGCGTTTCAAGTGCTTGGGTGTCAACCGCGCCGACACCCCGATAGGCGCTCGAAAGTGTGCATATGGCATTCGAGACAAGGTCGAGAAGGTTGAAGCTGAAGCCGTGATCGGGGTCGTCTAGCCAGGTCCGGCGACCGAAGGCGTCGTAACCGACTCGCGTCGTGGATCTTTCGCTCGTCGCTTGGCCCGGCGCGCAAAGAGTGATCGCGCTCGAGGAAGAGAAATTGCACCGCGCCGGCCGGTAGATGGCAACAAGCTGGCCAAGCGAATCGTAGTCATAACGGGTGACCGCGGCATAGATCTCACTTGTTTCGGGATGCTGGAGAGATGCGACAACCTCGCCAAGCGAGTACGCGCAGGTCGCGACCTGCTGGGCCTTGCCGGCAACCGCCGCGATCCAGGGCGAGTGCATGCCGGCCTGGTCTCGGCCCGAACTGCCAACCTGCACGGCGGCAAGCAGATCGCCCGTCTTGCCGGTCTGATGCCAGTATTCGCTCACGGAGACGATATTGCCGCGTATGTTCCGAGCCACGCGCGTGGGCACGCAATCGGCGTCGCGTGCATAGACTTCCTGCAGTGGTGCGCCGTTTTTTAGCGCGATCCGATAACTGAAATCATAGGCGTTGCCATCGGGATTGGCGATGTGGGCAGGCCGATCGAAACCGTCATAGCCTGCCTGAAGCGACTTGCTTCCCGGATCCTGCTCGACCTTCAGGTCCGAAACCGCCGGCCGCGTTTCGACCCCGACCGGGTAGCTTGTGACCGCGGCCCTGCCCAAGCGGTCCTTCTTGACCAGTCCCGAAGCAATCGAGGCGAAATGGCGCTGGCAAAGCGTTGTCGGCCTGGTTTGCTCAAGCACCTTGCAGGCATCGCCGTCGGATATCGTCTGCACAGGCGATCCGATCTGGTCGAAGAGGAAGTTCGTGAGGATGGTTCGTTTGCCGCTGGCATCGTTCGTCGCCTCGAACACCGTCGGATCGACATATTGCTGCAGCCGCGCGATCAAGCCCGAGAAATTGGCGCTGTTGGCCTGCGGATAGTCGAACAAGGCCATCATGCCGAAGTCAGGCTTCTCATTGGGTACGGCACTATCGTCACCGCCACCGCCGAACCCATAGTCCGACCATTGCGACTTGCTGTCCTTGTCGCTGGCCCAGGAGGCTCTGATCGTTTGCGGTCGGCCAAAACCATCCCATTCGGTCATGGTCATGTTCCGGTTTGCGTCGATACTAACCGCCATCCTGGCGAGACGATAATCAAGGCCGTAATTGTCGGTTATGAACGCGTCCATCACCGGTCCCGCATCCGAACCGATCTTGATGTTCGGTGCCGGGCTGCTGCCGGCCAGACATGCGCCCGCAAGCGTGTTGGCGGCGAATTGGACGCTGCCGCTGAGCAGGTTGGCGGCCTTGAAATAGTTCAACTGCGCCGGTTTCGGGTATTTTGCCTGGCGCGCCTGCGCTTTCGTGTTGGCTTCGATGCCAAGTGCCAGCTTCGACAGTTCAAGTGCGAAGCCGGCATTGTCGATGCGACAGAAGACTGTGCTCTCCTGCGCAACGACCTGGTCAAGGTATTTATCGTAAACGTAATGCTTATGGACATAGTCGCTGGCGGCGCTCAGTGGGCTGATCATGTCCTTGACGTTGCCGCGATCGTCATAAGCGAAGTAGGTTTCGGATATTGAATTCACCAGCGGCCGCGCCTGTAGCATTGCCTCGGTGTTTCGCGGGAACGTCTGCTCGTCCTCGCATGGGTTCTCATCGCCGCTGTTGTCGGGCAAGTATTTGTAGCCGATCGCCTGCGGCTTGATGAAATTGCAGGTCTTGACCAGCTTGCCGGTTGAACTGTCATACGACGCGGTGGCGGCGCGGACGATGGACGCCTTGCCTTTGCCGGCCGGTCCCTTCTCACGCAGTTCTTCAATCGTCGTGGCGGCCACCAGGCCGAGCGCCCGCGTGCTGCTTTGCAGCGTCGCTGCGGCATCGAACTTCGCCGTTACCGTCACGTGATCGGCGTACTGCATGTTGGAACAAAGATCGTCCTCGACTTGGTCGAGCGCGCCATAATCGCAAGCCAGGACTGGGCGACCAAGAAAATCAGGCCGGTAAGCGAGAGCTGTCACAATCTCGACACTGTCGTCTTGGTCCTCGCGCACACTCTTTTGCGTGACCAGCAGGAACGGCTGCAAAGAACGGCTGGCCGCGTCGAAGGTGGTTTGTGCCGGATCCGATAGCGCGACCTTGAACTCCGTACAGGTGGGTCCTTCGAAGCGCCGCATCTCCTTTGGGATCGCGTCAAAGGATGATGTCGCCGGATAGTCGTGGCCGGGCAGGGTAAAGCAAACGATGTCGCCGGCGATGTCGCCGGAGTTCGGTGCGGATGCCGCCAGGTCTATCAGCACATAGCGGTTGGTGGTCGTGCGAACGGCCCGGCTATTGAAACCGGATACCTTCTCCTCGAGCAACAACCCATTTTCATAAATCGACCAGTTGGCGTAGGTGCGATCGATCTTGCGGTCCCATGACGATCCGTTGTCGCGGCAGCCTTGGAGGATATCGACGTGCTGGAATCCCAGGAACCGCCGTTCATACCGGTCAAACCGGCCCCCGCCATAGGTTATGCAGGTGCGGCGGGTATTGTCGGCGACGTCGACGTCATCCTCGGCAACGCCGTCCCGCTCGGCGAACGCGCTCAACACCCAATGGTTCGACGGATCGTCATTGCTGAGCCCAACCCGGTCGAAGTCGAATTCGAGATTGGCCTCGACGCCTGGATTCGTGGCCTGAAAGACTTTGCGCAACAGATTGCGCGTTCCCAGACCGTTGTAGAAGATGGTTGCTTCCTTGTTGCTGAAACCGAGCTTGCCTGAGGCGATGGCGCCGCCATCGGCGATGTCGGGCAGGCCGTCGCCGTTGAAGTCACGCAACGCAATTGTCTGACGCGACAGGCTATTGGACTGCTGGACGCCCGGATTGAGCACAACCGACAGCGGTGTGAAAGGAATCCAGAAGCCAAAGGTCACATAGGCGCCAATCCAACTATTGTCCGATTCGCTCGCGCCCATGCCAAACAAGTTGGTCCCGACCGTTCCGATATCGAGGGTGCCGGTGAAGCCATGGCCGTTGTTCAGCTTGGCGCGGATGGTGCCCTTGTCGTTTGAGACGAGGTCTGGAAGTCCATCGCCATTAATGTCGGACAGGACCTGAAAACCGCGTGAGGCCCCGACATCAGCGCCCACGCCGCCGGCATAGTCCAGCCGATTATCGCTACCGCCATAGCCAGCCTGGATACCAACGCCGAAGTTCTGGCTTTTTTCTGATGGAACCGCGTCACCGCCAGTTGACCATTGCCTCGGTGCGCTCAGCTCATAGCCGTGATTGAGTTCCACGCTAAGCACGCAGGACCCGCTAATTTCTAGGCTCTTGCCATTAGAGGGGAACCGCTGGAGAGCGCAATCTTTGCCAGATCCGGCGGATTGTTCGGTGCTTATGCGATCGGGCAATCCGTCGCCGTTCATGTCGATAAATTCATAAGACCGCAAAGAGGTGTTGGCCCCAAATGACAGGCCGGGCGGCGAGAAGGCGAAATTCGGCTCGAGGCTGGTATTGCCGAATCGCGCCGGTGCCCCAGTCTGATTGCCGCCAATAAGGCCGATGCTCGAGGCCACGACCTTGGTCAGGGATTTGACGGTGCTGAAGGAAATATTGAATTGCGAGGTTGCGCCGATGCTCCTGCGAGGATTGTTGCGCCCCGCCATGAGCATGTCCGCCTTCACATTTCCGACGTCGTTCCACGCATTTCCGGGCGTCTTTCGGTAGAGGCCAAGCGGGCCGGTCAGGATCACCTTGTCGCCGGATATTTGGTCGGGGTAGCCATCGCCGTTCAGGTCGAGCAGGTCGGTAGACGCCTGGGTATGCGCGCTTGAAACCGTGCCGCCGGCGCCAAACCCGCCGATTGAAATGGACTGGCTATCGGTTTTGGAACTTCGCGGCAGTGCCCGCAGTCCGATTGTCGCCATTGGCGCCAGATGGACGGGCGGACCGAGGTAGCCCGGATCACAACTGTTTGGATCGCCACCGATGAGGTTCTGGACGCTTTCACAGCGCCGGTTCGTCAGGTCCTTCAATCCAACCCGTGAGGCACTCATAAGCTTGCCGCGGATCCAAATGCTCGGGTCAGGCCCATTGCCGCAGGCGGGATTGTAAGGAAAAGACGCCTCGCCATCGTCGAGTTTTTGCGTCTGGCATGACGCCGTCATGTCCTCCACATCGCGAGCGCTTGTTTTGCTGTCGACTAACGAACTCTGTAATGGCAGCGATTCAAGGCCTGGGTGCTGGTTGGCGGCTCCCCCCGTCCCGTCGGCGACCTCGTGCTTCGAACCTATGCTTCCACAGCCGCCGATCGCCAAACAGAGCCCATTTTGTGCGCCGGCAACCCCGTTTGTCAGATCGGCCGGTAGCCGAACCAGTTTGAGCAGCGCGGCGACATCGTCGCTCTTGACGGCCCTGTCACCGACCTCGGCCTTAGCCGAGAGCCATGATGCGCCGCGCGGCGAGTGGCTATCGAAGCGCGCGTAGCGCGGAAGGTAGACTGAACTGCTGGCTGTCTGCATCCCGTCTGCGCCTTGGAAGCCAAGAAGAAGGGCACCGCCGGTGATGCGGCATGCACTGTTGCCGCCGCCAGGTGCGTCGGCCTGGCATTCATCGGCCGTCCAAAGCTTCTCGAAACGGGTAATTGCTTGCACGTTTTCCTGATCCGAAGGCTTTTGCGGCGCTGCCGCGGCGGTTTCGATCGCGATGGTCGCGCCTGGAGATGCACAAAAACGTAAGCCGATCGTCTGCGATTGGGCCCAGTCATACCCGCCAGTGCCGGAAGAAAACCGGCTCACGACATCCGTGCCGGCCTTGTCTGCTGTCGCCGTGACCTGCTGCAGGAGCGTCACGGCCAAGGCAGGCGTGCTGCCCGCAAACTGGCGATCATCGACCTGCCGTTCGCCAGCCTGCGGATAGAGACCACTGCCCTGTGCCAAAGCTCGAACCTTGAATTGCCCAGGCATGCCGGGCACCGGCTGCTCGATGCGGTAGCGAGCAAATGGCACCAACGCACGGGTCACCGTTTGCTTCGATCCATCCGAAACCGTCGATCGCAAAACGATCGAGCTGAGGATGTCACCAATGCTCGATACCCCGCTATTAGGTGTCGGCACTGGCCCCCTTGTGTAGAAGGGGACAGCCAGTCGGTACTCATTTTGACCTGGATTGTCTCCCGGCAAAGAGCAGGCTTCCGAACTCTGTGGCAGGACGATCTCCTCGACCCGCTGGTGCAGCCGCACGGCCGCATCCTTACTGCCGGGATCGGCGTTTGCCTCATTGCGCACTACCCGGCCGAAACTCATGTTGATCGACGGCGCAAGCGGGAAACGCGCGACGGGACCGTTGTCCTTCCTGTCGATCCTGATCAGCATCAACGATCCGACCGACGGTGCCGATTCGGTCGGCGTGTCGACACCCTTACCGGCGATGTAGCTGGCGGTCTCGGCCTTGTCCGGACAAGTCTCGACGGATGGATTTGGGCTGCAGGCTACCGGATCGTGGCCTTGCTCTTCCGGTCTCAGAAAGATGTCGGGCTTCGTGCCGTCGGGCGTTTGATCGTATTCCACATATTTGGAGGAATAGTTCACCGAAAGAGGATCGACCCAATGGAATCTGGAAAGATCCTCGTGCCAGGCCGTCAAGGTTGGCGGGTCACGCACCCAATCGACGTTGACAGCCATCGTGAGCTCCGCGCAAATCAACGATCCCTCATAGACGGGCAGATCTCGATCATGCGGGAAACCGACGTCATATTGACCCGCTGCCGCTGGCAGCGTCAGCACCCGGTCGGCTTCGACCCTGTTGCGACAGGCTCTGAGCAAATCTTCTTCGGGGTTGGTTGAGGCGGTGAAGATGCTGGGGTGCGCGACGCTGATCCGTAGTATCACCGGAAACAGGGTCTTTGGCTTCTCGATCTTGCCCAAGAACGTGACGGTCCCGCGCATAGGGGAGGAAAAAACGCCTTGCGCGTCGGCAAACAAATTGGCGTCTAGACCGGGGCTGTAGCGAACGTAACTGTCGCCATTTGGGTCGCACAGGCCGAACCTATTTTCGGGGACTTGCATTTTGCTGAGCCCGTCAGACGGGTCGGTTACTGTCAGCGTGCCGCACGGTCGCGGATCGGGAAACGCCAGGTGGTTCAGCGAGCTGAAAACGGCATCGAGGCCGGGTTCACCCGGTCGGCTGAGCTTATATCCGAACAGTGCCTTGGGGGTGGCCGTTCCGTTCGGCGCCCATTCATCTTCCAAAAGGCTCACGTAAGAGATCGTAGGATTCCACTCAACCACGTCCTGTTCAGCATTGAAATTTGGATGGACGGCAAAATAAACCTCGTCGCCTTTTTGAACGCTTAGAGGCACGAAGCGCTTTTTGGGGTAGTTTTTCGCCAAGTAGTATGAGATGGAATCCAACGCAGATTTATCCATCGTCGAACACTGATCGACCGCGGAAACAAGCTGCGTCGCTGCGGCCGGACGCAACTCTGCCAGATCGCATATTGCCACTGTGTTCGGGGTCGCTTGCGCGCGATGCTGGATCGAAACAAGGACACCATCAGCCTTCTGCGCCTGGTCTTTGTGGAGTAGCAACCTCGCGCTTGCATCAACCACGACGTCGCCGTCAAATGGCGCAACCCACCTTCGAACGACCTGAACTCTTGGATGGTCGCTCGAGACAAGTGGGATGTCGTCCGCCATAAGGTCTGTGGCAACGTCGGTGCTGGGCAGTGGCAGACCGGCGCTTTGCACGGAGAAGGGCGCTAGAGCACCCATCACCGGGATCTTTGGCCCGAAATAGCTATCGCCAGGGTTCGTGGTAAACCTTATCGCATCGGCGGTCGAGCGATTGTAGAAAATCGTTCCACCATAGACGACGTCGACCCGGCGATCTCCATCGATGTCAGCAAGATAGACGTCCTGCATTGCGCTCGACGTGACTTGTCCAGTCGCAAGATAGATCCCGGCAGGCAGATGCCCTTCAAACGCGCTGTGCCTAGTCGCCGCCACCGGCTCCCTTTGCAGGTCGCTCGGCAGCCCATTGGGCTGCACCGGATCGTCGAAGCTCAGGACACCGTGATCGAGCTGGCCCTTCTGCACGCGGAACGCGCCAGGGCCGTCGCGGATCACCCGGTCCGGGACTCCGTCTCCACTGAGATCGACGAGACTGGTCAGTTCCTGGTAGCTGTTGCGCTGCTGAAAACCCACCTTGACGCCAAACGAGCCGGTCTTCTGCGGCCCCATGAACCCAATGCCGCCGTAGAAGCTGCCGCCAGATTCCGCGACCTGCGTCGAGCCCAACAGATTGGCCGAGTAGGGTCCGCGATCGCCCGATCCTAGCAAGGCTTTCACCGCGCTGGCGATACCTTGCGCATTGGGCAGGTTCTGGTTGGATTCCAGCTTTGCCGCTGCCCACGCGGCGCTGTCGTCATACTCAAAGCGCGTCGGCTGATGGCCGGCCAATTCGGCATCGGTCTTGACCGCGGGCTCGCCGCACTGGCCGGCACTGAAGGTCGCGAAACCATAGATCGGCTCCGGATGCGTCACCGTCGTCGCGGTGGACAAAAGCTGACGTCCAGTGGCTGCGCCAAACGCCTCCTGTCGGTAGCCGAACGTCTGCGTCACCAGCGCCGGCGAGCAGGCCCAGGCCGGTTGTTGAACGGGTCCGCCCTGGTTGCGGATCATGCGGGTGGAGATCTGCCGCAAGACACGCCCGCCGGCGATCGTGCCGCCGCTGCGGCTATCGGATCGGATATAGTCGCCGGGTCCTGGCTGAGACCAGGCGAAGATCGTTTCATACCTCAGGGCCGGATTGACCGGCTTGGCGCAACTTGGGGAACTCGGGTTCTTTTGGCAGGACGCAACCAGGGTCTCCTCGCGCTCAGATCCGTAATACACCATGCGGCGCAGATAGATTTCGTTGCTAGCGACGTTGCCGCTACCGGCACCGCCGCATTGATCGGAGATATTTGCAGTTGCGACCGGGTCTTTGTTGCAGTCGTGCGCCCAGTCGTAGTCGATGATGTTGCCGCTGCTGTCGATCTCGCGCGTCAACACCCAGCGCACGATCGGTCGCTGTCCAGGTGCCGCGTCGCGCGTCTCGGTTCCGACGTCGAGGTAAGGTTGACTGTGTTGGCCGCTGCTGAAAACGTCCGCCGGCAGATAGCCTGGCTGCTGGGTCGGGGCGTTGCCAAAATAGTAAAAGCGAACCTCGCCGCTTTGCGGATTGCTCTGCGACGCTTCCCAGAAGTAGTTTTCCGGGCGTTCCTTATGCCGGATGAAAGTCCACAGGCCGTCGGATCGCTTCAACACGAATTTGAGATCGGAAGGTGCGCGATCCTGCAGGCCTTCGGTGCGATGCGGCGCGTCGGTGACCTTGAAATTCGTGTTGCCCTCGCCCGGCGTTGCGGTGCGCTCCTGGACGAGTTGCTGGCCGTTGAACAGGTAGGTTTCGGTTTCTTTTTCCTCATCGAACGCTGGCACACCCCAGCGTATTTCCACAGTGATTTGCGGGAGCGAAAGCGACCAGCCCTCGCCAAGCGTTCCATAGCCGCCAGTGGAACTGTAGCCGATCGAGACCGATGGTCGAAAACTGTCGCGCAAACCGCGCAAGTCGATCGGATAGTCGAGCGCGAGGTCGCCATTTGGACCTGGCTTGGGCGCGGCAACCATTGAAAGCAGGCCCGTGATGTCGGGCTTTTTCATGCTTTCGAAAAGCGATGGCGTAAAATTGCTTGGCGCACGGGCGGACGGCTCGCCGGTCTTGACGATGCCATTCATGTATTTGACGACGGCCTCGCCAACTGTGGTGATTGTGCGCTTGTTCTCAACGTCCAGATAGGCGTCGACCGGCCGGATGACCGACTGCGCCGAAGCCACTTGTTGCACCTTGAACAGCTGGACCGCTTCGTTCGCGATGTCCTGATGGATCCGCAGATCGAATGGAATTTCCACGACAAACGGTCCGTCGGATCTCAGCGTGAAGCCGGCACAGGATTTCGTCACATTGACGACCTCCGCGCTTTGCAGTCCCTCCCAGTCACGGTCACATTCAATGCCGATGGTTGTCTTTTCGCGCGCCGCTACGGACGTTGCGGCACGAACAGTTATGCCGAGCACCTGTTCAGATCGGTTGCCGGCGGAGATCTGCACGATGCGGAAGTTAGGGCTTTCGGACGTCGAAAACGCAATTTGGGGAAATGAACCGGTATCTTTCGCAAATACGCTAGTAGGCCACGTACTCGCTATCAGGCATGAGGAGGCAAAGATTCTAAAAAAGAGCGAAAACAGAAATACCGCCGATGATCTTTTCATCGTCAGCGCCCCCCACCGGCCCTTCATTGTTAACGAAAGTTGTTACTTCGGCGTTCTGCTGTCAAGCTGATTCTGGCTGGAGATATTTGCCATTTTTAGTCTTGTTTTTCTGTTTTGGATGTAAGGAGATGAATTCTCAAGATATTGTCTTTTGCTCGCTAGCGCGGCAACTGTCGCCTGCCTAACAGAGCTACGACCGCTGTCGGGATTTCGCGTTTAGACTGTGAACGATCGCTATGGCGTTGGCAGCGGTCGCACTGGTCGCAGGACGGCCAATGGTAGCTATCCTGGAGCGCTGTAGAATTAGATAAACATGCTGATCTGACTACCGCCACACTTGACCATCCCACGATCGTCCGGCCTATTCGCCAAGCGGGAGGGATTTTCCATGGGGAGCTTGGATCCGACGCTGGACGAACTTCATCCTCGTCAATTCGAAGAGCATAGATCGAGATCGAAGGTGCTTGGGCGAGAGCGAGTGTCGTCCGATGGCTAGTATTGGTCCTGTCGTCGGCTGGTTCATGCTATCGGAAGCCGACCGCGATGCTGCGACCCGCTATCTGTCGAAGATCGCGTCGGACGGGACTCGCGATGAGCTTGGGTTCGCGCCAATACACTTCGCATTTGCTGATCGGTTCTTTCCTGGGACGTCGGTCCAGCACGCGCAACTTCGCTACGTATTCTTCGTGGCTTGGGCCTACCAGGAGCTGCTCGCGTCGACCGCCGGCGAGCGTTTCAGCCGCGACCGTCTGTTCGAGATCGAGCGCCGCTACTCGAGGCGGTTGATGGATACGGTTCGCGAGCTGCAGAACTCGGGGATCTCAGGATGGATGAAGTATCAGACGGGCGAGCGTCCGGTGGTCCGTGCGAGCACGATCTACTGGACCGCGCTCAGATCATGGCGGATGGCAAACCCCGTAGCTGGCATCACCGGCGCCCCAACTGAAGTGCAGCTGCAAGGTCTTTGGCCCCGCCTGCTCACTCGTGACGACGGCGACGGCGGAAAGGTTCGGACTGCCACGCTGTTCGAAGATCTCCCCGGACCACCACCGGGCTGGGCGAATAAGTCGGGGCAACTGGACTTCGCCCTTCGGCGCTCGGAGGCCGACTACATCCGCTGCAAGTGGCGGGGGGCTGGCGAGGGAGGGACCCAGCCGCTTCTCAGCAGACTGGCCGAGGCCGGGGTGACGACGCAGTCGCTCTGGTCCGCGAAGATCTGGAACGTGGCGACCGTTCAGGAGCGGAAGGATCTGCTGCTGGCGGAAAGGGCCGCCTCGGTCGCTTGCATCGCGCGTGCCGCCTACGCCGCCCTCGTCGAGGCCAAGCGCAATCAGGACCGCGGCACCGATGATCGTACCCACGCGGAGGCGCTTCCGCTACTCCGGGCGGAGCACCAGGATGCAGCCCTGGCGCTCGACGTCGCTGAACTGCGCAAGGCGACCCACATCGACGGGCGTCTGGCCAGCTTCGTCGAAGCAGTCATCGAATGGGTGCGCGCCGACAAGCCGCTCGAGGCGATCATACGGATTTTGGAGACGCGCGAGCGCGACCTCAAGGATGGCCGCGCCTACCTCTTGAACCAAAAGCGGCGCGCCGACTGGCGCAAGGGGATCGCGATACCACTCGACTACCGGTGGCCCGTGGTCCGCAACATGATCGAGTGCGTGCGGAGCGTCGGATGAGCTTCCGGAAAGATGACCGCGTGTCGATCTTCGGCGCGCTGCGGCCGGATGAAGACCAGACCGTCTCCCGCGCAGTGGTCGCGACATATTCGCTCGATCTGATCGCCATGCTGGGGCTTGTGCTCGCGCTCGGCGGGGACGCGGAGGTCGAGTTCGAGACCTCGCCGCTCGGTCTCGTCCAGGCGTTCGACCGCGTGCGGGGCAAGCTCCAGGTGATCCACCAGCTCGGCCGGATCGTAGCGCCGCGCGCGCACCGCTCCGTCCTCCCGCTGCTCGACACGATGGTCTCCGCGATCGCCTCGAACGAACGCGAGCAGAGCTGGCATCCCAAGGTCGCGCTCATCCGCTACGAGGGTGACGCGGTCCAATGGCGGTTCTGGATCGGAAGCCGCAACCTCACGGGATCCTCCGACCTCGACGCCGGTCTGCTCCTGGTCAGCTCGCGCGACAAGTCAGCGCGGTCCGTCCCGGATATCTCCAGCCTCGCGCGGGATCTCCTCCGGGAGGCCAGCCTTACGCCGGACGAACTCGAGGAGCTCCGGATGGCGCGATGGGTGGCGCCGCCAGGCGTCACAGTGCGCAGCCTCCTCTGGCGCCGACCGGGCGAGACGCGCAGGTTCGTCGGGGCGCCGCTCCTCGGTCGCGGCGAGCGGGCGAGCGCGGTCAGCCCATTCATCGACCGTACTGGCTTGGCTGAGGTTCTTAAGGCTGGATGCGCCAAGGTTACGCTGCTCACCACCGACATGGCGGCCTGCGACTGCTCTCCAGTCAGCGGCGTCGCCTTCCGCACTGCTACAGTGCCGGAACCCGAGACGGAGGTCTCGGTCGAGCAGCAGATCGACGACAAGGTCGGGGAGTTCACTGAGCTGCTTCCGGCAGGCGTCCACGCGAAGCTCCTCGCCGTCACCAAAGGGGACAGGACCGCGCTCATGCTGGGCAGCGCCAACTTGACGGAGCGCGGGCTGATCGGGCCGAACGCCGAGGCGGTCGCCATCCTCGACTTGAGGAATCCCGTGCTCGCCGACACCCTGCACGAGTTCGTCCATTCGGGTTTCGAGTTCCGCAAGGTTGAGATCGATGAGGAGCTCGCTGAGCACGAGCGCGCGAGGCGAAAGCTCGACGAGCAGATCTCGATGCTACTCGAATGCGATTTCAGTCTCGCGTACGACGAGGAAGGGCTGCTGCTGCGGATCGGGGGAAGTGCCGACAAGGCGCTCGCGTCTGCCCGCTTCGAGGCGTCGCCCTTCCTCGAGCCGGATGACTGGGTGGATCTGGGCAGTGGCGTCCGGACAGTCCGTTTGCTCAAGGGCGTGGTGACGCTGAGCGAGCAGACATCGCTTGTCGCTTTCCGGGCGAGCAGCCTCGGCGATCCAGCGATCCAGCGGAGCTGGGTGCTCTCGCTGCCGGTCGAGGGCATGGACGAAGAGCGCCGCGACCGGGCGCTGCTCGTACGCTACGTCGGGGCGAGCAGGTTCCGCGACTGGCTCAGATCGCTGCTCGACGGTGTGGACGGGACGGCGGGACAGCGATGGTCGGAGCCGCGCCCGGGCAGGGAGCCCGGAGTTGCCCCACGGCTTTCCGAAATGTTCACCCTTGAAACCATGCTCTCCGCTTGGGCCCGCGATCCGCGGGCGTTTGAGGGCCGCATCACGAGCATGATGGCGATGCTCGAATCCTTCCGGGAGGCCTTTCAGGCGCTCCCAGACGAGGAGGAAAGGCGGGCGGCGCTCGACGACCTCGACGACGTCCAACCTTTCCTCCAGGCGGTCCATGGCGCCGTGCATGGAGTGGGCTGATGGACTTGGCAGCCTTCCAACGGCGCACGGTGGAGGTGGCGCGCCAGACCCTGGAGGCCAGCGGCCCAAGGCGCTTCTTGGTCGCGGACGAGGTCGGCCTCGGCAAGACCGTAATCGCGCGTACCATCGCTAAGGAATTGCGCACGAGCCGCAAGCGACTGAACGTGATGTACATGTGCCCCAGTCTGGAGATCGCGGGGCAAAACAGACCGAAGTTTGTCTCGCTCACCGACATCGATGAGAAGGAGTATGACGCCGGCGAGGACCGGCTCGCCCTGGTACCCGGAGCCCCGCCCCAGGAAGGGAAGGGCTTCCGCATCTTCACCTTCACGCCGGAGACGAGCCTTCCAGGCTGGAAGCCGGGGCCGAGGACGGGGCGAAAGGCGGAGCGAGAGCTGATCCGGTCTGCGCTCGACCGTTTCCCGTTGCTCCGCTCCGTCGTGCTGAAACTCGACCGCGACCGTCCGGGGAATGGGCGCCGGCTACTCCAGGAGCGCGGAAACCTGAAGGGTTACACCGCCATCGGCATCGAACGCGCAATGCGCGACATCTTCGGCTGCCCGACCGGCAAGGTCGAGAGGGCCGTCCTCGCTTGGCTGGACCGCGACGACGTCGATGTGGTCGAGTTCGTCGCCCGCTTCCGCTCCGTCCTCGCACTCGCGGCGCTCCGGTCCAGAACGGTGAAGCCCGATCTGGTGATCCTCGACGAGTTCCACCGCTACGCCGACCTCATACTTCCGAGGCCGGAGCAATCGGACGTGCGGCTGAAGTACGAGCGTGCCCGAGTGCACCGACTACTCGTCGAGGCGCTCATCGGAGGTGAAGACCGTCCGGCGGTGCTGCTGCTTTCGGCCACGCCCTACCGGTTGCGCCGGCTCGACGGCGAGGAGATCCATCCCGTCGACCACTATCGCTCCCTAATCGACCTAGTCGGGTTCCTTGCGGACGACGGAGACCACAAGGCCTTGGTCGAGGGCGCGTTCCGCGAATATCACGACGCGCTCCGCACCGGCGGGACTGCCCACGGAATACGCCAGTCGGTCCATGCGGCGAAGCTGCGCCTGGAGGGGCTGCTCCGACCCTTGATGGCGCGCACGGAGCGCGCGCTGGTTCACGAGGAGGACTTGTTCGAGCGTAGGAGCCGGCAGGTGGAGATCGAAGCGCAAGACCTCGTCCTGTTCAAGCACTTCGCGGAGACATCGGGCAGCGAGTTCGCCGGCTGGGCTCCGGCGATGTGGAGCTCGATCCCTTATCCCGCTCAGACGATGCACGGCTACAAGGTGTGGGACGTCCTGACCGCTGCGAAGCCGGCCCCGATCGAGGCGGGATCCGGCCGCGGTGCCTTCGCACATCCTCAGCTCCGACAACTCTCCGAGATGGCCGGCGACGCGGCGCACCTGTCGCTGCCATGGCAGCCGCCGACCGTGGGTTGGTGGAAGCTCGAGGGGCCGTGGTCCACCAAGAGGCTGCTGCCGGGCAAGACGCTGCTCTTTAGCAAGTGGCGCGGTGCGCCCACCGCGATCTCCGCCCTGCTGTCGATCCACCTCGCCGGCGGGCTGCGCAAGCAGAAGGAGAAGGCGCCCACACCGCTCCTCCGTCCAGGGGGCAGCGAGACTGGGGCGCTCGTCGGCCTGTTCATGCCATGGCCGAATCTTTCCCTCGCGGTCGAGCCTCTAAAATCGGTAGATGCATCGGTCGCTACGGTACGTGCGGACGCGCGAAGGCAGCTCGAGGATTATCTGCGCGGCAGAGGCATCAAGCTTGACGGTCGCGAGAAGCGACCGACGTGGATCGTGGCCGCCGGCGTCGAGCGCGCCCTCTCCATGTCCTCCTACCAACGCGTCTCTTCGCTAGCCTCTAGGGCGAGCCGGGGTGCCAAGGCGAAGGACTGGCAAACGCTGGGTCAGATCTTCCGTATCTCCCACGCCGAACTCGCCGCGCTGGCGGAGTATCTCCTCTCGTCCCCGGGCTCGATCATCGCGCGATGCGTCGCCCGACACCGCGTGCCGCAGGACACCTCTCGCAAGAGACAGCGAGTTTTTGCCTTCGCGTGGGACAACCTGAGGCCATATCTCGGTCACCGGACCTTCGCCGAGCTGATAATTGCTGCCAGCAAGCGCAAGCGCTATCCAGACGCACTTGGCGAAGCGATGCTGAAGGGAGGCTTCGAGGCGGTCCTCGACGAGCAGATGGGACTGCTTGGCCAGTTCGGCGACGCGAAGGGAATCAAGATCATTGATCAGCTCTCCGCGAGCTTGCTCGATCGTCCAGGCTTGGTGCAGTTCCGCCGCGGCAGGACGAAGCATCGCGTGCCGGTCCAAGCAGTGTCGCCCTTCGCCGGCGGAGATCAGAGCCGTGGCGGCAAGAAGAAAGGCAAGCGCGTTCGTAGCGACACGCTGCGCCTCGCGTTCAACTCGCCCTTCTGGCCGCACATGCTTTGTACGACCTCGATCGGTCAGGAAGGACTGGACTTTCACCTATGGTGCAGCCGGATCGTTCACTGGGACCTCCCCAGCGACCCGGTTGACTTCGAGCAGCGCGAGGGACGAATCGCGCGCTACGGCAGTCTCGCGGTGCGCCAGTCCCTGGCACGCAGGCACGGCGAGGAGGCCCTATCGCGGGCTGACACCGGGAGTCCCTTCGGCAGCCTTATCGAGCTCGCCCGTCAGGTGAAGGATGGCCGGACCGGTCTGGAACGCTGGTGGCTGCCTGAGAGCGGGCGGCCGACTAGCGTCAGCTTCGACTGGCGCTTCAGCCTGAGGGCGGCACGTCGCGAGAGAATGCTTCAGGACCTGCTCTACTACCGGCTCGCACTCGGACAGCCGGATCCGGATGCGTTCGTAGGCATGCTCCGGCGCTTGGGCGCCGACGAGACCGATGTCCGAAGTCTCGCTATCGACCTATCGGCGATCTCGCGCTTTTCCGCTCCATCAGCCTGATGCGAACGCTAGGCGTCGGGAGAGACGTGAGAAATGGAGCAGCTGGCGGGGGCCGAACCTCCAACCTCTGACTGGCACCGCCGTCCATAGACGAAGGTCCCTTGGAACGCTTGCTTTCGCTAGCCTCGAGTTCGTGTCCAATCACCTCGGTGCTGACGTTCTGCATCCGGCCGTCGATGTCGTCGGGTCAAACATTCAACCGCCAACTAGCGTTGCTCCAAGGAATTGCCCCAGTCGTCGCTTCACGGCATCGATATCGTCCAACTCGCACTCCCAAACCACCATTGTTCGCCAGCCCCGGACTCCAAGCTCGGTGACGGCAACCGCATCCCTTCTTGCGTTCCGCTCAAGCTTCGGCTTCCAGTATTCGGTTCTCGATTTCGGCATTCGGGCGCGTTTGCACGCCGGATCTGAATGAGAGTGCCAGAAGCAGCCGTGCACGAAGACTACCGCCCGATGCTTGGGCAAAACGATGTCGGGTTTTCCTGGGAGATCCGAACGGTGCAATCTGAAGCGGTATCCGGATCGATGCAGAAGCGACCGAACAAGGCGCTCTGGCGAGGTGTCCTTTGCTCGCACGGCGCGCATCACCGAGCTTCGCTTTTCGGAAGAGATATTGTCAGCCATGCCGAATAAGTTGGTTACGATTGATAGATGTGCAACTGCCGTTTCGGCAACTTGCCGCAAAACAACGGCGTCGCCAAACGGGCTATCGAGGCTTGCGGGAATCGTTAGCTGTTTCTAAACCTGCATCAACAAGTCACATCCAAGTCAAAGCTAATTGTGAAGAATAGCAGAAATCGCTTCGCAGGCTGTGAGGAGAATGCTAGTCGTTGATGTTAGGGGGCAGTCTTGGGGGCAAATTTCAAGTATTACGAATTTTTCGCGGGCGCGGGCATGGCCCGGGCGGGGCTCGGCGATGGCTGGAAGTGCTTGTACGCGAATGACTGCGACAAGCTGAAGCAAATATCCTACGCGGAAAACTGGGGCAAAGAAGACTTCGATGGACGCGACGTGGCGGTTGTCCAGACCAGCGACCTCAAGGGAATGGTCGATCTGGCTTGGGCATCCTTCCCCTGTCAAGATTTGTCCCAGGCTGGAGCCAAGCGCGGTATCGGCGAGGCGCATGGCTATACGGCGACCCGTTCGGGGGCGGTATGGCCGTTCCTAGGACTCATCCGATCCCTTGCGGGGGAGGGGCGTCACCCTATTTTGCTCGCGCTCGAGAATGTCGTCGGCCTTCTCTATGCGAACGGGGGCGCAGATTTTAAGGCTATCTGCGCAGCATTGAGCGAGATCGGCTACCGTTTCGGAGCGCTGATGGCCGATGCCTCCCATTTCGTGCCGCAGTCACGCCCGCGCGTGTTCATTGTCGCGATGCGTCGCGACGTTCCACTGCCAGCCGGAGTCCACGCTGACCTTCCTATGAACCCTTGGCACACGCAGATCCTTCTGCGCGCCCGCGCCGGGCTTGGACCTGCCGAGGCGGCCGACTGGGTGTGGTGGAACCCGGGCGATCCCCCAACAGGAAACAACGTCCAGCTAACTGACATCATTGACCTCAGCGACGATGCCGAATGGAACGCCGACGATGCCACAAATCGGCTGCTAGGCATGATGTCCGAAGCCCAGCTGACCCGGCTCGCAGAGGCGAAGGCTGTCGGCGAACCTGTGATTGGCAGTCTCTATCTTAGGATGCGCCCCAACGGTAAGGACGGAAATGTCCAGCGAGCGGAGGTCGCCTTCGGCAAGACACTGGGCTGCCTCCGCACCCCAAAGGGCGGCGCCTCCAGGCCAAGGATCATTGTGGTCGAGGGCGAGAGAGTGCGGACGCGGCTGCTTTCGGAGCGCGAGGCCGCTTCACTGATGGGCCTCGCCGAGGACTTCATACTCCCCAACACCTACAGCGAGTGCTTCCGACTGATTGGCGACGGGGTTGTCCCAGCGGTAGTTCGTTTCCTGGCGGACACTCTGCTCGAGCCGCTAGCTAGCCACGCCAAGGGTGTCGTCGGCCTGTCCCCCGACAAAAAAGCCTTCGCATGAATGCGGCAGCGCCGACATCGGACTTCCCAGCAACGCTGCGCGACTGGGAACACACCCTCACGAGAGCGCTCTTGCGCGCAGACAGCGGGAATGCGGATCCGATCCGATCATTTGAGATCACACCTGAAGCTCTCGCGAAGCATTGCGGTCACACGCCCGACCGGGCGGACGAAGCCGAGCTCGCCTTCAAACAGGCGCTGGTCGACGACCGGCGTCTTTACTGGTGCCTTCAGTATGGCAGGTACTGGCCAACCACCTCTGAGGTGCCCAACTGCATGGCTATCCTGGCGCTTAGCCTACTCGTCGACAGCCTGCTCGACGGCGAATATGAGGGGCAGGGCCAATACCGGGCCAAGCTTGCGCAATGGCTCGGCACCCATCGGTCTCTCATGAATCTGCGCGGTATAGCCGCGATGTGGGTGGGGCTCGCTGCATGGCTCGACGGCAGGGTCGAGTCAGGCGCGCCCTTCCGTCGACTTGTGCTCCCCGACATTCCGAAGACTTGGACCCATATTGGGTACACGCGATACCTGTCATTCCCGACCAAGCGCGATGTCACCTTGCTCCGCAGGCAGGTCGAGCGAAACCCCGATGTAGCCGAGGATCCGGGGATGCTCGTGCGCGTCCTTGATCCCTTGGTGCGCAGCAACGCCGTCTCATACGGTTTGAAGGGCGCGTTCGAAGACTTCAGGGGAGCACTTCGAGCGGGTGCCGCCTCAATAGACCATAGGTTCTGGCGCCTAGTCACCTTCGCTAGCCAACTCGCAGGTCATAACGAGACGACGCAGGCCTCGTTGTTCATGGAGTTCAACGAAGATGGCGAGCGCCACTACTGGGTCAAGACCATCGGCGCATCGAACCAGTCGTTTCCGCCAGATCTTGGAGATGCCGTAGTATCGCAGATCCTCGGGGGCAGCCAGAACCTGGGGCCATCAATCAGGCGCGGCATCCTGTTCTTTCGTTCGAGTGGCCTCGCCAGCTGGTCCGCGGTCGGCGAGCCTCCAATGGGCAGCGGTCCGTTCCATCTCGCGATTGCCGATCGCCATATCCGTTCCGCTTCGAGCACAGGAGTGCGCTTCGAGCGCTCCGGCACATGGCACGTCACCAGCTCACCTGTTGCGCAGGGCGTAATAGCTGATGTTTTGAGCAAGCTCGGGATCCGCAATGCGGAGCAAATCGTGCGCGCGATCGACCTGGCTGGCGGCGTGCGCGTGGGCAAGGCCTGGCTTGGTTGGCCACGCTACCTCCCCCTTGTCGAGGGCGCGGCCGGAGATGTCGAAGTCAGGCCGCTTTCCGGCGACAACGCCTCAACCCTCGCCTGCATTGACGGAGCGCTTAGGGCCGACCATCTGGTCGATGGTGACTTCGCGATCGGCGACAGCGAAGGCCGCTGGTCTCGCCGCGCAAGCTTCGTACCCATGGCTGAGGCCCACGCCAGCCTGGAGGCGGCTGCCTATTCGCAGCCGCGCCAGGCGGAATGGCGCCTGGCATCTGGTCGGTCCGATTACCCCTTGCAACTGGCAGATATCACGTGGGCCGACCATCAGTACGAGCACCAGGACATGCTCGAGGCGCTCTACGCATCCGGCAGGAGCGGGATCCCTGAAGGCGAAGCTGTGGCGATCGTCGACCGCGCCGTCCGGCGGCGTACTTGGGATATGTTGCGCGCCCTTCAAGAATCCTCGTTTCTTGATGGCAGACTGCGCGAGCGATGGCGCGGACGGGTGTTTACGCTTGGGCATCCCACTCTGGCCGAGATCAAGATCGATGCCCTTCCGGCAGTGGTGGTCTCCGGCGCATTGCCCTCGCGCCTCGAGCAGGAATTTCGCGCGACCGTGGCGCTGCAAGGTGGCACTCCGTTCCGTAGGTTGCTGGAGAGATCGCAGGCACCGGCGCTTGTCGGCGCGCTCCATGTGAATGCAACGAAGCTCGCCGATGCGTTGGGTTGGACGGTCGCCAAGGCGCCGCCGATTCCAGATGGAAACGCCGCCGCAAGGCTTATCGAGACTGCGGTGGTCGGAAAGAGCTACGTTGCCGCCGGCGCTTGGGACTGGTCGCTTGGTCGCTTCCGCGCGGGCGCTTCATCGGCAGGAACAGTGTCGCTAGTCAGGTTCGTTCACCCGGGCCGGCGGGACCACGACTTGTACCGGGTTACTGGCGCAAGGCAGCGCACCTTCACCTCTCGCCACGCGGCGGTCCTTGATGCTCACCTACAAGCGGGCCTGCCGCTCTTTCGCCTTGATGGGGACAGGATCAGGCGCATCCCGGCTGAGGGAGCGTTGCCGCTGGAGGTCGCCGTGGCGCTGCGACTGAAATGCCTGAACAACGGCGGGATTTCCACCGACGGCTGGGATTATGCAGTTTCGCCCGATGAAAGCCGATGGCTGGTCGGGCTGATGCCGGGGTTGATAGAGGGGGTGCGTCTTTCGGGCGATGCGGACCCCGCGCGAGGCTACCGCCGCGGCCGCGGCTCGCGTCGGCCGCTATGGATCGGAGGGAGCATCGAGGTATGAAAGCCGACAGCGATCTGTCCCAATCGACACTTTCGGCCTCGGAATCGAAGCTGTATGTGGGTCAGTTTGCGCGCCGCCTAGGCAACTATGGCACGGTGTCCGTCGTAGGCCGCGTGGGGGAACGAGGCATCGATGTTATTGAGGAGCCTAAGCGGCTTTTTCCCCGCGATGGAGTTGTCGAGACTGTTGGCCTCGCCCATGCGGGTCTCGCTGCCGGCGACTGGGTCGAGTTCGAGGTGGCGCGGAACCAGCGGCCGCGCGGACCGGAGTACAAAGCTGCCCACCTAAAACGTATCCCCCGGTTCGGGATTCTGCCTGATGCCGAAGACGCGACCTATCGCGCCATGCTGACTGTCGAAGGCTGGAGAGGCAACAAGCGCGCCGGGCTATGGGCACTGCGCATTTCCGGGAGTCGGGTGCTAGTCGTCGAGCTCGAGGCCAGGAAGGACGGCGCTCTGCGCATATCAGGCAAGTCGGCGCGCGAGGTGCGGTGGTATGGCTATGACGAGCGCCTCGTCGTACGTGTGCCAGTCGACGGAGAGGATATTTACTTTCCGGCTACGGGCGAACCTACGGGCACCTTCGACTGGTCCAGTGAGGCCGACCACGTAGCGCGAGTTATCCGCTCGCTGTCCGATGCCAATGATCCACACATCGCTGACCTGATCTCGTGGCTTGAAATGCACCACGAGGAGCAGACCGGCCGCGTTTTTGCGGGAGCGATGGACCACGATGCGGCCGAGGCATCGCTTCGGTCGGGAGAGTTGGCCCAGCGCCTCCGCGCCGATCGTGATCTCATGAAGGCCTATCTCGACGCTGCGCTTCACGATGACGACGTGCGCGAGGCCGTGGCGGAATGGGCGCGCGAGGGCCACGGAGCCGAAGCGGATCGATTGCGGAGGGAACTTGCGCGCGAGATCGCCGACGAGCGGACCCGACTGATCGAAGATCTGGGCAAGGAGATAGAGCGGAACAAGAAGGAGGCGCTTGAGCGGGTCGCAACCGAGGCCGCCGCGCTTGCCCATCAACGCCGCCAAGCGCTTGCCGCCCGCGAACGCGAGGCCAACGACGCTGTCGAAGCGAAGCTGAAGGAACTCGACGGCCGTTTCAGCGAGCGCAAATCCGAACTGGAACGCGAGATCGCCCGACAGGGGGACGCGCTGGCGGCGGTTCGCGACGCGACGCTTGCGGCGGCTGGCGAACTGGACTTAGTGAAGGCGGACACCGAGGAAGCACGTTCGCGGCTGCGCGAAGCTTCCGCTGAGGTCGACCGTCTGCTTGCGATCGCGGAGAGGCTGGGCGCGCCTGCCGCAACGGCGATGCCAGAGGCGAAGGCAGCCGCCGCGAACGGCATCCGGCCGCGGTTCCCCGAGCGGCCGATCGTGCCCGCCCACGACAAGGGCCGCGCCATCGCTCAGAACCTCCTCCTCACCGACAACGGGAAGGATCAGCTCCGTCGATTGGCAGTGCTGACCCTGGCGGGCGAGGTCCCCATTCTCACTGGCTCGGACGCAGCGGACTTCCTGCAGATCGCGGAGGCGGCGCTCTGTCCCGGCCGTTTCGCCGTGGTCGATGCCGATCCGACACTCATCTCGCTGGACGACCTCTGGTCCCGCCCGGGCAGCGGCGCTCCGACGCTCGTAGCGGCTGCGGCTGCTGCCGCATCATTCGGCGCAGTGTTGGTTGTCATAAGGGACATCGAGCGCTCAGGAGCCAGATTCTGGCTGCCCACGCTGCGCGACACGGTACGCGGCGGAGGGCTGCCTCGGGGGCTCCTCGTTTGCTGCACCGTTTCCGACCGCAACCATGAAGAGGTCGCGGCGCTGCCTGACGACGTCCCATGGATCGATGCAGAAGGCATGCTCGTAGAGGGCGCCGCCTTTGCCGCGCCTATGGCGCTTGATCCGGCGATACTCGACGTAGCCGCGCTGGATGCAGGCGCCGTGCCCAAAGACTTTTCGGGGGCCGCCCAGATCGTCCCCAAGCTAGGCTTCAAGCCTAGTGTCGGCCAAGCGATGCGGGCTGCGCGGATATTCGCGGAGGCCAGGACGCTTCTTAGCGACGACGGCGAGGCGCGCCGGCTCGCCATCGACCTCGCCCGCTCGATCTTCGGGCAGGCGGGCTAAAGACAGCATAACGGGGGGATATTGTGCTTGATCCGATCGGCGGCTTTGACCGCATCAGGGATTTCTTTATCTCGTATATTGAAACCAGCTTTCGCATCGCTGACCGATCTGTCGCTGAAGAACGGCGGCGGCTGCTCAAGAAGGCAAACGTCTTCGCTACTGCGTCGTTTATCGAGCCAGTGTTGCGATACCGGACGCATGTGCTCACCATCGACAAGATGGTCGGCGTGGCGGATGGCCCGCTCGCCGGCCTTCCACGCTCGGTGCAGGTGGCGTTCGCCGAGCTCGCTCTTTCCGGCCTTTTCGACGGCAAGGACGCGACCGGCGAGGTGCGGCGGGCGGGGCTGTATGAGCCGTATAAGCATCAGATAGAGATGCTGGAGCGTGGCATTAAGCCCGGGCACCCTGGAATCGTAACCTCGGGCACGGGCTCGGGCAAAACGGAAAGCTTCATGCTGCCGATCCTTGCTGCCATGTCGCGCGAGGCGGTCGGCTGGTCCAGGCCAACAGCAGGCTACTTGGCCAGCCCTTGGTGGGAGCGGGACCGGACTCGGTGGAGCCCGCAGCGCCAGGGCGAGAACCGACCGGCGGCGATGCGGGCCTTGGTGCTTTATCCGATGAACGCGCTTGTCGAGGACCAGATGGTGCGACTGCGCCGCACGCTCGATTCCAACGAGGCCAGGAAGGTCATGGACGAGCGATTTGAAGGCAATCGCATTTTCTTTGGTCAGTACACGTCGTCGACGCGGGTTACGGGTTATGAAGCCCATCCGCGCCTATCCGCATTCGAACCTGAGAGGAAGCGTCGACAACGCCGCGGACGCGAGCTGCGGGCCGCCATGCGTAAGGCGGCCGCTGACCAGGCGGCGGCGCGCATCCACGACGATTTCGAGCGGGCCAAGGCTGAGGCGGAGGGCCGACGGCCGCCCGACAAGACGCGGTTCATCTTTCCTTCGCTCGATGGAGGCGAGATGCTCTCTCGGTGGGATATGCAGGCGACGCCGCCTGACCTGCTCGTCACGAACGCTTCGATGCTTGGAGCAATGCTGTCGCGCGAAGTTGAGGAGTCCATCTTCGAGAAAACGAAGGTCTGGCTGCAGGAGAACGACGACGCCTACTTTTACTTGGTGTTCGACGAACTGCACCTGATCCGCGGATCGGCCGGAACCGAGGTATCGTTCCTCGTGAAGTCGCTTATCCAGCGGCTTGGCCTCGACCAGCCTGACCACCGTCACAAATTGCGGATCCTCGCCTCGTCAGCGTCGCTCCCGATGGATGGCGAGCCTGGCGTGCAATCCAAGCGGTACCTGCGCGATCTGTTCGCTCCGTTTGGGACAAGCGTTGGCCCGGGAGATCCCGGAAGTACTGGCGAGAGCATTTGGACGGAGTGCGTAATCAAGGGCGAGCCGGACATCCCGGATTGGGATGGTGGCGATGTCGATCCTCAGCCGTTCGTCCGGCTCCTCCAGGCGGCGCGGCCCGATGGAACGGGTTTCGTCGCCAGGGTGTCCGGATCCAGCGAGCTAGATGCTGCGATCGACGAGGTAGGCCAAGCTCTCGGTGTCACGGAGACCGGCGACCGGCGCGTGGCGCGCATTGCCGAAGCGGCGGCCGCGTTCATTACCAGCGCCTGCAGGCAAGGCGAGGCGGTGCGCGCGACCAGTATCGAACAGGTGGCGACCAGGCTGTTCGGCGGACAGGGCGGAGAGTATGCTGTCCGAGGGCTGATGCTGGCCCGCGCGTTGCCGGAGAGCGCTCAATGGCAGGGCGGTGTCAAGCAGGGCACTCCTTCTTTCAGGATCCATTCTTTTGTCAGGAACGTGGAGGGACTCTTCGGCGCTCCTGTTGTAGATGACGGGAAGGTAAGGTTCGTAGACCTTAGCGTCGAGCGAGGGCTTTCCCATGGGCAGCCCGAGGCTGGACAGGTCCGCGGCCGACGACTGTTTGAGTTGCTGTATTGCGAGGCCTGCGGCGACCTGCTGCTTGGCGGCCAACGTGGCCGTCAGGTCGGAACGCACAGCGCCACGGAATTGCTGCCGTCGACGGCTGAGCTCGAGAACCTGCCAGAAAGAGCGGCGGCCGAGTATTACGACAAGATGTCGTTCGATCAGTTCGCGGTCTTCTGGCCTAGCCGCGAGGCGCCACAGGTCGACGGTCGGGGTTGGGACTGCTGGGAGGTGGCGCACCTCGACCCGGCATCAGGCGTCGTCGCGCTTGGGGAGAACGTCCCCGCTGGTCGCATCGAGGGGCGGCTATATCACCAGAATGCTGCTGCGGCGCCCAATGGCCGACGCAGCGCGCAACCGTTCTGTTGCCCAAATTGCGGGACTGACTACTCTAACCGCCCGACGGCATCACGCTCGCGCTCGCCGATCCGCGCGTTCCGCACTGGTGTCAGCAAGGCATCGCAGCTCGTCGCCACCGAGCTGTTCGAACTGCTATACGCAGTTGGCGCAGAGGCCAAGAGCATCGTTTTCTCGGACAGCCGGCAGGATGCCGCAAACCAGTCTCTCGAAATCGAGCGGTTGCATTTGCGCGACCTGAGGCGAGAGATCCTCGTAACCGTGGCTCGCGACTATCTGGCCCGGGTGGCGGCCGGCGCGCTTGACACGGAGGCGGCCCTCGAGGAGGCAAGAAGGCTGATGCAGGCGGGAGATCACGCAGGCGCCGCAAAGATTTTCGCTCAACTCGGCAGCCAGGCTCACGACCCGCAGGTCTCGACCGACAACCACAAGGTCCAGCTTGAACGCCTATTCAGTTACAAGGATGCGTCCAAGGGCGTAGGCGCCCTCATTGAGGAATACGTCAACCTCGGCATCCATCCCTTCGACGAGGTCGGCCGCAAGCCGTATCAGCGGCGGCCCTGGTACGAGGCGTTCGAGAAGTCGGACGATGTCGTGACTTACGCTCCGTGGCTGGATGACACCCAGCAAAGGGAGCTTGGCATATTGATCGAGCGCGAGCTTATGGAGCTCGTCGACGATGTCATATTCGCTAACACGTTCTTCGCGCTTGAAGAGACCGGGCTAGCCTATCCATCCATCAGCCGGGATACCGGTCCTGCAATCGACAAGCTAGACGCTTGGCTGCGAGTGTTCGCCAGCGCAACGCGCGTCAAAGAGAACAAGTTCTTCGACGACACCCGGGCCACCGAATGGGATAGGGGCTCGAAGGTGCCCCCGACGAACCGGGTGCGGCGCTTCGCAAACGCGCTGCACGGGCCCAATGCCCTACCCGAACTCGACGACGTGCTGACGGAGTTCGGAAAATGCGGACACGTCAACGGCATCGTGCAGGTGGGCCGCGTCTTCCTGAGAATCGCGCAGCCGGGCGATCCCTACTGGCGTTGCGCATCGTGCGAACGCGTCCACCTCCACCGCGGGGTCGGCAAATGCACACGGTGCTACAAGGACTTGTCCAGCGAAAGGACTGGGCCTGTCGAGGAGCTTTGGGAGGCGAATTTCCTGGGGCGGCGCATCGTGCGCGGGAAGCAAGATGAGGTCGCCCGGTTCCGCTTGAGGTGCGAGGAGCTGACGGGACAGACGGACGACTTCTCGGATCGGTTGCGCAAATTCAAGGGCATTTTCGTCGACAAGCTGGGTCAGGTGGCACGGCTCGCCCGCGAAATCGACATGTTGTCGGTCACCACCACCATGGAGGTGGGTATCGACATCGGCTCGCTGCAGACCGTCTACCAGGCGAACATGCCACCGCAACGGTTCAACTACCAGCAGAGGGTCGGACGCGCCGGCCGTCGCGGCCAAGCCTTCTCATTCGTCATTACATTCTGCCGAGGGCGGAGCCACGATGCTTACTATTACGCCCACCCGGCCGCGATTACTGGCGACCCGCCGCCGCCGCCGTTCTTGGCGACCGGGCACGATCCGATCCCGGAGCGCCTTCTGACGAAGGTCTGGATGCGCTCGGCCTTCCAGAAGGTGCGCGACGATTACGTCGATGCCGGAGGAACATACCCTGGGGACCTGCTGGTGCCGCCCGACGTGCATGGCGAGTACGTCCCGACAGACGACTACTACGACGACCCTGAAAGCGCCGATTGGAAAGGTAGGCTCCGCGCTGCGCTCAACGCGACCGTCGGGGTGCGTGATGCGTTCGTCGAAGCGGCCTGCATCGATGTGGCCCAGCGCGAGAGGATACGCGCCAAGGTCACCTCCGACTACTTAATCGACGAGATCGAAAGCCAGAGGCGGTTCAAGCCAGCGAACCGTCAAGGGTTGGCGCAGTTCCTCGCCGAGCGCGGCCTACTGCCCATGTATGGGATGCCAACGCGCGTGCGGCAGCTGTACCTCGGCCTGCGTCCTGAGTCCGACGAAAAGGACACCGACTATGACTGGTCCACCATGGACCGCGATCTGGATACCGCCGTCTTCGAGTTCGCTCCCGGGTCGGTGCTTACCAAGGACAAGCAGCGGCACAAGGTCATTGGGTTTTCTGGAACGCTCGCGCCGCCGGAACGACGCGGCAAGGACATGTCGCTGGCGGGCCTCTCCCATTGGAAAGAGTCGGAGCATCGGGTGGCGCTGTGCCCGGCATGCGGATCGGCAAAATACAGTCAGGAGCGGCCGGGCAGCCCAGAGCCGTGCGATGACTGCGGTGTCGACATCGAACCGGACCAGTTCAATGATTACGTTACGCCCGCGGCGTTCAGGACGGACTTCCATCCTTCAGGTGCCGACCTTGACGCGGTCGGCCGCATGGCGGTGCGAACTGTCGCGACGGTGCTGCACAACGGCGAGCCCGTGGATGCTGGACACTTGCGCCTTAGGCGCGGTGCCGGTGTGACCATCATGCAGCTGAACGACGGCGTCGACGATGATGTCGGCCAGCCGACGCGTTTTACGGTGCAGGAGGCCGAGGATCTCGTTGTCCGAGTCCCCAGGATGGCACTGACCACGCTCGCTGCATCGCAGGCGATCGAGATTGGACAGCTGACTCCGCCAGGTCGGTGGGTGCCGGATCCGACCAGTGAGCGAACTTTCGGCCTCATCGCCAAAAAGGAGACGCACGCGCTCTATCTTGAACTGATGGCTTTTGACAGGCGCCTCACGCTGGACCGCGTTGCAAGGAAGGGCGGCCATAGCCATTTGCCCACGCGGGCCGCCGCGATCAGCGCCACCCAAATTCTTGTCCAGAAGGCGGCGCTCGACCTCGATGTCGCGTCCGACGAGTTCGAGGCGCTCGAACCGCGCCTGCGCGAAGGTAGGCCGATGCTGCAGATGGCGGACTCGCTGATCAACGGCTCCGGCTTGTGTCGGCGCCTCGGCGAAGACCGAAGCGATGGAATCCCGCACATCGTGCACCTGGTTCACGAAATCCTCTCAGATGGCGCCAAATGGCCGCTTGTGGACTTCCTCAGGCATAACGATGAAGGTGAGCATGCCGCGCGGTGCCAGACATCGTGCTATCGATGCATCCAGCGGTACGGGAACCGCTCCTACCATGGCTTACTCGACTGGCGGCTTGGCCTCGCATATCTGCGCGCGTTGGTGGTGCCGGGCTATACCGTTGGCCTGGATCCGAAGGACCAGGAGCTTCCTGAGACGAAGGGCTGGCATGCCCGCGCGTTGGCGCTTGCTGATGCGGTGGCGGGCATGCGCCCGGACTCACTTGTCGGCGAGCTCCACCAGCCCTCCGGTCTGCCGGCGCTTCGGGAGCGGCATCCGGGCGGGAACACCTTCTTGATAGTCAATCCGCTATGGCGGACCGATGGCGATTTCGGTCGCAGGCTAAGCGGAGGGGCGGCAGTGCGCTTCGTCGACAGCTTTAACCTTGAGCGGCGCCCTTTGCGCGCTATCGAGCTCGCGCTCGTGGACTAACCTGTTTGCGGCTAGAGGGGCGATGAGCTGAGTTAGCTAGCCGCCCTGCGGGTGCGTCAGGCTGTTGCGAACTAAGGATCTGGCGGCCACGGTGGCGACCCGAGTGGTGAAGCCTATTTTCGGTCGTCGCCCAGTCGGTCTCATCAACTACTTGATTTTAGGGAGGAAATTGATGGTTGGCGATGCGGGGATTGGACCTGCAAGGCCTCCCGTGTGAAGGTTGATCCCCGGCCGGGGGAAACACGGCGCCTCGGTAGGAGCGTGCGGAGCGCACTCAACCGTGGGCTATTCCTCTGCGGGGTCAGTCGTTTGCAAGCTGACGCTTCGAACCCAGCGCTTACGGCCCTTTTTGAACTCGTGGATCGCTAGGAACAGTTGTCGCCCGTTGCGCAGCAAAGCGAGAGCGTCGCTCGTATAGTGTGGGGAAACTCGAAGCCACGCAGTCCAGCGTGGCTCGCCGCGGATCTTGTCAATGAGCCCGATGCCCGGCGGTGGGTTGTAAATCGGGATCTGCCTGCCGCGGTAGTGGCGGTATTTGGGCGATCCGTGCTTATCCCGCTCCTGCACATCTTTGAGGGTCGCGCGAATATCGCCCGAGCCAAGGTTGTCGCCATAGATTGTGACCTCGTAGGTCTCGCCCGCCCGCTCCTCTGGATAGCTGGACACTCCCGCGATGGTTAGTCTCGAAACGCACCGATACAGTGGGTCGTCATCGTCCGAGTTCCAAGCCGTTTCCGGCGCGTAGACGTTGTAATTGACAGCGGCTTCGACGCTCGCGTCACAGCGCTCCACTCTGATGGCAAGTTGTGTGTATTCTTCTCCGGGCTTCTTCGGGCGCTTTGTTCTGCGGGCCATTGGATTATCCGCTTGCCTGCCGTTTCTGGTTAATCGGCATAGCGGTGGCTTGGGGCAAGATTTCAGTCGAACCCTGTCCTTCTACTGAAAACATCAGTTTGATTCGGACGACGATGGCAGCTGGTTTTCGGGTCTCTTATCGGGACCAAACTTTGCTGAAAAGGCTAACTCATTGAAAAGACTGGTACGCCCAAGGGGAATCGAACCCCTGTTACCGCCGTGAAAGGGCGGTGTCCTAACCGCTAGACGATGGGCGCGCTCAGACGAAGCGGCTTATAATTGCGTTGGTGCCAACCGGCAACCCATCAGCGGCCACATGCGACAACTTTTTTCAAACACTGGGTAAGAGCGGAGAAAAACTTACCCGCGCCGGCGGCAGCGCCAGTTCCAGTCGCGCTCGGGGCCGACATCGACGTGGACGGATTCGGTGTGGCAGTAGGTGCCGACGCCGCCACGGCCGGGCATGGTCCTGATGTAGCTCGCCAGCTCCCACTTCGAGACGCCCGGCACCTGGATGTCGGCGGCGGCGCAATACATGTGCAACGAATTTTTCGCACCGTTGGCGCGGCGGTTGCGGGCGGGATCGCGGTAGCCGGAGGTGACCATCATCTTGCGGCCGTAATGGCCCTCGATGGTCTTCAGCACGCGCACCAGGGACGGCTTCAGGCAGGCGACGTCGACGCTTTCGTTCTGCTTCAAGAGGCCGTTGGGCGCCAGCCGGGCGAGGCCGGCGGCGGAAGCCACCTGATAGGCGCCGCCCGAACCCTCGTCTTCGTTCAAATCGACGTCGCTTTCATCATCGATGCCGGATTTGCGCTTGATCTCGAACAGTGCCGTCTGGCGCACGCCGGGCAGCGCATCGCTGCCGGTGATGTGGTTGCTGCTGTCGTCGCCGAGCGAAGCAAGCTGCACCGGCTTGTCGGCCGAACTGGCCGAAGCCAGCGTGACGATCGGTTTTGCCGGCGCTGCCTTGGGCTGCGCAGCAACCGCCGGCTGTTCGCCCGATCGGGAGCTGATCAACGGAGCGGGTGCAGCCGAGGCTGGTGCGGTGCTGAACAGCGAAGCGAGGAAACCCTTCTTCGGCGCGTCGACCTGCTGGGGTGCGGCGGCCGTCACGTAGACCTCGTTGGTCGCAGGGGCTGCGGCCGCCGGTTTCGGTGCGGTCACGCCGGCATCGGCGGCCGCAACCTTCTGCGCCACGCCGTCCGTTGCGGCCGCGGTCTGCGCCGGCTGTTGCAGCGCCTGCGGCGTCTGGCCGACGATGGTTTCGGCGCTGGCGGGAACGTTGACCGGGAAGCTGGTGCCGGGCTTGGCTATCGGCACATAGGCGACCTGCTCGGGCAGCGTAGCATCGCCCGCGGCCGTCATCATCATTTGCGGCCCTGCCGATGTGACCTGCGCAGTCGATGTGACCTGCGCGGTCGAATCGCCCGGAGCTGCAGGGCTGGTGGCGGAAGCCGCCGCGATGTCGGAAGCAGTGGAGTTGTAGCCGGGCATGCCGACGGACATTGTCGGGTCGCCGGCGGAGGTGCAGGACGCCAGAAGCACGGAGAAAAGCGCTGCCGCAACGGTGCGACCCTCTCTCCCCGCGAGACGCGAACCTACTGATTTCAAAACTAAATTCCCCCTCGGTGTCCGGTCTGCCGGCTATTGGTGCGGCGTCGAAACGTTCACGTCCAATACCCTAGTGTTCCCAAACCGGAAACGAGACTTGTGTCAATTCTGCAAGCCTCTGAATTAATCGCTCGTTGGAGGCGAATTGAGGCGTCTTGATGGTTGACGACACCATTTCGCCCCGTTTTGGCGGCCCGTCAACTCACCAGACATTACATTCCGTTACAGAAGGGCACCTTCAACAGGCGCCGCCGTTACACACGCACCTTAACATAGGTGCCGGGGGCATCACCCAGGGTTTTCATATGCTTGCCCGGTTTACGGGCCGGAACGAGGGTGTCGTCCTGGGTCTCGATCCAGTGCTGCCAGTGCGTCCACCAGGAGCCGGGATGCTCCACCGCCGAGGCAAACCACTGGCCAAAATCGCCCATTGGCTTGCCGCCGGTCCAGTACTGGTACTTCTTGGCTGCCGGCGGGTTGACGACACCGGCAATGTGGCCGGAGCCGGCCATCACATACTCGACGTCGCCGCCGAAATATTGCGAACCGAGGAACACCGACAGCGCCGGCGCGATGTGATCTTCCTTCGACGCAAGGTTGTAGACCGGGATGGTGACGTCGGCCAACGACACAGTACGGCCGGCGAGCTCCATCACGCCGCGCGTGAGGTTGTTCTCGAGATAGCAGTTGCGCAGATAGAAGGAATGGTTGGCGGCCGCCATGCGGGTGGAATCGGCGTTCCAGTAGAGCAGGTCGAAGGGCAGGGGATCCTTGCCGCGCATGTAGTTGTTGATGACATAGGGCCAGATCAGGTCGCCCGAGCGCAGCATGTTGAAGGCGGTCGCCATCTTTGTGCCGTCGAGGTAGCCCTTCTCGTTCATCGATTTCTCGACAGCCGCAACCTGGTCCTCGTCGACGAACACTTTGAGGTCGCCGGCGTGGGTGAAGTCGACCTGCGTGGTGAAGAAGGTCGCGGATTTGATGCGGTTGTCGCCTTCCTGCGCGAGGAGCGCGAGGGCTGCCGCCAAAAGCGTACCACCGACGCAATAGCCGATGGCGTTGACGTCCTTTTCGCCGGTGGCTTTCTCGACCATGTCGAGGCCGTATTGCAGACCCTCCCGGATATAGGCCTCCCAGCCCTTGGCGCCGTGGCGCTCGTCGGGGTTGATCCAGGAAATGACGAACACGGTGTGGCCCTGCTCGATAGCCCAGCGGATGAAGGATTTTTGGGGGTTGAGATCGAGGATGTAGTATTTGTTGATCCAGGGCGGGCAGATCAGCAGCGGGCGTTTGAGCACCGTTTCGGTCGTCGGATCGTACTGGATGATCTCGGCGACATCGCTACGCCCGACCACCTTGCCGGGTGATGTCGCGACATTCTTGCCGATCTCGAAGGGCGAATAGTCGGCCTGCCTCAGCTTCAGGTCGCCCTTGCCGGCGGCGATGTCCTCGGCCAGCATCTTCATGCCGCGTACCAGGTTTTCGCCATTGGAGGCGACGGTTTCGCGAAACAGCTCCGGATTGGTCAGGATGAAGTTCGACGGCGAGATGGCGTTGGACACCTGCTTGACGTAGAAGCTGGCCTTGTGGCGGGTGTGCTCGTCGAGCCCTTCCGCGTGGTCGACCAGGTCGGATGCCCAGCGCGAGGTGACGAGATAGGCCTGTTTAAGGAAATCGAAGAAAGCGTTGCGGCCCCATTCAGGGTCCTGGAAGCGCTTGTCGCCGCGCTCGGGCTTGACCGCATCGTCCGGCGCCTCGGCGTTCGGACTGACCTTCTGGATGGCGTTGCCCCAGACGGTCATGTAGCCGGCGAACAGCCGCGTCTGCGCTTCCAGCGCGCGCTGCGGGTCGGCAAGCCAGTATTCCGAGAGCTTGGAAAAGGTTTTGACCATGTCGACCACGGGCTCGGCGACGTGATCGCGCACCTCACCCTTTTCGCGCGGCTCGGCCCAGGCGGAGGCCGCCTTGCCGGCCTGCTCGACCATGCGCGCCATGTTCAACGCGAAGCGTTCCGGGTCTTTCACCAGATATTGCTCGACGGTCGAAGATTGATCATCTTCCGCTTTGCTCGAATCAGGTGCTTGGGACATGGCTCGCGGGGTTCCTCCCGAGGCGTTTTCTTGACATATTATCATGGGACATCTGACCGGGTCCAATGTGCTGTACCCCGGCTGCCAGGAAAACAATATGACGATTAACACCGGCAAGACCATTTATTCGGGAGCAGGTCGCTCTTGCCGCATCGCTGTTGCGATCGCGTGTCTGGCGCCGGGTCTGCTGGCAGCAGGCGGTTGCACGAGCGCCAACACCGGCAACGGGATGAATGTCGGCCTGACCCAGGGCGCCCAGGACACCGGCTCCTATCCCAATCTCAACATCCCACCGCAGGTGGCGGCAAAGCAGCTCACGCCTGAGGAGACCCAGGCCAAGCTTGCCCTGTTAAAGGGCGAACAGCAGGGGCAAGCGGCCAAGGGCGGCGGCGGTGTCCCGTCCACAAGCCCGGCGGCCCTGAACTCGCTGGCGAAGAACCATGGCAAGGACACGCTGAAGCAGATCGAAGCCAAATGCGACCCCGCCCTCGACCCTACCTGCAAATAGAGCTATATGGCGCGCCGAAAGCCGCCTTTTCCAAGGTCCGCTTAGCCAAGCCAACTCTGCCAAAGCCAATTCTAATCGTCTGGAACTGACATGGAAGAATTTCACAAGGTCCGCCGGCTTCCGCCTTACGTGTTCGAGCAGGTCAACCGGCTGAAGGCCAGTGCCCGTTCGCGCGGCGCCGACATTATCGACCTTGGCATGGGCAATCCGGACCTTCCGACGCCGAAGGCGATCGTCGACAAATTGTGCGAAGTGGTGCGCGATCCGCGCACGCATCGCTATTCCTCCTCGCGCGGCATTCCCGGTCTGCGCCGCGCCCAGGCGGCCTATTACCAGCGTCGCTTCGGCGTGAAGCTCAATCCCGATACGCAAGTGGTGGCCACGCTCGGCTCGAAGGAAGGCTTCGCCAACATGGCGCAGGCGATCACCGCGCCCGGCGATGTGATCCTGTGCCCGAACCCGACCTATCCGATCCATGCTTTCGGCTTCATCATGTCTGGCGGCGTCATCCGCTCGCTGCAGGTCGAGCCGGATGACGGATTCATTCCGGCGCTCGAGCGCGGTGTCCGTCACTCGATCCCAAAGCCGCTGGCGCTGATCCTCAACTATCCGTCGAACCCGACGGCGTTGGTCGCATCGCTCGATTTCTACAAGGACGTCGTCGCCTTCGCCAAGAAGAACGACATCATCATCCTGTCGGATCTTGCGTATTCGGAGATCTATTTCGACGGCAATCCGCCGCCTTCGGTGCTGCAGGTGCCGGGCGCCATCGATGTCTGCGTCGAGTTCACCTCGATGTCGAAGACCTTTTCCATGCCGGGCTGGCGCATGGGCTTTGCCGTCGGCAATGAGCGGCTGATCTCGGCGCTGACCCGGGTGAAGTCTTATCTCGACTACGGCGCCTTCACGCCAATTCAGGTCGCGGCGGCTCATGCGCTGAATGGCGATGGCGCCGACATCGCCGAAGTGCGTGAGGTCTATCTGAAGCGCCGCGACGTCATGGTCGACGCCTTCAGTCGCGCCGGCTGGACCATTCCCGCACCAGCGGCCTCGATGTTCGCCTGGGCGCCGATCCCAGAGCCGTTCAAGCATCTCGGTTCGCTTGAGTTTTCCAAGCTCCTGATCGAGCACGCCGACGTGGCGGTGGCGCCGGGCATCGGCTTTGGCGAGCATGGCGACGATCATGTGCGCATCGCATTGGTCGAAAACGAGCACCGGATCCGGCAGGCGGCGCGCAACATCAAGCGGTTCCTGGCGTCCAGTGCCAAGCAGCCGAACAATGTGGTGCCGCTCGCCGCGCATCGCTAAGCCTGCGGCACATCCTATTTGAGCAGATTTTGAGGGGCGTCGCCGGACATGGCTGAAGCGTTGCGTGTTGGAATTGCGGGTCTCGGCACCGTCGGCGCGTCGGTCGTGCGCGTGCTGCGCGACAAGGGGGCCGAACTGACCCGGCAATGTGGCCGCGATGTTGTTGTCACCGCCGTTTCGGCCCGCGACCCCAGGCGCGATCGCGGCGTCGATCTCGGCGCAGCCAAATGGTTCGACGATCCGGTCAAGATGGCGCAGACCGCCGATATCGACGTTTTCGTCGAACTGATCGGCGGCGACGAAGGGGCGGCGCGCTCGTCGGTCAAGGCAGCACTTGAGGCTGGGCGTCATGTCGTCACCGCCAATAAGGCGCTGTTGGCCAAGCATGGCGTGGCGCTCGCCGAAATCGCCGAGAAGAAGGGCGTGCTGCTCAACTATGAAGCGGCGGTGGCCGGCGGCATTCCGGTCATCAAGACGATGCGCGAGGCGATGGCCGGTAATTCGGTCACCCGCGTCTTCGGCATCTTGAACGGCACCTGCAACTACATCCTGACCCGCATGGAAGCCGAGGGTATTTCCTTCGACGAGTGCCTTAAGGACGCGCAGCGGCTGGGCTATGCCGAGGCTGACCCGACCTTCGACATTGAGGGCCATGACACCGCGCACAAGCTGTCGATCCTGACCAGCCTGGCCTTCGGCACCAAAATTGCCGCCAACGACATCTACATGGAAGGCATTTCCAACATCAGCCAGGCCGACATCCGTGCCGCCGGCGACCTCGGCTACCGGATAAAACTGCTCGGCGTGGCCCAGCGCACCGACAGCGGCATCGAGCAGCGCGTGCACCCGACCATGGTACCGACCGCTTCGGTTATCGCGCAGGTGCATGGCGTGACCAATGCGGTGGCGATCGAAACCGACATTTTGGGCGAGCTTCTGCTCTCCGGCCCCGGCGCCGGCGGCAACGCCACCGCCTCGGCGGTGGTCGGCGACATCGCCGACATCGCCAAGAGCCGGCCGGGTTTCCAGCACGGTCCGGTTTTCGGCCTGCCGGCCAAGGAATTGCGCCCCTACAAGAAGGCTCAGATGCGCAGCCATGCCGGTGGTTATTTCATCCGGCTCACAGTGCATGACCGCATCGGCGTCTTTGCCGCGATCGCCAAGCGCATGGCCGACAACGACATTTCGCTGGAGTCGATCGTCCAGCACGCGGCCGGGTCGGAAACCGACGCGCAGAAGACAGTGATCCTGGTCACCCACGAGACGACGGAAGCGGCAGTGCGCAAGGCTGTCGACGGCATCACCAAGGACGGCCATCTGACCGACAAGCCGCAGGTCATCCGTATCGAGCGGGCAGGGTGAAGGGAAGTCATCTTTCCCTTAATCGATTGATATTGCTGCAATTTCGAAAAATTGACACGGCAAGTCTTGCCCTTGTCATGGAGCTTTGACACAAGAAGCGCGCCCCCGGAGCATGATGCCGAAAAGTGTGAAGCGGTTTTCGGACGACATCATGCTCTATCTCTTTTGATTTGGAGCCGGATTCAGATTTCAGGTCGAACAGCCCTGAAATCATCCGGCTCTAGCGGAGGCGGGTTGTGAACGAGGATTTCTCCCGATGAATGTGGCCCAGAACATTGTCGCCGGTCTCGACAGGATACTCACCATGGAAGTCGTGCATGTCACCGAACGCGCCGCGGTCGCGGCCGCCAGGCTGCGCGGGCGCGGCGATGAAAAGGCCGCCGACCAGGCCGCCGTCGACGCCATGCGGGAGGAACTCAATCGGCTGGCCATCAAGGGTACGGTGGTGATCGGCGAGGGCGAGCGCGACGAGGCGCCGATGCTCTATATCGGCGAGGAGGTCGGCAACGGCAAAGGCCCGGCGGTCGATATCGCGCTCGATCCGCTCGAAGGCACGACGATCTGCGCCAAGAACCTGCCCAATGCGCTGGCCGTCATCGCCATTGCCGAAAAGGGCAGCCTGTTGTTTGCGCCCGATGTCTACATGGACAAGATCGCCATCGGTCCGGGCTATGCCGAAGGCGTCATCGACATCGATGCCTCCCCGGCACAAAACATCGCCAGCCTGGCCAAGGCCAAGGGTGTCGCGGTGGCCGAGATCACCGCCTGCATCCTCGACCGGCCGCGCCATGAAAAGCTCATCGAAGCGGTGCGCGCGACGGGTGCCGCTATCCGGCTGATCGGCGACGGCGATGTCGCCGGCGTCATCCACACCACCGATCCGAAGGAGACCGGCATCGACATCTATCTCGGCATCGGCGGCGCGCCGGAAGGCGTGCTGGCGGCGGCGGCACTGCGGTGTACCGGCGGCCAGATGCAGGGCCGGCTGATCCTCGACACGCAGGAAAAGGTGGCGCGCGCGGCCAAGATGGGCATTGTCGAGCCGAAGCGGGTCTATCGCGCCGAGGACATGGCGCGCGGCGATGTGTTGTTTGCCGCGACCGGCGTCACCGACGGCAACATGCTGGCCGGCGTCCAGTTCGGCAGCAATTCCATCACCACCCACACCGTCGTGCTGCGCTCGTCGTCGCGCACCGTGCGCGAGATCAAGGCGCGTCACCAGGATCTGGAAAAGTTTTGAGACTTTCCTGTTTAGCCGTCGCATATTGCCGGAAATGACAATCTGCAGACGACGCGTCCTATGACGGGCGACAAACGCCTCTTCCTCGATGTCAGGCAGTCGGCGACCGGTGTTTCCTGGGAACATCGGTTGAGCGAACGGCAGGACATGATTGCGCTTGCCATCGCGCAGGGCCATGGCGTTCCCGACATCGTCGCGCGTGTGCTGGCCGGGCGCGGCGTCACCGCCGACCAGGCCGAGCGCTTCCTCGATCCGACGATCCGCAACCTGTTGCCCGACCCGGCCTCGCTGACCGACATGGACAAGGCAACGACCCGTATTGCCGAGGCGGTCATCGCCAAGGAGAAGGTGGCGATCTTCGGCGACTACGATGTCGACGGCGCCGCCTCGTCGGCACTGCTCAAACGCTTCCTGACGCATTTCTCGGTGCCGTCGGAGATTTACATTCCAGATCGCATTTTCGAGGGCTATGGCCCCAATCCGGAGGCCATGCGCGAATTGGTCTCGCGTGGTGCGACGCTGATTGTCACCGCTGATTGCGGCACCAACAGCGCTGTCTCCATCGATGCGGCCAAGGCGGCCGGCGCCGATGTGGTGGTGCTCGACCACCATCAGGTCGGCGGTGCGCTGCCGGAAGCGACCGCGGTCGTTAATCCCAACCGCGAGGATGATCTGTCGGGACAGGGCCATCTGTGCGCGGCCGGTGTCGTCTTCCTCGCTCTGGTGCAGACGGCGAGGATACTGCGCAGCCGATTGCCCGACGCAGCGCAGCCGGACCTGCTGTCGCTGCTTGATCTCGCGGCATTGGCCACCGTTTGCGACGTGGTGCCGCTCATCGGCGTCAACCGCGCCTTCGTGGTCAAAGGACTGCAGATGGCGCGGCAGCAGAAGAATGAGGGGCTGTCCGCGCTGGCGCGGGTGTCGCGCATCGGCGAGCCGATCAGCACCTTTCATCTGGCCTATCTGATCGGCCCGCGCATCAATGCCGGCGGGCGCATCGGCGATGCCGCACTCGGCAGCCGGCTGCTTGCCACCGACGATCCGGTCGAGGCAGGCACGATTGCCGAGACGCTCGACCGGCTCAACCAGGAACGCCAGCAGATGGAGCTGGAGATGCTGGCCGCGGCGCGCGCCGAAGCCGATGCCGAGCTTGCCGGCGGCAGTGGCCCGGCCGTCATCGTCACGGCCAGTACCCACTGGCATCCCGGCATTGTCGGGCTGATTGCGTCGCGACTGAAGGACCACGCGCGCCGTCCCGCCTTCGCCATCGCCTTCAACGCCAATGGCATCGGCACCGGCTCGGGCCGTTCGGTGTCGGGTTTCGACCTCGGACGGCTGGTGCGTGACGCCGCCGATGCCGGGCTGATCGTCAAGGGCGGCGGCCATGGCATGGCCGCCGGCATCACGGTGGAACGCGCGAAACTGGGCGAACTGCGGGCCTTCTTCGAGGAGCGCGCAGCGGCCGAAGTGTTCCGGCTGCAGGACGAGGAAAGCCTGGCCATAGACGGCGCACTCGCCGCCGAAGGGGCGACGCTTGCACTGTTGGATGCGCTGGAAAAGGCCGGCCCGTTCGGCGCCGGCCATGTCTCGCCGGTGTTCGCGCTGCCGCGCCACCGGCTGGCCGACGCGCGCGCCGTCGGCACCAACCACATTCGCGCCGACCTGCAGTCGGAAAGCGGCGGCCGCATCCAGGCGATCGCCTTTCGCGCCGTCGATACCGCGCTCGGCGAGTTCCTGTTCAAGAACCGGGGCAAGACCGTGCATGTCGCCGGTTCGCTGTCGGGCAATTACTGGAACGGCAACCGCACGGTGCAGTTCCGCATCATCGACGCGGCAAGGGCCTGAGATTGCCGAATTGGTTCAAGCCAGAACCGTCTGCAGCCGCCTCAACTCGCTGATCTGCGCCATCGTCGCCTGGTAGCCGAGGCTGATGGCCTCGTCGGCGCGGTGGAATTCGGTCAGGCCGATATGGCTGAGCTTCGGCTGCAGCGACATATCAGGCGGATCGCCGGCAAGCCTTGCGCGCGAAATCCGGTCCTGGATGATGTTGAAGGCTTCGACCATGACGCCGGTGATGCCGAGGCGCGTCTGGTGCGCCTGGTGGTCGGGGTCGGCCTGGCCTGGCCGGGGCGCATCCTTCTCGATCAGCAGTTCGCCGGCGCTGTGCTTGATGACGGCGGCGCGGCCGAACAGATCGTAGTGAAGGTTGACCGCGACGACCAACGGCTGCTCGTAGGCGCGGCAGACCGAAACCGGAACCGGGTTGACCAGCGCGCCGTCGACCAGCACGCGGCCGTTGCAATTCACCGGCTCGAACACGCCGGGCAGCGCATAGGAGGCGCGCATGGCGGTGATCAGCGAGCCGCTCGACAACCAGATCTCATGGCCGGTGCGGATTTCGGCGCCCACGGCGACGAAGGGTTTCGTCAGATCTTCGAAGCGGATGCCGGCCATGTGCTCGCGCAAGCGTGCGTCGAGTTTCATGCCGCCGAACAGTCCGCTGCCGCGCAGATTGAGATCGAGCAGGCCGAAGATGCGTCGCTTGGTCAGGCTGCGGGCGAATTCCTCGAGCTCATCCAGCTTGCCGGAGAGATAGCAGCCGCCAACCAGCGCGCCGATCGAGGTGCCGGCGATCATCGATATCTCGATGCCGGCCTCGTCGAGCGCGCGCAGCACGCCGATATGCGCCCAGCCGCGTGCGCAGCCGCCGCCCAGCGCGAGCGAAATGCCTGTCTTGCCCGCAGGTAGCGGGTCAGGCACGCCGCCGGACGATGAGGGGCCATTGGCCTCCCGCATATCCGGCCTGTTACGCAATGACGCCCACTCGAGCATCATGATCTCCCTTGTCTCGCGTCCGTTCTACACTAAGGACGTTTGAGAATAGTGAATATGAGTGGTTTGCGACTGTTGAATGGTTCACGCAGGCTTCCGATACGTTTTTTCCGCATCGAACTGCGGCGTGCTGCCGTCGTCGGCAAGCATTGCCTTGCCGTCGTTGAACCCCACCGTCCGATAAAAGCATGAACGCCGGCCCGTGTGACAGGTTGCCTCGTGGCCCAACACTTTCACCCGAAGCCATATGGCGTCCTGGTCGCAGTCGATCCGCGTCTCGACGACGCTCTGAAAATTGCCGGAGGTTTCGCCCTTCTTCCACAGCGCGTTGCGCGAGCGCGACCAGTAATGGGCGATGCCGGTCTCCAGCGTCAGCGCCAGCGCCTCGGCATTCATATGCGCGACCATCAACAGCATGCCGTCTTCAGCATCGGTGACGACGACGGTGACGAGACCGCTGGCGTCAAAGCGCGGTGAAAGGACGGAGCCTTCCTCAAGCGCCCTCTTGTCTGCTGGAGCCTCGGGAAATTGCAGTGCCGGCATCGGCGGTCCTTGTTCGGTCTAAAGATGTGCTGATTTGGGAGGCCGGCCTGCACAATGGCAGCTTCCTGCGCCTCCGCTGCTCACGTATTTCAATACGCTCCGCTCTGGATCTCGGAAATCACCGTTTTCGGCTAAGTCTACGCCTTTGGAAGGTGACGGCAGACGATTACCCGCGCACCATGGTGACAAAACGGACCTGTTCCTCAGGCGTGTCCTTGAAGACACCGGTGAACGTCGAGGTCAGCGTGGTGGAGCCCTGTTTGCGGATGCCGCGCATGGCCATGCACATATGCTCGGCCTCGATCATGACGGCGACGCCGCGCGGGTTGAGCACGTCCTGGATGACGCCGGCGATCTGCGCCGTCATGGCCTCCTGGGTCTGCAGGCGGTGGGCGAAGATGTCGACGACGCGGGCGATCTTGGACAGGCCGACGACCTTACCGTCCGGCAGGTAGCCGACATGCGCCTTGCCGATGATCGGCACCATGTGGTGCTCGCAGTGCGAGTGGAACTTGATGTCCTTGACGATGACGAGATCGTCATAGCCGGCGACTTCCTCGAAGGTGCGGCCGAGCTCCTCGGCGGGGCACATGTCGTAGCCGTTGAACATTTCGAGGAATGCCTTGGTGACGCGCTTGGGCGTGTCGATCAGGCCCTCGCGCTCCGGATTGTCACCGGTCCAGCGCAGCAGCGTGCGCACGGCGGCCTCGACCTCGGCTTCGCTCGGCCTGTCGGTGACCGGCTTCTCCAGATAGTCGGAAGGGGGCATGATCTTCTTGATGACGGCATCCATAAAGGCGTCTCCCGTAGTCCCCCTCTCAGGAGGGACGAGTTGAACGGACCACGACCTTTCGGGTGTTGGAAACTCGCCCGGTTTCCAGCCCGCAAGCGGCGTGAACGAAAAGGGCAAGGACGGCGGCTTTGCGTTGCCTTGTCGATACCCGACTGCCAGCATTATATATGGTCGTGCCCGGCGAATGAAAGACGCTACAGCGGCAATCGCTGTTCGCTTGGCGGCGACGGATTGGAAAAATATGATTGATGATGTCTACAATGCGAAAATTCTGAGTTTTGCCGGAAACATCGCACGCATCGGCCGGCTCGATCATCCGGACGCGACGGCGCGCGCCCATTCCAAATTGTGCGGCTCGACGGTCACCGTCGACCTCAAGATGGACGATGGCGTCGTCACCGATTTCGCTCATGACGTGAAGGCCTGCGCGCTCGGCCAGGCCTCGTCATCGATCATGGCTCAGCATGTCATCGGCGCCAGCGCCGACGAATTGCGCGCGGTGCGCGATACCATGGTGAAGATGCTGAAGGAAAACGGCGCGCCGCCTGAGGGACGCTTTGGCGACCTTAAATATCTGGAGCCGGTGCGCGACTACAAGGCGCGGCATGCTTCCACCATGCTGACCTTCGATGCCGTGGTCGATGCCATTGGCCAGATCGAGAAGAAGCGCGCCGAAGAAGCAGCCTGACCTATATAACCATGCCCTGGGTTGTGGCTTCTGGCGGTCGTCTGCTTTGGGCAAATTCGCCACGGATCCAGTCGGCAAAGGCTTTGGCCGGCTCCGGCAGTTTCTTCAAACTTTTGGCAACCAGAAAATAGGCCCCGGAGGCGACGTCAATGTCGAAGGGCTTGACCAGCGCGCCCGACGCGATCTCCTCGCCGACCTGCAGGAGGTCGCCGAGCGCCACGCCATGGCCGAGCAGGGCTGCCTGCTTCGACAGCGACACATCCGCCAGCATCGGGCCGCGCGCCGGAATGACGTCAGCGGCCACGCCGGCCGCCTCGAACCAGCGCGCCCAGCCCTGACGGTTCTCCTCATGCAACAGCGTGTAGCGGGCGAGGTCGAGCGGCGTTTCAAGCGCCGGGCCCGACGCCAGCAAGGCCGGAGACAGGACCGGTGAATCCACCGTCGAGGCGAGCCATTCGGCCTCACTGCGCGGCCATGAGGTGGCACGCGCGCTGAAGCGCAGGGCAAGTTCGGGCTGATCGCTGCGGAACTCGATCGGCCTTGGGTCGACTTCGAGGGAGACGTCGATATCGGGCCGCAACTGGCTGAAGCGGTTGAGCCGCGGCAACAGCCATACCGAGGCCAGCGATGGCTCGACGCTGACGCGAACCACAGACTGCACCGGGGCCGCCACCAGGTCCGAAAGCAGCCTGTCGATGTCGTCGAAACTTCTGACCAGCTGATCGAGCAGACGCTGGCCCGCCTCGGTCAGCTCGACGCGGCGGTGATGGCGGTGGAACAAGGGTCGGCGCAGGAACTGCTCGAGCTCGCGGATCTGCCGGCTGATGGCGGCCTGCGAGACGAACAGCTCCTCGGCAGCCCGGCTGAAGCTCAATTGCCGGCCGGCTGCCTCGAAACTTCGCAACGCCGTCAGAGGCAGCCGCCCGCGCTTCATTCGCATAACCCAAAGTTATCCGAAGCGCAAATTATACTCGTTTGAAGGCGAGGACCAGTGGGCGTCTAATTCGCTCTCAAAGGAGATACGGACATGATCCAGTTTCTGGAAATCTTTGGCGATGTGATGCGGATCGTGACGTTTCAATGGCATGGCGACAGACGGCAGGACCGGTGTGAGCAGCGGCCGGCGAGCGTCAGTCGCTGGGCGACGCCGGCCGAGCGGCACCCGTTTCGCCGCTCGCGACCATGAAGCCGACAAAGAGGCGAGCACGTGAATGGGATTGCGTTTGCCAGCCGAAACTCACATCTATCGGCTTGGAAACGCGATACGGAGCAAATGGTGGGCGACGAGCATCGGCATGCGCATGTCGCTGGGCCGGTCCGGCGCGGGCGCAACTGGCCCGGGCCTTGGCGCAGGACGCCCGGTCGCATTCTTGGCACGTCGCTGGTGCGCCTGTACCAGCTGACGCTGTCCGGTTTTGTCGGCAATTCCTGCCGGCATCTGCCAACCTGTTCCGAATACGCGCATGAGGCAATCGCCCGCCACGGCCTTTGGGCCGGCAGTTGGATGGGCCTTTTCCGCGTGCTGCGCTGCGGGCCATTCGGGACGCACGGTATCGACCGCGTGCCGGAGGCGCTCGCCCCGCGCTATGTCTGGTTCATGCCGTGGCGTTACTGGCAGATCGGCAGGAAGCGCGGCGAAGCGGAGGCCTGACGGCAGACGCGTTTACGATCAGGTAGGGTTAACAACGGCCTGCACAAAGACTGCGCATTTGAGTCAAAATCGAGCCAAGACACTTCGCTAAGCGCCTCATGGTCATTCCCCAGGAGAGCTCGTATGCGCCGTATCGAAACCCATCCCTTCATCATTGCCGCGGTCCTGTTCCTGCTGGCCTGGTTCTTGGGATTTCCCATGCGGGCGCAATCGGCGCCGCTCGGCGATGTTCAATGCACGCTGATCCAGGACGCGACGAGCGGCGCGACGCTTTATCAGAACGGCGTCTGCGACCAGCGCGTCAGCCCGGCGTCGACCTTCAAGGTGCCGCTGGCGCTGATCGGTTACGACAGCGGCATCCTGAGCGACGCGCATACGCCGAGCTGGGGCTACAAGCCCGAGTTCAAGGCCGTGAAGCGCGACCACAAAACCGTCGACCCGACGATCTGGGAGCGCGATTCGATCGTGTGGTATTCGCGCGAGATCGTGCGCCGGCTCGGCGCTGGGAAATTTGCCGGTTATGTCTCGAAATTCGGCTACGGCAATTCGGATGTCTCGGGCGACGCCGGCAAGGACAACGGGCTCACGCAATCCTGGGTAAATTCCTCGCTCGAGATATCGCCGGTAGAGCAGACAACTTTCCTGCGCCGGTTGCTTGCCGACAAAATGCCGGTTTCTGCCAAGGCGCATGAGATGACCCGCGCCATCCTGCCGAGTTTCCAGGCCGGCGACTGGACCGTCCAGGGCAAGACAGGCAGCACCAGGCTCGGCAAGGACGGCAAGCGCTCGCTCGGCTGGTTCGTGGGCTGGGCGCAAAAGGACCGCCGCCGGATCGTCTTTGCCCGGCTTGTGGTCGATACCAAGCCGATCGACACGCCGAAAGGTCCTGCAACGCGCGCAGCGTTCCTGAAGGACCTGCCGCAGTTGGTGAGGTGAGCGATTTCAGCTGTTTCGGCGGCCACGCATGAGGTGACCGCCGGAACTCCTCGTGTCTGTCTTCGGCGCCTTGGAAAAGCGGGCGAAAATATCACGGCTTTCCAAATCCTCGATCTCATCGAAACCGAGCTCGCGAAGAGATTTGGCCAGTGCGCTGGGGACGAAGAAGCTGATCCACGGCTCGCCGACAGCGGCGACGCGCGCCGCATGGAAGGACAGGGCTGCCTGTCCCGCCGTATCGCGGTTCTCTGCCGGCTCGCTGTAGTCGAAGACGACCTCCGACCCGGGAATGCCGGCAATCCAGGATAGCGTGCCGAAGATCGCTTCCCGCGTCAGGTAGGGCACGACGCCCAGCCAGATAAAGAAACACGGCTCGGTCGGCCTCAGGCCGGCCAATGCCAGTTCGTCGGCCAGGCGCTGGCGCTCGAAATTGACCGGCACGAATGTGGTGGTGGGCGGCTCGGCAAGGCCGGCCTCGGCGAAGCATTTGCGTTTCCAGGCCTGCGTCGCCGGATGATCGACTTCGAACACAGTGAGGTCGGGGTAGGGATTGCGTAGCGCAAACGTGTCGAGACCGGCGCCAAGCACCACCAGTTGATTGATACCGCGGCGCACCGCCGCAGCCAGCCAGTCTTCGGCAAGGCGGGCACGTGCGGCCACGAACAGGCGCATGCGCCGGCCGTGGTCGTCTTCCTGCTCAAATTCCTGCGCTGCAGGCGCGGCTTCCCCCAGAATCGCGATCGCGTAGGGATCGCGAAACAGTCCTGCCTGCGGTGATATCTGGTTAAGAGCCCTCAGGCGCGCGACGCGCAGGGCGGTTCGACTGGGTAATGCGTCTTCCATTTCTATGATTTCAACCTGTGCCGGGAAAATTCGCAAGCCTTCGCGACCTGACTGCGACATCAGTGGCGACATTTCCTGACGGCTGCGCCAACGACGGCTCTTTACCTCTTACCGTGCTGCCTCTAAAACCCGCCCGCTGTTGTCGTCAGTCCAATTGGCGCCTCCGGCTCATTTTACCACCCGCGCTCGTTTGCGGGACTGGATAGGAGATACCTGATGCTGAATTCCGTTTCCCTGACATTTCCCGATGGCTCCGTCCGCGACTACGACGCCGCGATGACCGGTGCTGGCTTGGCCGAATCGATCTCGAAGTCGCTGGCCAAGAAAGCCGTCGCCTATGCCATCGATGGCACCGTGCGCGACCTCTCCGATCCGCTCGGCAAGTCCGGCAAGGTAGAGATCATCACCCGCACCGATCCGCGCGCGTTGGAGCTCATCCGCCATGATGCGGCGCATGTGCTGGCGGAAGCCGTGCAGGAACTGTGGCCGGGAACGCAGGTGACCATCGGGCCGGTGATCGAGAACGGATTCTACTACGACTTCGCCCGCAACGAGCCATTCACGCCTGACGATTTCCCGGTGATCGAAAAGAAAATGCGGGAGATCATCGCGCGCAACAAGCCGTTCATCAAGGAAGTCTGGTCGCGCGACAAGGCGAAAAAGGTCTTTGCCGACAAGGGCGAGAGCTACAAGCTGGAGCTGATCGACGCCATTCCCGAGGACCAGGACCTCAAGATCTACGCCCAGGGCGACTGGTTCGACCTCTGCCGCGGTCCGCACATGGCCTCGACCGGGCAGATCGGCAACGCCTTCAAACTGATGAAGGTGGCCGGCGCCTATTGGCGCGGCGATTCGAACAACCCGATGCTGACCCGCATCTATGGTACGGCCTGGGCCGAGCAGGCTGAGCTCGACGCCTACCAGACGATGCTGGAAGAGGCCGAGAAGCGCGACCATAGGAAACTCGGCCGCGAGATGGACCTGTTTCATTTCCAGGAAGAGGGACCGGGCGTCGTCTTCTGGCACGCCAAGGGCTGGAAGATGTTCCAGAACCTGGTCAACTACATGCGCCGCCGCCTCGATGAGCAGGGCTACCAGGAGGTCAACGCGCCACAGGTTCTGGACAAGAGCCTGTGGGAGACATCGGGCCATTGGGGCTGGTATCGCGACGCCATGTTCAAGGTGACGGTGGCCGGCGACGATACTGACGACGACCGCGTGTTCGCGCTCAAGCCGATGAACTGTCCGGGCCATGTGCAGATATTCAAGCATGGGTTGAAATCCTATCGCGATCTGCCCGTAAAGCTTGCGGAATTCGGCAATGTCCATCGCTACGAACCGTCCGGCGCGCTGCACGGGCTGATGCGCGTGCGCGGTTTCACGCAGGACGATGCGCATATCTTCTGCACCGAGGAGCAGCTGGCCTCGGAATGCCTGCGCATCAACGAGCTGATCCTGTCGACCTATGCCGATTTCGGCTTCGACCACGTCAGCGTCAAACTGTCGACGCGCCCCGACAAGCGCGTCGGCACCGACGAGGCCTGGGATCATGCCGAGGCGATCATGAGCGGCGTGCTGGACACGATCAGGACACGGTCGGGCAACCGCATCCAGACCTCGATCAATCCGGGCGAGGGCGCTTTCTACGGGCCGAAATTCGAATATGTGCTGAAGGACGCCATCGGCCGCGAATGGCAGTGCGGCACCACGCAGGTCGACTTCAACCTGCCGGAGCGCTTTGGCGCTTTCTACATCGGCTCGGATTCGGAAAAGAAGCAGCCGGTGATGGTGCACCGCGCCATCTGCGGCTCGATGGAGCGCTTCCTCGGCATCCTGACCGAGCACTATTCCGGCCATTTCCCGCTGTGGTTCGCGCCGCTGCAGGTGGTGGTGGCGACGATCACCTCGGACGCCGACGACTACGCGACGAAGGTCGTGGCGCAGCTGAAGGCGGCGGGGCTTATCGCCGAAGCCGATCTGCGCAACGAGAAGATCAACTACAAGGTCCGCGAGCATTCGCTGGCCAAGGTTCCGGTCATCCTCGTCTGCGGCAAGCGCGAGGCGGAAGAAGAGACGGTCAACATCCGCCGGCTCGGCTCCCGCGACCAGCAATCGCTCACGTTGGCCGATGCGCTCAAGCAGCTTGCCGACGAGGCGGTGTCGCCCGACCGCAAACGCCGCGCGGCCTGAGCGTCGATATCTCGCACGACATGGCGGTGGAGCGATCCACCGCCATTTTCACATGCCTGTCACGCCAAACCTGTAACGAGCCATCCATGCTCAAGCTGAAGATGCGGGAAAGACCGTTTCCCGAGCTCTCCTATGCCAATGCCAGCCAGCCGGCGCTGACGCGCTGGTTCATCCACTCCATCGAAGGCCTGTCCGGCCGCGACCGGTATGCTGCGCTTTATGATTTCTGGCGCCGCCAGGTGGTGCCGAGCGGCGAGCGCGTGTTCAGCCGCATGCTGGAACTGATCGACGTCAAGGTGCGCAGCGCCGATCAGTGGCCGCCGGCGAAGCTGCCTGACACGCCGCTGGTGATTGTCGCCAACCATCCGTTTGGCATCGGCGACGGCATTGCCGTCTTGTCGTTGGCCGAGCAGCTCGGGCGTCCGTTCCGCGTCATGATCCACAAGGATCTGCTCAGGATCCGCGAGATGGAACCGTATTCGCTGCCGATCGACTTTTCGGAAACCAAGGATGCGCTGAAGAACAACATGGCTGTGCGGCACGAGGCCGTGCGCCTGTTGAAGGAAGGGGTCACCATCGTGATCTTTCCCGCCGGTGGTGTCGCCACGGCGCCCAAGGTTTTCGGCCGCGCCATTGACCTTCCGTGGAAGATGTTTCCGGCCAAGCTCGTCCAGGAGGCCAAGGCCTCGGTTATCCCAATGCATTTTTCCGGCCAGAACGGTCGCCTGTTCCATCTCGTCAGCGGCCCGATGAATATGGCCGAGCGTGACAACCGCTTGGCCAAGCTGATCGGCAAGGCATCGTTGACGCTGCGGCTTTCCCTGCTTGTCCGCGAGTTCGCGCGGCTGTCGGGCAAGGCCATCGAGGTGCGTGTCGGCGATGTGCTGCGTTGGGACGAGCTTGCCCCGTTGCGCGACCGCAAGGCGGTGCTCGACCGCCTGTACCGATCGGTGTTCGACCTCTCGACGCCAAGAGCCCAGCGCGGACGCGTGCCTTTCCTGCCAAAACGGATGCGCAAGGCGGCCTGAGGCAGCGCGGTTGCCGGCGATATTGAACCGAAACCCGCCGTTTGACCGCGCCACCTTTGCGCCGGTCAGTCGGCGCCTTCCTCGGGGTCGATGGCCGACGCCTCTGTAGCCAGGACCTCGATCTCCTGGTTCTGTCCGGCGACGACGGTGAAATCCTTCTGGTAGATGCGGTCGCGGTTCTTGGCGATGATGGTGTACTGACCTTCGGCCAGCACCATAGAGGCGAAGGCGCCGACGGCTTCCTTGATCGGGTCGCCGGATTCGTTGAGCAGCGACCAGGATGTATCGGCGATGGCCTCGCCGCCGGTCTCGCGCACCAGCTTCATGGTCATCTCCGCCGCACGGTGCTCGACCGTGGCTTCGGTCAGTTTTCCGGCCTCGACGCGGATGTCGGAGCGGATGACGGCATTCACCGCGCCATAGGTGGAGACGACATGATAGACGCCGGCGTTGAGCCGCACGACGCTGTTCGGTTCGACATCGGGGATGATCAAGGCGCGGTCGCCATTGGCTTCGGCAGTGCCCTCATAGATGGAAAAACGCAGCTTTTTCGACGGAATGCGCACGCCGCCCGACAGCACCGCGTCTAGTTTCAGGCCCCCGGCATCGAGCGCCAGGCTCTCGCGCTTGGCGTCCTTGCCGACGGTGATGCGCTTGGTGGCGCCGGCGCGCCCGTAGGACGCATGGACGAGATAGCTGCCGGGTTGGAGCTGGAATACGGCGGTGCCGCCATGCGCCGAAGCGACCATCGGCAGCTTGCCGTCGCTGGAGGCTTCGGGCTTGAAGACGCGCCAGACGATGCCGCGCGTGATGTCGGCGCCCTTGTCGGTGAGCTGGGCCGAGAGCGTGATGGCGCCACCGCCACCGAGCGCCAGCGACGTATCGTTCCTGGGCGTGGCATAGCTCGAAATGTCGGGGAGTTTAAGATTGGAGATGCCGTCGGCATTCTGCGCCATGGCCATTGAAGCCGGCACCATCAACAGCGCGGCGGCGAGCCAAATCAGGAAAAGGCGCAATGTCCCCTCAAACATGCCTTGCGTTGAAGCCCAAGGCGGTGGCAATTTCAAGGCTTAAGAGTCCGATCCGCCTTGGCACCTGGCTCTTTCGTTCGGCGCGTCCGCGCCGATGCCAGAGCCGCCCCGATCCGCAACGGCGCGCTTCAGCTCAAAATCGAGTGCTTTAGGAGACTAGGCCCCCATGGTGTCGCCGATCATCGACTTCCTGCTGACCCGAAACTCAGCACCGATTCCTGAATTGAAGGAACCCGCGCCAAGCGATGCCGATATCGCGACGATGATCGCCGCCGCGACGCGGGTGCCCGACCATGGCCGGCTGGAGCCTTGGCGCTTCATCCTCTATCGTGGCGAGGCGCGCGTCGAAATCGGGAGGAAGCTGGCCGCCCTTGCCGAGCAGCGCGAAGGGCCGCTGCCGGAAAATCGCCGCAACCAGGAACTGGCGCGGTTTTCGCGCGCGCCCTTGGTGATCGGCGTGGTCTCCAGCCCGAAAGAAAACCCGAAAATCCCGCAGTGGGAAATGTTCCTGTCAGGCGGCATGGCGGCGATGAACCTGATGATCGCGGCCAATGCGCTGGGCTATGGCACCAACATGATAAGCAACTGGTATTCCGACGTGCCGGAGGCCAGGGTGATGCTGGGCCTGGCGCCGCAGGAACGCGTCGTCGGTTTCATCCATATCGGTTCCTACCAGGGGCCGGCGCCGGAACGGCCGCGGCCCGATCCGGCAAAGCTCTATGCCGATTATGCGGGGCCATGGAACGGCTGAACGGCCTGCGGGCGCGTGCCGTCGTGAGCCGGCGTATCCGCGCCGATGAGCGGCCGTTGGGCGGCTTCACACTCAACGGGATTAAGCAGAAACGCCCGCAGCGCCGGCCCGGGCCAGAAGCCGCTCGGCCAGCCGAAGATGCGGCCGGTCGTACATCTTGCCGTCAATGCCGACCACGCCGGGATTTCCGGCAGCTTCGAACGCTGCGACGATGGCCTGCGATCGTTCAATCGCCTCGGCCGACGGTGTGAAAGCGGCATTGATGACCGGCACTTGCGCCGGGTGGATCGCCATCTTGCCGGTAAAGCCGTCGCGCTCGGCTTCGATGCATTCCGCTTCGAAGGCGGCCACGTTACGGAAGGCCGGGAAGACCGTGTCGATCGCCGCGACTTCGGCCGCGCCGGCGGCGAGGATGGTCATGGTGCGGGCGAAGCGGAAGGTATCGGTGTAGCGGCCGTTGTCGTCGCGCGCCGCGCGCGCGCCGATCGCCGCCGACAGATCCTCAGCGCCCCAGGTGAGGCCGGCAAGCCGGGCGCTTGCCCCGGCATAGGTCGCGGCGGCAAGCACCCCGGCAGCCGTTTCAGTGATGATCGGCAGGATTTTTATGCCACCGTCCGGCAATCCGTTTTCGGCTTCGTGCACGCGAAGCTTTGCGGAGAGCTGCTGCACGTCCTGGCCGCTGTTCGACTTCGGCAGCATGATGCCGTCGGGTTTGACTGCCACCAGCACTGCCAGATCGTCGTCGGTCAATCCGGTCGAGAGATCGTTGACGCGGATATAAATGGCGGAGCTTGTCTGCTGTCTGTTGCCGGCAATGAAGCGTGCCGCGATCTCGCGCGCCGCCGCCTTGTGTTGTGGCGCAACGGAATCCTCAAGATCGACGATGACCACGTCGGCGCCGGCGCCAAAGCCTTTCTCCAGCTTCTTTTCGGAATCGCCGGGCACAAACAGCAGCGAGCGCATCAGGCCGCCTTTTTCATCATCATCGCCTGGCGCGTGCATTTGGCGACGAGCACGTCGTTCTGATTGTAGGCGCGATGCTCGAACTCGACGATGCCGCGGTCCGGCTTCGATTTCGAGTCCCTGACCGAGAGCACCGTCGTCTCGACACGGATGGTGTCACCGTGGAAGACCGGGTGCGGGAACACCGTCTCCCTCATGCCGAGATTGGCGACCGTAGTGCCAACGGTGATGTCATTGACAGAGATGCCGATCATCAGGCCGAGCGTGAACAGTGAATTGACCAGCGGCTTGCCCCACTCGCTTTTGGCGGCGAAATCGAAGTCGATATGCAGCGGCTGCGGGTTCAGGGTCATCACCGAGAACAGCATGTTGTCGCTTTCGGTGACGGTCTTGCGCAGCGTGTGCCGGAAGACATGGCCGACGACGAACTCTTCGAGATAAAGCCCGGCCATCATCGTCCTCCTCTGCTGCCTGAAGGTTGATAGGCGCTGCCCAAGCCACCCGCAAGCCAGTTAATAAACATGGTGAACCGTTCGTAAACCTTTTCTGTCTAGGGTCATTCCTGGGGCCGGAAGCTTTCCGGCCAGGGGCGTAAGCAGGCAGTATGGTTGTCTCGCATTTTCTCAAATGGATCTACACGGCGAGGGTTTCGGAGCGTGCCGCGGCGGCGAGTGCGCTGGCCCGCGCCTATATCAATTCCGATCTGCCTTTCGAGGACCGCTGCGCCGCCGAGGCGGCGCTGACGCTGCTGCTCGACGACGCCTCGTCGAAGGTTCGGCAGGCGCTGGCCGAGGCGCTGTCGATGAGCCACCATGCCCCGCTGCAGATTATCTGCGCGCTCGCCTCCGACCAGCCCGAAGTGGCAGCCCTGGTGCTGGCGCGCTCGCCGCTGCTCACCGATGCCGACCTGATCGACCGTGTTGCGGCCGGCCACAAGGCGACGCAAAAACTCATCGCTGACCGGCCGGTCGTCTCGATGGCGGTTGCCGCGGCCATCGCCGAGATCGGCGAACCAGAAGCATGTGCTGCGCTGCTCGCCAACGACGGTGCCGATATCGCATCGCTCAGCTTTCGCCGCATGGCCGAGCGGCATGGCCATATCGCGCATTTGCGCGAGGCTATGGTTACCGATGTCAGGCTGCCTGCCGACTGCCGGCACATGCTGCTGGTCAAGCTCGGCGAAACGCTGAAGGGTTCACCGCTGGTGATGGCGCTGATGGGGGCGGCCAGAGCCGAGCGCGTCACGCGCGATGCCTGCGTAAAGGCTTCGGTTCGGCTGGTCGAAGGCACGCGCACCGAGGAACATGCCGCGCTCATCGAGCATCTGCGTCTGCGCGGCGACCTGACCGCAAGCTTCATCATCCGCACGATTGCCCATGGCAAGGTCGACTTCTTCGGCTCGACGCTGGTCGCGCTCAGCCAGCAGTCGGAGCAGCGGGTGCGGGCGCTGCTTGCCGGCGGACAGGACGTTGCACTGCAGGCGCTGTTTCGCGGTGCCGGCCTTGCCGCGCCCACCCATGGCATCATCCTGCGGGCGCTCAAGATCTGGCGCGAGGTTGCTAATGGCAAGCGCGTCGCCGGCGTGCAGGAAGTTAGCTGGCTGATGCTGAAGGAGCTCGGCGGCCAGTCCACCGAGGGCGATCTCGCCGGCCTCGTCAAGTCGATCCATCTCGACGCGCTGCGCGAAAACGCGCGTGGCCACGCGCTTGCGATCGCAGCGGCCTGACATCCTAACCCCGATCTTTTGCGAAAAAATCCGGGAAATCCTCGATCGCGGCGGCGATGATGCGCAGCGAGGCTGCGATCTGCAGCGTGTCGGCACTGCCGCTGCGCTCGCTCAGGCCGGCTGCATATTGCCGGGCGACAGCGACGGTCGCCGTCTGCGGGTCGCCGGGTGCGCGAAACAGCAGTTCACGCGCCAGGCCGCGCAGGAAATTGCTGATCGAAAGCGCGGTTTCGGAAGGAATGGTCGGGCTCAGCTGCGCGGCGCGCAACCGCAGGATTTCGAGCCCGACGGTGACGGCGGCGACGCCGCCGCCCAGGATGGCATCGCCTTTCCTGCCGGCATTCTGCAACAGCGGCATCAGCTGATTGATCCGGTCATAGGCCAGGCTCTCGAAGGCCGAGCGCCGCGGCACCCGCTCATGCAGGCAAAGCCGGGCCAAATCCTCGCGCATGGCGCGCACGATGCGGTTGGCCGCGAGCCATGGGTCGGCGGGCAGCACGACGATGAAGACGCCGATCGCCAGCAGGATACCGACCAGCACCGACGCCGAGCCGGCCAAGAACGGGCCTGGAGCATAGGTCATCGCCTGGTGCGGGCTGAGGAAGGCGAGGAAATTGATGGCAAAGGCCGTCGCCACGCCGACAGTCCGCGGATTGGCCATGCCTAGCGCCGTCGGTATCAGGATCGGTACGACAAACAGCGTGAACCAGCCGAAGCCGGGCAGCGCAGGCAGCGCGACCTGGCCGACAAGGAAGGCAAAGGGCAAAGCGAGGAGCGTTCCCTTGAAGAAGCCCCAGGACACCTGCACGGGGTCTGGCCGCGCAGCGAAAAGACTGGAGACGACGGCAACGAGAATGACGGTGCCGGCGGCGTCGGACCATTTCGTCGTCAGCCAGAAGGCGGCAACCGCCAGCGTGGCAAGAGCGGCGCGGATGGCATTGCGCGAAGCGCCGGGGTAGTCGCGATGCACCACCAGCGCTGGCGGCTGCCTGTTGCCCCGATCTGGGCGCGTCACTGGCGCGCGCAAAGCGTCGAGACCGCGCAGCACCTGCTTGAAGGCTTCGGCGAAATCGGCGGCGATGGTGAGGCGCGTTATGGTGCCGACCCGGTCGCTGCCTTGATCGGTCGAGGCGTCGGGCATTTGCCGGGCCTTGCCGGCGATCGCATCGAGCCGCGTCACCCAGGGCGACGTATCGTCGAGCGCTTCGGGCGTGGCTGCCAGTTCGCTGACCAGCGACTGCAGTTCGGAGCGCACCGGAATGAGCGCGGCGTTTTTCGGCGCGGCGTGCGAATGCAGCGCGCGTGCCGCCGACAGCGCCGACAGAAGCTGGCCGATGGTGCGGCGCACCGGATGGGCGCGGGTGGCGAAGCTCGGCGCTTCGAGCCGGGCATAGGTGCGCATCTCGGCCAGCGTCTGGGCGTCAGCAATCAGCTTGCGGTGCAGGCCGGCCAGGGTCGCGGGGTCACCGCCTGAGAAAGCGCCGCCGGCATAGATGGCAAGGTCGAGGATGCTACGCTTCAGTCGCGAAATGATCGCGTCGGCCGCCAGCTTGGGCAGGATCAGCCGGCTGGTCAGCCCGGCGCAGACGATGCCGAGCACGATCTCGGCGCAGCGCGCGACAGCGAGATCGACGATCACATGCGGCTGGCCGAAGGCAGGGAGCCCAATGATCATCGCGGTATAGCCGGCTAGCGCTGCGCCATAGGCTTCCGGGTTGCGCAGCAGCGACGAAACCAGCGTGCACAGCCCTATCCAGACGGACAGCGCCGTGACCAGAAGCCAGGGACTGGCACCGAAAACCGAGGTGATGCCGATCGCCGCAAGCCCACCGGCCAGAGTGCCGAGCAGCCGGTAAAAACCTTTCGCCAGCACCATGCCGGCGACCGGCTGGGCGACGATGAAAACCGTCATCATCGCCCATTGCGGGTGGTCGAGTTTCAGCGCGTAGGCAACGAGAAGCGCGATCAGACCGGCCGAAACGGTGCGCAGCGCGAAAATCCAGTCCGAGCGTGTCGGCTGCGTCAGGCCAGCCAAACTGGTTTCGAAGTAGCTCCTCAGCCGCGCCCAGATCACAAGCTGGTCTCCGTATCGGAAGCGCAGGCTAGACCGGCCGGCGCCTAGATATCCAGCACTTCCGTCTCGGCGAATTCGGCGCGTTCCTGAATGAAGCGGAAGCGTGCCTCAGGCTTGGTACCCATCAGCGCGTCGACCGTATCCTTTGTCGCGGCCACGGCATCGATCACGTCGACCCTGAGCAGGGTACGCTTCCTCGGATCCATGGTGGTTTCCTTGAGCTGCGAGGCCATCATCTCGCCCAGACCCTTGAAGCGACCGATTTCCACCTTGGCGCGGCCGGTGAATTCGGTGCGCAAGAGCTCGTCCTTGTGGGCATCGTCACGGGCATAGGCGACCTTGCCGCCCTGCCGGATCGAATAGAGCGGCGGCACCGCCAGATAGAGATGGCCACCATTCACCAGGTTTGGCATCTCTTGGTAGAAGAAGGTTATCAGCAGTGATGCGATGTGGGCGCCGTCGACATCGGCGTCCGTCATGATGATCACGCGGTCGTAGCGCAAATCCTCGTCGCGGTATTTTGAGCGCGTGCCGCAGCCGAGCGCCTGGATCAGGTCCGAAATCTGCTGGTTGGCGGCCAGCTTGTCGTTGCCGGCGCTGGCGACGTTGAGGATTTTGCCGCGCAGCGGCAGCACCGCCTGGCTGGCGCGGTCGCGCGCCTGCTTGGCCGAGCCGCCGGCCGAGTCGCCTTCGACGATGAACAGTTCGGCGCCCGCGGCGGCATTCTGCGTGCAGTCGGCGAGCTTGCCGGGCAGCCTGAGCTTGCGCACCGCGCTCTTGCGCGACACTTCCTTTTCCTGGCGCCGGCGCACCCGTTCGTCGGCGCGCGCGATCACCCATTCGAGCAGCTTCGACGCTTCCTGCGGATTGTCGGCCAGCCAGTGGTCGAACGGATCGCGGATGGCGGTCTCGACAATGCGAATGGCCTCGATCGTCGCCAGCCGGTCCTTGGTCTGGCCGACGAATTCCGGCTCGCGGATGAACACCGACAACATGCCCGCCGCCGAGATCATGACGTCTTCGGAGGTGACGATCGAGGCGCGCTTGTTGCCGACGAGGTCGGCATAGGCGCGAAGCCCGCGCGTCAGCACGTTGCGGAAGCCGGCCTCATGCGTGCCCCCTTCACCGGTCGGGATGGTGTTGCAGTAAGAGTTGATGAAGCCGTCGCCGCCGAACCAGGTCACCGCCCATTCGAGCGAGCCATGGCCGCCCTGTTTCTCGCTCTTGCCGGCGAAGATTTCGCGCGTCACCTGGAAGTCGTCGCCGAGCGATGCCTTGAGGTAGTCCTTCAGGCCGCCCGGAAAATGGAACTCCGCCTTGGCCGGCGTCTGATCCTTTTCCTTGATCAGCGACGGATCGCAGCTCCAGCGGATTTCGACGCCGCCGAACAGATAGGCTTTCGAGCGCGTCATGCGGTAAAGCCGCGCCGGCTCGAAGGCGGCGCCCTTGCCAAAAATCTGCTCGTCGGGATGGAAGCGGATCCTGGTGCCGCGCCGGTTGTGCACTTCGCCGAGTTGCTGCAGCCCGCTCACCGGAACGCCACGGGAGAATCTTTGGCGGTAGAGCTGGCGACCTCGAGCGACTTCGACCTCGAGATGGTCCGACAGCGCATTGACGACGGAGACGCCGACGCCGTGCAGGCCGCCCGAGGTCTCATAAACCTTGGAGTCGAATTTGCCGCCCGAATGCAGCGTCGTCATGATGACTTCGAGCGCCGGCTTCTTGAATTTCGGATGCGGATCGACCGGGATGCCGCGGCCATTGTCGGTAACGGTCAGAAACCCGTCGGCCGAAAGCTCGACATCGATGAAGGTGGCATGGCCGGCGACCGCCTCGTCCATCGAATTGTCGATGACCTCGGCGAACAGATGGTGCATCGCCTTGTCGTCGGTGCCGCCAATATACATGCCGGGACGGCGCCGGACCGGCTCCAGCCCTTCCAGCACCTCGATGTCGGCGGCGCTATAACCTTCGCTGCCATCCTTGGTCGCAACAGCACGTTTCGTGGCCTGCATCAGCGGATCAGCCGGGCGCGCTGTTGTCCGGGTCGGCTGCGGCTGCTTTTCCAGATTGCCGAAAAGATCGTTGTTGTCGTCCATGCCTGCCATTGAATCCGGTGCCGCGAATCACCCGTCGATACTGCCACGCTTTTCAGCGCCAAGCGACGGAAGTTCCTGTTACGTTCGGGGATTTAACCCCTTCTTATCCTAAAACCTTTCGATAACCAAGCCGGCAGAAATAGGTCCGTTCGGACCGGCCGGGATTCCTGAATCTTTAACTATGCGGCCTAGCGTGGGCCTCAACAAACAAAAGACCACATGCGTCAGGGGTTTAGTTGTGAGGGGCAAGGCCATAACGATGATCGGCATCGCCGCCGTTTTCGGCGCGATCTCGATCTTTGCCGCGGATTTCTGGGTCAAGAGCCAGGCCAAGGCCGATGCCGAGGAAAAGACGGCATCGATCCCGGCGCCCGTGACCCCCAAGGTCGAGTTCAAGACCATCGTCGTGGCCAACGCGCCGCTGCGTTACGGCATGCAACTCGACCGCGCACAGCTCACCGAAATCCCGTGGTCGGAAGAATCCGTGCCGCAGGGCGCCTTCACCACCATCAATGCATTGCTCGCCGATGGCAGCCGTGTGGTGTTGTCGCCGATCGAGATCAACGAGCCGGTGCTGCTCAGCAAGCTGTCAGGCCCGAACGGCCGCGCGACGCTGTCCAACATGATGACGCCCGGAATGCGGGCGGTGACCATCCGCACCGACGAGATCGCTGGTGTCGGCGGCTTCGTAACGCCGGGCGATCGGGTCGACGTGGTGCTGACGCGCGACGCCGGCGAAATCCAGGAAGTGGCCAAGAATGCGCAAGGCGCGGCCGGCTCGACCGTTACCTCCGAGATCGTCGTCTCCGACGCCAAGGTGCTGACCGTCGGGCAGGGCGCCGACGAGCGCCAGACCACGCCGCAGATCGCCAACTCCGTAACCATCGAGGTGACAACCGAAGGGGCGCAGAAAGTGGCGCTTGCCCGCACCGTCGGCACCTTGTCGCTGTCGCTCCGCTCGGCCGCCGATGGCGGTGCCGCAAAGGACGGGGTCACCACCATCTCATCCTTCGGCGGCTCGGTCGCCTCCGGTGTCCAGGCGGCAGCCGGCGCGCTGTTCAGCGCCGCGGAGGAGCCGGAGAAGCCGAAATTCAAGACGGTCATCGTGACGCGCGGCACGCAGGCCGAGGAATACCAGGTTCCTGCGCGGGACCAGAAATAACTGCCGGTGGGGACCGGGCGAGGGACGGGACAATGTCTGACTTGAGTGCATATCGGATGACGACACGCGTGCGCCCCATGCGAGCGCTGGCCGTGGCGGCTTGTCTGGCCGCGGCCGGAATGCTCGGCTTCAGCGCGCCGGCCCGGGCAGACAACGACATCGTCTATGTGTCGTCGACCAAGAATGCGTCGATCAAGGTTGCCAAGGGCAAGCCGAAGACGATCATGACCAATGCCGCCTTCTACCAGATCGTCATCGGCGATCCGGAGATCGCCAACGTCAATCCGCTGACCGACAAATCCTTCTATGTGCTGGGCAACAATCTCGGCACCACCGGCATCGCACTGTTCGACGAGAACAAGCAGCTGGTCGGCACCGTCGACATCGAGGTGACGCTGGACACCGACCAGCTGGCCAGCACCATTCGCGCCAGCGTGCCGGACGCCAAGATCAAGGTCGGTTCGGCCAACGGCCGCGTCGTTCTGTCGGGCGAGGCGGACGACGCGGTCGCGGCCGAGAAGGCAAGCAAGATCGCCAGCCGCTTCTCCGGCAATGAGGAAGTGATCAATTCGGTCAACATCTCTTCTTCGCAGCAGGTTCAGCTCAACGTCCGCTTCGTCGAGATCAACCGCCAGGCCGGACAGGATCTCGGCGCCAAATACAGCGCCAATTTCGCTTACGGCCTTGGCGGGCGCGACGTCACCATCGAGCCTGGCGCGGTCCCGGCGGCCGGCAATGGCGAGATCATCGGCCGGCTGCTGTCGAACGGCCTGTCGATCGACGTCGCCATCAAGGCGCTGGAGGAACGCGGTCTCGCCAGACGGCTGGCCGAGCCGAACCTGATCGCCCGTTCGGGCCAGACGGCAAGCTTCCTCGCCGGTGGCGAGTTCCCGATCCCGGTCTCCGAGGACAATGGCAAGATTTCCGTCAGCTACAAGAAATACGGCGTCAGCCTGGATTTCACGCCGACCGTGCTGAAGGACGGGCTGGTGAGCCTCGACATCGCGCCGGAAGTATCTTCGATCGATGCCTCGGCCTCCTACAATATCGGTGAGATTTCGGTGCCGGGCTTTATCGTGCGCCGCGCCAGGACCTCGGTTGACCTGAAGAACGGCCAGAGCTTCATGATCGCCGGTCTGCTGCAATCGCAGAACGACATCACCACGTCGCGTCTTCCCGGCCTCGGCAAGCTGCCGGTGCTCGGCTCGCTGTTCTCCTCGAAATCCTATCAGCGGCGCGAGACGGATCTGGTGATCATCGTCACCCCCTACCTGGTCAAGCCGGTCGATCCGTCGAAGAAGTTGCTCGAGCCGACCGACGGCACGCAGCCGGCCAGCAATGTCGACTATTTTCTCAACAACACCGAGGAAGTGAAAGCGTCCGATGCCAACCGTGCAGTGGCCATGGCCGGCGGCAGCACGGCGCAGCCGGCCCCGGTCACCACGGTCGGGCATTTCCTCGACCTGCCGAAGGATTGAAGCCATGCGGGTTGGACCATGCACTGCCCTGCTGCTCGCCGGCCTCGCCAGCGGTTGCACCAGCGATGACTATATCCGCAGCGAGGGGCCGACGACCGCCGCCGGCAATGCGCAAGCTGCCAATACGGCGATGCAGATGGTCGATCCCTGGAAGTACGGCGTCCAGAACACAAGGCTGCTGGTGCCGGCGCAGCGCAGCGAGGCGGCGGTGAACGCCGCCGATCAGGCGGCCGACGCCAAGGCCGTGCAACCAACGTCGACAACCGATTGATCTGCCTGGTGATTTTGACCGGGAATGACCTGACAGGCTGACAAAATGGCAAGCGGTATCAAGACCAAGAAAATCCTGCTGGTGTCCAGCGACCGGACCTTTGTGCAGGATACGCGCACCGCCTTCGCGGCCTCGGAGGTGATCCAGCTTTCGACCGTCGAGAAGAACATTTCCGAACTGCGCGGCGAGGTCCAGGAAGCCGATTTCGGCGCGCTCATCGTCGACATGGATGCGGCCAAGCTCGAAGAGATCGAGTCGCTGCAGCGCATCATGCGCCGGCTCGAAGGCCGCGTTCCGGTCGTCGTCGTCACCCAGGAGTTCAACGCCGCCGCGGTGCGCATCCTGGTGCAGCTCCAGGTCGCCGATTTCCTGGTCAAGCCGATCACCACGGCCGATCTGGTGCGTTCGGTCGTGCGCGCCCTGCAAGGGCCGGGGCGCGAGGAAAACACCGAGTCGCAGATCTACACCTTCATGCCGGCCGCAGGCGGCGTCGGCACCACGACGCTGGCGCTGCAGACCGCCTTCCAGCTGCATCATTCGGTGACGCGCGGCGCGTCGACCTGCGTGGTCGATCTCAATTTCCAGCAGGGCGCCTGCGCCGAATATCTCGACCTCGAACCGCGCTTCGACATCACCGAAATCGAGAACCAGCCCGAGCGCCTCGACCGGCAGCTGCTGGATGTGATGCTGTCCAAGCATGCGAGCGGGCTCTGTGTGCTGGCCGCACCCACGCGTCCGTCCGAAATGCGGTCATTCAAGACCGATGTCGTGGTGCGCATGCTCGATCTTGTCTCGGCCTATTTCGACAATGTCGTCATCGACATGCCGCGCACCTGGTTCCCGTGGACGGAGACGGTGCTGCTCGGCTCGAACAAGCTCTACATCGTCGCCGAAATGACGGTGCCGTGCCTGCGCCATACGCAGCGGCTGATCCAAGCGGTCTACGAGACGGCCGGCAAGGAAGTGAAGCCGAATGTCATCGTCAACCGGTTCGAGCAGAAGATGTTCGACAACGGCATCAAGCAGGCGGATGTCCAGGAAATCCTTGGCGAGCATTTCGTCGGCGGCATCTCCAACAACTACCGGCTGGTGCGTGAAGCGGTCGACCGCGGCGTGCCGCTGCACGAGATCGACCCGAACGCCAATGTCGTCAACGATCTGAAGAAGATCATCCTGCCCGAAGAAGCCGTCGCGACGCCGGAGAAATCACGCTCGCTGTTCGGCATCGGCAGGGGCCTCCTGAAGAGGAAAGCCGGATGACCAGCCGCTTCTCGACCCTGCAGAACCGTGACGCCCGCCCGCTCAAGCCGGCAGAAGCGCCGGTCGCGCATCATGCGGTGGTCATTCCGACGATCCGCAAGGCCTTGCCGCCGAAGTCAGATACAACACCGGGAAAAAGCGCCAACAAGGTGCTCGACGCCCGCGTGCGCATCCACCGTCTGCTGCTCGAAGAGATCAACCTTGTCGCGCTGGAGCGCCTGCCCAAGGATGAAATGCGCCGGCAGGTGCAGGAATTCGTGTCGGAAAAGACCCGCCAGGAGCGGATGGCGATCAACACCGTCGAGCTCGAGTCGCTGGTCGACGACATCGTCGACGAGATGGTCGGCCTCGGTCCGCTGGAGCCGTTGCTCAAGGACCCCGACATCAACGATATCCTGATCAATGGCCACCAGAACTGCTTCGTCGAAAAGCGCGGCAAGCTGCAGCAGGTCCATATTCCGTTCAAGGACGAGGCGCACCTGTTGCGCATCATCAACAAGATCGTTGCCGCCGTCGGTCGTCGTGTCGACGAATCGCAGCCGATGGTCGATGCCCGCATGCTCGACGGCTCACGCTTCAATGCCGCCATCCGGCCGGTGGGCGTCGACGGGCCGCTGGTGTCGATCCGCAAGTTTTCCAAGAACAAGCTCGGCCTGCACAAGCTGGTCGAGTTCGGAGCCATCACGCAGAATATGGCCGAGGTGCTGGCCGCCGCCGTGCACGCCCGCAAGACCACCATCATCTCGGGCGGCACCGGCACCGGCAAGACGACGATGCTCAACGCATTGTCGGCCTTCATTCCCGAAGACGAACGGCTGATCACCATCGAGGACGCGGCCGAACTGCAATTGCAGCAGCCGCATGTCGCGCGCATGGAAACGCGCCCCGCCAACATTGAAGGTCATGGCGAGCTGAAGCAGCGCGACCTGGTCAAGAACGCACTGCGCATGCGCCCCGACCGCGTCATCCTCGGCGAGTGCCGCGGCGAGGAGGCCTTCGACATGCTGCAGGCGATGAACACCGGCCATGAAGGTTCGATGGCGACCATCCACGCCAACACGCCGCGCGACGCAATTTCACGCCTCGAGCAGATGCTGGGCATGACCGGCATGCCGATGACAGTGCAGTCGATCCGTAGCCAGATCGCCAGCGCGCTCGACCTTATCGTCCAGCTGACGCGTCTGTCCGACGGCAAGCGCAAGGTGACCAGCGTCGCCGAGGTGACCGGCATGGAAGGCGACGTCATCCAGATGCAGGAGATATTCCGCTTCGTGCGCACCGGCATGGAAGCCGACGGCACCATCCTCGGTCATTACGAGGCGACCGGCATTCGCCCGCGCTTTCTTGAGGATCTGCGCAATATGGGCATCGAATTCCCCGGCAAATATTTCGAACCCGGCCGGCCGCAGGAGTAGGCTTGTGTTCGAGAGTTTCAGCCCGATCTATGTCGTCTATGCCGCGGCAGCGCTGACCGGCATCATGATCGCCGAAGGCTGCTTTCTGCTTTATGCCGGACGGAGCGACAAGCGCTTGGCCATCAACCGGCGCATGAAGCTGCAGGAAAACAAGATCAGCCAGGAACAGGTGCTGATCCAGTTGCGCAAGGAGCGCGGCCTGGACGCCGGCACGTCGCTGTTCTCGCCCGACCGCTTCCGCGCACTGCGCACGCAGTCGGGCATGGTGATGCCGTTGCCGAAGTTCCTGACGATCACCACGGGCGTGGCGCTGGCGATGATGCTCACCGCGCTCTGGTACGGCCTGCCGCTGCTGCTTGCCATCTTGCTGTTTGTGATGCTCGCGCCGCTGCTGCCGGTGCTGGTGCTGCGTTCCAAGCGTAACCGGCGGGTGAAACGGTTCGGTGTGCAGTTACCGGAGGCGCTGGAGCTGATCACGCGTGGCCTCAAGGCCGGGCATCCGGTTCCGGTGGCCATCTCCATGGTGTCGCGCGAGATGCCCGATCCGATCGGTACCGAGTTCGGCGTTGTCTCAGACGAGGTGACCTATGGCTCCGACCTGGTCTCGGCGCTGAATTCGCTGTTCGACCGGGTCGGCCAGGAGGATCTTCCGCTATTCGTCACCGCGGTGTCGATCCAGACGAGTTCGGGCGGCAATCTGCGCGAGATCCTCGACGGGCTGTCGACGACCATCCGCGAACGCGGCAAGCTGCGCCGCAAGGTGCGCGCCATTTCGACCGAGGGCCGTATGTCGGCCTATATCCTGACGGCGGTTCCGGCGCTTTTGTTCGCCGCCATCATGGTGATGATGCCGCAATTCTATCAAAGCGTCTGGGACGTGCCGAAGACCTGGTATCTGCTGGGCGGCTCGCTGACATGGCTGATGCTGGGCAACATCATCATGTTCAAGATGTCGAACTTCCGGTTCTAAGATGGAACAGGTGATCCAGTTTCTCGCCTCGCTGGCGCCGACGTCGCTGATGCCGGTGGCTGCGCTGCTCCTGGCATTGGGCGGTAGCGCGGTGGCATGGCCGTTGGTGGTGGCCAAAGGCGACCGCAACGATCTCAAGCGCCGGCTCAAGGTTGACGACAGCAAGGCTCCCGAACAGGTCGAGGCGGCGCCGAAGAAAAGCCAGAGCGTCGTGCGCGAGAAGGCGGTGAAGCGGGCGCAGGAGTTCTACGCCAAGAGCGATCCGGAAAATGTCGCCCGGCTGCGCATGAAGCTGATCCAGGCGGGCTATATGGAGCCGCGCGCCGTCGGCACGTTCTTCCTGATCCGCTTCGCCTGCCTCGTCGGCGCAGCGATCGCCGCGTTCCTGGTCAATCAGTGGATGGCGAGCGCCGATTCCACCGCGACCAGCCGCTGGGCCTTCATCATCCTGTCGGGAGCCGCCGGCTATTTCGTGCCCGGCCTGGTGCTTGGCCAGAAGGTGCGGGAAAAGATGCGCGAATACCGCAACGGCTTTCCCGACTTCATGGATTTGATGATCGTCTGCTCCGATGCCGGCATGAGCATGGAAGCCGGCATCGAGCGGGTCTCGAAGGAACTGGCCAAGACCTATCCGTCTCTCAGCCAGAACCTGCAACTGGTCTCGCTGGAACTGAGGGCTGGCCGCAGCCTCGACGATGCCTTGAAGGCGCTCGCCGATCGCCTCAGCCTGGACGAGGTGCGCTCGTTCGCAACGCTGCTGCAGCAGTCCAAGGAACTCGGCACCAGCCTCGCCGGGGCGTTGCGTGTGTTCTCCGACGAAATGCGCCACAAGCGCATGTCACTGGCGGAGGAAAAGGCACACGCCTTGCCAGCCAAGATGTCGGTGCCGGTGGTGGTGTGCATCCTGCCGGTGGTGCTGATGATCGCCGTCATCCCGATCATCGTCAAAATGACTGCCACGCAGTAGGATATTTCGATATTTGGAGGCGAACTCCTGCCGATGCGTCGCGTAGCGAGCGCCACCGCAATTTAGAACACATCGAAGGGCTGGTGGTTAATGGCTGGTATGCGGGAAACCAAATTTTCAGCGCATTTCAGCACCGAAGCTTAATCGCTCTCCTGTACACATGATTCCCAGAGAATGACCCGGTAAATCGGGCGATTGGGGCCAGGGGCATGCGTCACAGAAGTTTCACGGCAATGGCCGCGCTAGCGGCCGTCCTGGTGGTCAGCGGCTGTACGACCGAGAACGTCGACAAGACCAAGACCACTTCGATCCAACCAACGGCGAAGGACGTCAGCACGTCCGACCTGGCGCAAGGCAAGGCACAGTTCCGCGAGGCCAATTATGGCCTTGCCGAACAGCATTTCCGGAAGGCGGTGGAGCTGAAGGCCGACAGCGCCGAGGGATGGATGGGGCTCGCCGCCTCCTATGATGAGCTCGGCCGCTTCGACTTCGCCGACCGTGCCTACGACCAGCTGTTGAAGGTTGCCGGCCGCAAGCCGCAGATCGTCAACAATATGGGCTATTCGCAGCTGTTGCGCGGCAACAAGAAGAAGGCGAGGGCCTTGCTTATGGAAGCCAGGGCCGGCATGGCCGACCCGACCGTGGTCAACGCCAATCTGGCGCTGCTCAACAAGGGGTGAGGCTCCGCAACCGGGGTTTGCGGTATCGGCCGCGATCAATCGACGGTTTGTAAACCCTGTCGGAAAGTTGCACTGGAAGCCTGGCCAAAAACGGTATCTCGACGCGACCTCTCGCCTATGATGCGGCGCAACCGACGATCCCTGAAGGCTGTCGTTCACCCATGCTTGATTTCAGTTCGCTCCTGCTGGCAGCCGCGCTGTCAGGCACATGCCTGAGCATTACCATGTTTGGGATCTGGTTCACGGCGCCGCGCGCACGCTTCGTGTTGACGGTAGCGTGCGGCATTCTGGTGCTTGTCGCCCACGTCATCGTCTTTTGGCGCTACACCAGGGAGCCCAGCCCCTTGCTTTGCCAGGCGGCGCTGGCGCTGCTCAGCCTCGGTTTCCTGACCCTCTCGCTTTCGGCCATGCAGTATCTCGGCGTGCGCAATCACAGTCGCGCCGTCCTGCCGACCCTGCTTGCAATGGCGGTCTGCGCAGGCGTGACCTATCTCGGCCTCGACGGTGTCGGCTTCATCCTCACCTATACGACGGTGACAGGGCTGCTCGCCTCGATTGGAGTGATGTTCTGGATCAAGGGCGGTCATGATCGCGGCATTCTGCTGGTCGTTTCGGCCTTGAGCGGCGTCTGTGGTCTGTCCTTCGGGCTCTGCGGCGCGGTGCTTCTGGTCAAGGGCCAGTGGGTGCTTGGCGTTGCGCCCGACAATTGGGCCGAGCGATTGAATTCCGTCGTCGCGGTCGCCTGCATGACGGCGCTCGGCGCGCTGACGCTGTCGCTGCACCATTTGCAGGCGCAGATCGAGTTGAAGGCCGAGACCTTGACCGACCCGCTGACCGGCCTGATGAACCGGCGGGCCTTGAATTCGCTCTATGGCGAGCGCGTCTTCGGTCCGTTCATGTCGGTCGCCATGTTCGACCTCGATCATTTCAAGCGGACCAACGATGTCTATGGCCATCCGGTCGGCGACCGGGTGCTGTGCCGTTTCGCCGCAATCATCAGGAAGTATGACAGGGGCGGCGTCGACGCCTTCCGGCTGGGCGGCGAGGAGTTTGCGCTGGTCATGTCGCGGATGACTGAGGACAAGGCCTACGATCTCGCCAGCAAGATCGGCGTCGCTTTCGGTACGGAAGTGGTGCCTACGCCGCGCGGTCCCCTGCGCAGCAGCGTCAGCGGCGGCATCGGCTTCGGCGAAGAGGGCGGCAGCAGCCTCGACGACGTGCTGGCCGAGGCCGACAAGGCGCTATACGCCGCCAAGCACGCTGGGCGAAACCGCGTGCTTGTCCACGACCGTGTGAGCAAGGCCGACGGACCGGCCTTGCGTTCTGCCTGACAAGCCAGAGTGTTACTCGGCGGCGCCGAGATATTCCGACAGCGGCGGGCAGGAGCAGACGAGGTTGCGGTCGCCAGCGACATTGTCGATGCGGGAGACCGGCGGCCAGTATTTGGCTGCGGTATCGACGTCACCGGCGGGGTAGGCCGCTTCCAGCCGTGAATAGGGGTGGGTCCACTGGCCGGCCAGCGTTTCGGCCGCCGTGTGCGGGGCATTGACCAGCGGGTTGTCCTCGAGCGGCCATTCACCCTTCGCCACCTTCGCGGCCTCGCCGGCAATGGCAATCATCGCCTCGCAGAACCGGTCCAGCTCGCGCTTGGGTTCGGACTCGGTCGGCTCGACCATCAGCGTGCCAGCGACCGGGAACGACATGGTCGGCGCATGGAAGCCGTAGTCGATCAGGCGCTTGGCGATATCATCGACACTGATGCCGGCGCTCTCCTTGAGCACGCGGGTGTCGAGGATGCATTCATGCGCGATGCGATCGTGCCTGCCCTTGTAGAGAAGCGGGAAATACGGCGCGAGGCGCGTCGCCACGTAGTTGGCCGAGATGATGGCCGTCTCCGTCGCCTGCTTCAGGCCGGCGGCGCCCATCATGCGAATGTACATCCAGGTGATCGGCAGGATGGAAGCGCTGCCGAACGGTGCTGCCGACACGGCATGCGCCGAACCTTCGGTGACATGGCCCGGCAGATAGGGCTGGAGATGCGCCTTGACGCCGATCGGGCCGACGCCCGGACCGCCACCGCCATGCGGGATGCAGAAGGTCTTGTGCAGGTTCATGTGGCAGACATCCGCGCCGATGTCGGCAGGCCGCGCCAGCGCGACCAGCGCGTTGAGGTTGGCGCCATCGAAATAGACCTGGCCGCCATGCTCATGGATGAGGGCGCACAGGTGCCGCGCGCCTTCCTCGTAGACGCCATGCGTCGAGGGATAGGTGAACATCAGCGCCGCGAGGTTCTTCGAATGCTCGTTGGCCTTGGCCCGCATATCGTCCATGTCGATATTGCCGTCCTCCAGGCAGCGCACGACGACCACGCTCATGCCGGCCATGGCCGCACTCGCCGGATTGGTGCCATGCGCGGACTGCGGGATCAGGCAGATGGTGCGATGGCCTTCGCCGCGCGCGCGGTGATAGGCGCGGATGGCGAGCAAGCCGGCATATTCGCCTTGGCTGCCGGCATTGGGCTGCAGGCTGACGGCGTCGAAGCCGGTGATCTCCGACAGCCATCCCTCGAGTTCGCCGACCATGGCGCGATAACCGGCCGAATGGCTGGCCGGCGCGAAGGGGTGCAGGTTGGCGACGCTCGGCCAGCTCACCGGCATCATTTCAGCCGCGGCGTTGAGCTTCATGGTGCAGGATCCCAGCGGGATCATGGCGCGGTCGAGCGCCAAATCCTTGTCGGCCAGCCGGCGCAGCAGGCGCATCATGTCGGTCTCGGAGTGGTTCTCGCGGAAAACCGGCTGGGTCAAAAACGCCTTGCCGCGTGGCTTGCCGGGCATCGAGCCGGCGTCGGCAGCAGCTGGCTTGGCCCCGAACAGGTCGGCGATCGCCTCGAGGTCCGCCTCGGTCGAGGTCTCGTCGAAGGCGATGCAGATGCGGTCGGCATCGATGACACGCAGCAGCCGGCCACCCTTTTCGGCCGAGGTCGCGATCGAAGCTGCCTTGCCCTTCACCTCGGCCGTTACCGTGTCGAAGCGGCTGGAGCCGAGCACGGAAACACCTGATGCCTTCAGTCCCGCGGCGAGGCGGCCGGCGAGTTCATGGATGCGCGCTGCGATCGCTTGCAGTCCGGCGGGGCCATGCCAGATCGCATAGGCCGTCGCCATGTTGGCGAGCAGAGCCTGCGCGGTGCAGATGTTGGAGGTCGCCTTGTCGCGGCGGATATGCTGTTCGCGTGTCTGCAGGGCGAGACGATAGCCCGGGCGGCCCTGGCTGTCGGTGGACTGGCCGACGAGGCGGCCAGGCATCAGCCGGGTCAATTTGTCCGAGACGGCGCAATAGGCGGCATGCGGGCCGCCAAAGCCCATCGGCACGCCAAAGCGCTGCATCGGGCCGACGGCGATATCGGCGCCGAGCTTGCCTGGCGCATCGGTCAGCGTGAGAGCAAGCGGATCGGCGATGAAGACGACCACCGCGCCGGTGGCGCGGGCCTTGTCGATCGCCGCCTTGTGGTCGCCATAGACACCAAACGTGTCCGGCCAGGAGACAAGCAGAGCAGCAGTGTTGTCGTCGATGGTTTCGCCGTCGATCTCGATGCCGAGCGGCTCGGCGCGGGTGCGCACCACGTCCAGCGTCTGTGGGTGCGGCGTACCGGCCAGCGCCACTTTGGTGCGCTTGTCGCGGTGATAGCGCAAGGCGATGCCGACCGCTTCGGCGACCGCAGTCGCTTCATCGAGCAGCGAGGCCGATGCCACCGGCAGGCCGGTCAGTTCGGTGACCAGGGTCTGGAAGTTGAACAGCATTTCCAGCCGTCCCTGGCTGATCTCGGCCTGATAGGGCGTGTAGGCGGTGTACCAGGCCGGGTTCTCGAACAGATTGCGCTGGATGACCGGCGGCACGTGGACACCGTGGTAACCGGCGCCGATGAAGCTCTTCAGCACTGTGTTTTTTGCCATTGTCGCCGACAATTCGGCCAGCGCTTCGGCTTCGCTGGCCGGCGCGGGCAGGGTCAACGGCAGGTCGAGGCGGATCGACTGTGGCACAGCCTGGCTGATCAGCGTCTCGACTGAGGGAACGCCGATCACGGCAAGCATGGCTCTGACATCATTGACATCAGGACCGATGTGGCGGGCCGAGAAGGGGATAAGTGCTGCGGTCATGGCAATAGGTCCTGATATCAACCGATATGGGCTTTGTAGGCGGCCTCATCCATGAGGCCGGCGAGCTGGCCTTCGTCGGCGAGCTTCATCTTCCACAACCAGCCGTCGCCGGTCGCTGCCGAGTTGACCAGCGACGGGTCGGACGACAGCGTGCCGTTGGCGTCGGTGATCTCGCCATCGACCGGGGCATAGACGTCGGAGGCCGCCTTGACGGATTCGACGACCACGGCGGTATCGCCCTTTCTCAGCTTCGTGCCGATTTGAGGCAGTTCGACGAAGACGAGATCGCCGAGCTGTTCCTGCGCATAGTCAGTGATCCCGACGGTGGCGATGCCGCCCTCGACGCTCAGCCATTCATGATCTGCGGTGAAATAGGTTTTTGCCATCGGGATTATCCTTTGCGGTAGCGATGAGGAGTGAAGGGCAAGGAACTGATATCAATCGGGATTTTTGTCCCGCGAACATCGGCGAAGAGTTTCGTGCCAGGCTTGGCCAATGCCGTTGTGGCATAGCCCATGGCGACGGGATGGCTCGCCGAAGGGCCGAAGCCGCCCGAGGTGACGTGGCCGGCCGGATTGCCATCGGCATCGAACAGGGCAGCACCGGCGCGCACCGGCTGACGGCCGTCCGGCTTCAGGCCGACGCGCTTTTGCGACGGGCCACGCTCGAGGACTGCCCGCAAGGCATCGGCGCCGATGAAGGAACCGGTCGCTCTGATATCCCTAGGGATTGCCCACATCAGGCCGGCGCTGGCCGGATCGATCTCCGGCGTGATGTCCTGGCCATGCAGGCAGAGGCCGGCTTCCAGCCGCAGCGAGTCGCGGGCGGCGAGGCCGATCCACAGCACGCGCTCATCCTCGACCAGTTTCGCGACCAAGGCGCGCGCATCCGCTTCCGGCAGGCCGATCTCGAAGCCGTCCTCGCCGGTATAGCCGGAGCGGCTCATGAACCAGTTCTGCTTCGGCTCGATGCCGTGCATGAACAGCAGCGAGCCGGTCTCGATGCCGGCGCGGGAGAGGGCGGCCCAGGCTTCCGGCCCCTGGATGGCGAGAAAGACGCGGTCGAGCGCATCGACCGTCACATCGAAATCCGCCGCCAGCGTGCGCAGATGCTTTTCGTCCTCGATAGCATTGCCGGCATTGGCGACCACCATGAACCTGGCATCGCCGAGGCGGGTGACGATCAGATCGTCGATGATCCCGGCGGCCTCATTGAGGAAAAAAGTGTATTTGGACTGGGAAATGTCGAGCGCGCCGGCATCGAGCGGGCAGGCGCGGTTGAGAAGTGCCGCAGCGCCCGGTCCGCTGACCTCGAACAGCTTCATGTGCGAAATATCGAACAGGCCGGCATGTTCGCGGGCGTGAAGGTGCTCCTTCATGACGCCGGCCGGATAGGTCAGCGGCATCGACCAGCCGGCAAAGGCGCCAAAGCGCGCGCCGGCGGCGGTGTGCAGATCCTCGAGGGGAAGGTGTTTGGTGTCGTCGCCCGTCATGTTATCTCCAGAGTCGCACGCAATCGGCCGCTGATGCGACCAGTCCGTGCCCCTCTGTCTGAAGCCTGAGAGACTCGCGCAACCGGAACTCTGTCGGCGACGCTTACACCTTCGGCGCGGGGGCAAGCCCCGACTTTCCAGAGTGTCTTTCCCGTCTACGGTTCTTTTGCCTGAGAGATTTCGGGCGATTTCCCCTTCGGCGGCAGCTCGCGCTGCTCTCTCCCGCAAACAGGTAGGACTCAGAACTGAGCCCTCGACGCGCCATCCATAGCTTGTTGGCGACACCTTGTCACCTGTCAGCGACAAGTCTTCGCTAACCACGCCGTTTGCCGGTTTTTCAAGACAATGCTGATAGCTTGGCCGGCAATTGTGTTGGGCACAGCGGACGGGGACTGACAGATGGGCGAACGGATTGGGAGCGCGCCGGTGGCGGGGCTGGCCTCGAAGGACCGCATCTCAGCGGAAGACGTCGTCATGCTGCGTCGCGAAGTGTTTTCCGATGGCGTGGTGACACGCGGCGAGGCCGGAGCGCTGTTCGCGCTCGACGCAGCGGCGACGGACAAATGCCAGGAATGGCCTGAATTTTTCGTCGAGGCCGTCACCGATTACATCGTCCACCAGGAAAAGCCGGCCGGCTATATCTCGGAGGACAATGCCAACTGGCTGGTGAGCACCATCTCGCGCGACGGCATGGTCGACAGCCTGACCGAGCTGGAGCTTCTGGTGCATGTGCTGGAGAGGGCGAAATCGTCGCCTGGCTGGCTCTCCGCCTTCGCGCTGGAGCAGGTCGCCCATGCGGTGGTCGACGGCAAGGGGCCGCTGATTTCAGGCGGCGCGCTGGTTCCCGGGCTGGTCGCCAAGGCCGAGGTCGACCTGTTGCGCCGCATCCTCTATGCCTATGGCGGCGACGGCAACATCGCCATCACCCGCGCCGAGGCCGAAGTGCTGTTCAGGATCAACGAGCAGACGGCGGCGGGCGACAATGATCCGTCCTGGAACGAGCTGTTCGTCAAGGCGCTCGCCAATTTCGTCATGTGTTCGGCCGGCTACGAAGCGCCGACGCGCGAGGTTGCCTTGCGCCGTGACAGTTTCTTCGAACAGGCCGAGCCTGAGATTGGCGGCTTTTTCAGCCGCATGGTGTCGGGCGGGCTCGCCGGCATCATGGAAGCCTATCGCTCGCCCGGTGATATCGAGGCCGAGTGGGAATCGAAGAACCGGGCCGCCGAGGCGCTCGCCCGCCGCGCCGAGACGATCGATCTCGGCGAGGCGAAATGGCTGGCCGAGCGCATCGGCACCGGCCGTCCGCTGCATGACAGTGAGCGTGCGTTGCTGACGCTGATCAAGCACGCTTCGCCGGAGATCCATCCGGCGCTGAAGCCGCTGCTCGACAAGGTTGCCTGACCGGGAAGCGCCGTCGCTGGATTTTGGCAGACCGGAATATACCTATCTGTTTCCAAAGGGTCCGGTCGGCTCGTGGCCTTCCTCGGCCGATCGGCATTTGCGGCGTGACGTTCAGATACCGCCATACCAGTCGTAGCCATTGTCTTCCCAGTAGCCGCCGCGGCCGCCACCGACATTGGCGAAACTGTCGACCAACTCGATCTTGTATAGGTATTTCGGCATCTTGTAGCCGAGCTGGCGTTCGACGCGGACGCGCAGCGGCGCGCCGTTCTCGACCGGCAGCGGCTTGCCGTTGACGCCGTAGGCCAGAATCGTCTGCGGATGGCGAGCATCGATCAGGTCGATGGTGCCGTAATATTTGATCTCGCCGGAGAGAGAACGGTCGATCGTGTCGAGGCAGTGGAACATGACGTAGCGCGCCTCAGGCTTGACCACCGCCTGGTCGAGAACCAGCGACAGCGGCGTTCCGGTCCATTTGGCAATGCAGCTCCAGCCTTCGACGCAATCATGCCTGGTGATCTGGGTGCGGCTCGGCATGTTCTGCAGCTGCTCGCGGCTCAGCGACAACGGCTTTTCGACCAAGCCCGTCACCTCCAGCCGCCAGTCCGCGAAATTGTTGGCGAGCAGGCCTTTGTAGGTGTCGTCGTCGGGAGCGGTGACGCCGTTCGGGCGCTGCGGCTGACGAATGTCAGCCTCGGTGAATTCCGGCGCCAGCGCGTCGCGGCCGGCAAGCCAGCGCTGCGCGCGATAGGTCAGGCCGTTGGCATTTTCGAGGAAGCTGCGCAGGCCGTCGCCCATGCCGAGCTGGCTGTCGAACGCATCGCAGCCCGACAGAATGATGCCGGAAACGCCGAGGCTGGCGCCGGTCAGGAACTTTCTGCGGCTGATCTGGAATTTGGCCATGTCAGGCGCTCCTCTTCGAGGCTTCGTTGCCGTGCGCCGGCGGGTCGGTGCGGTACCAGCCGGTGATGATCGAGCGCAGTTCGTTGATGGGGCCGGCAGCGAGGATCATCAGCATGTGGATGATGAAAAACCCGACCAGCAGCACCATCACCGTGAAATGGATGGTGCGCGCCGTCTGCCGGCCGCCGAGCACCTCGTTGAGCCAGGGCAGTACCGAATTCATGCTTGGCGACATGGCAAGGCCGGTGATGATCATCAGCGGCAACAGCACGAACAGCACACCGCCATAGGCCATTTTCTGCAGCGTGTTGTATTCGCGCGTGTGGTGGAACCTGAGCTTGGCGTGGTCGATAATGTCCTTCGGCAGCCGCTTGAGATCGTCCAGTCGCGGCGCCAGATCGCGGCGCAGATGGCCGTTGACCAGGCTGGCGACCAGCCAGACGACCAAAGTGGTGGTCAGTATCCAGGCGAAGAAGAAATGCACGACGCGGGCGGTGCCGAGGTCGTAGTAGGACGGGATCGTCGCCCAGGACGGGAAGGCGCGCGAGGTTTCCTGACCGGCCGGGCCCGACCAGCCGAGCACGCCGGTGGTGTCGAAGCGATGGCCGAAGATTTCGGTGTAGCCGCGCGGCCCGGTCGCGGTGTTCTCGGCGCCGATGGCAAAGACGGTGTTGTTGTAGCCGAAGCCCGACTGTTCACCGATATAGAGCTGCGGGCGGGCGCCGAAGATCTGCAGGCCGGACAAGAGCATGAAGAACAGCGAAATCGCCCACAGCCAGTGCGTCAGACGCGTCCAGCGCGATTGCCGATAGATGAGCGTCGTGTCCTTCGGAGCGGCGCTATCGGCGCCAGTCTGGCTCATGGCAACGGTATTCATCCTTTTCCTTGCCTTTCGTCTGCGCGATCCTGGCATGGCCGCGTTCGTCCTTGTCCTTCCAATACGTCGCTATCGAAAGCGATGTTTCATGCGATCACGTTTTTATTACGGGCGCGGATTGCTAAGGGTTGCCGAGACTGACCGCGAGATTGACGACGGCAGCGACGATGACCGTGTTGAAGAAGAACGACAGAATCGAGTGGACAAGCACGACGCGGCGCATGTGCGAGGTCGTGATCGCCGTGTCTGCGGTCTGTGCCGTCATGCCGATCACCGTGGCGAAATAGAGGAAATCCCAGCCCTCTGGCCGTTTGCTGCCGGGAAAATCGAGGCCGCCGACCGGCATTTTCTTCCTGGTTTCGGTATCGATTGCGTCGCCGTCCATCCAATAGACGTGGGCGTAGTGAAGTGCGGCCATGGCATGGATAGTGAACCAGCCAAGCGGGACAGACAGCATCGCGATACCCAGCTCGATGGGGTCGCGGTCCTTGTGGTTGATCAGCAGGAACAACAGGATGATGGCGATGCCGACGACGCCGAGCGTGATGGCAAAGATGCCCAGCACCGGCAGGTCGACCTCGCGCGCGTTCTTGCTGAGATAGCGGCCAGACAGCAGCGGCATCTTGGCGATGACCAGCGCAATGAAGACGACGAAGAAGGCGTCGGCGGCAATCGAAATCGAATAGGCAAGCGGTGCGCCCGCGATCAGCGCGATCGCCAGCGCCGGCAGGCCGACACAGGCCGATACCAGGAATTGCTTGTGCCGGTGCAGCGGGTTAGTGATGGGGATATCTGTCGCCATAGTCCGGCCCCTGGTGCCGTTTCTAGCCCGGTGTGACGGATTTCAGCGCGCGCCGCAAGATGCGGTCGAGCTCGCCCAGGAAGCGCGAACGGTCCTGCGGCGCGAAGCTGGCATTGTAGCCCTTGCTCTCGCCGGTCTCGCGCAAATGCTGCTTCAAATCGCGCATCGCCACGGCCATGCCGATGGTTTCGGGCGTGAACGGCCGCCCGGTGGGGCCGAGCACATGCGCACCGAGCGACACCGCGCGGGCGGCAAGCGGGATGTCGGCTGTGATCACGATGTCGTTGGATTTCGCGTTGTCGACAATCCAGTCGTCAGCGGCGTCGGCTCCCTTGGAGACGACGACGTTGCGGATCATCGGATCGCGAGAGGGGCGCAGCCCGCCATTGGAGACGTATGTGACGACGACGCCATGGCGCTCGGCTACCTTTTCGACCTCGGCTTTCACCGGGCAGGCGTCGGCGTCAACGTAGATGGCGGGTGCAGGCATTGTCTCTCCGAAACGAACATGGGGCCGGCATATTGGCCGGCCCCATGCCAGAAATCTCTTACTGTCAGGCCGGCAAGGCGCCGGACTTCTTGGCCGTCCAGGTGGCGATGTAGTCCATCAGGCCGGGATTGAGGCAGTCGTAGGGTTCGAGCCCGATCGACTTCAGTTGCGCGCGGATGCCGTCCATGCGCTTCGGATCGACGCCGGATTCGATGATCGACGAGACAAAAGCGGTGAAGCCTGGCGGTGACCAGCCATCTTCCTCAAAACGCTCGGGATGGATGAAGGACAGGCCCTTGAAGGGATGGTCGCGTTCGACCGGGCCGTGCATGTGGACGCCGCAGCCGGTGCAGGCATGACGCTGGATAAGCGCCGAGGGGTCGACCACTTTCAGCTTGTCGCCGTTCTCGGTGACGGTGACATCGCCGGTGCCGGCGACTGCCACGACCGAGAACACAGCGCCCTCAGGCTTCCAGCACTTGGTGCAGCCGCATGCATGGTTGTGGGCGATCTGGCCCTTGACCTTCACCTTCACCGGCTTGCTGGTGCAAGCGCAGACCAGCGTGCCGCCGGCAAAGCTTGCGCTTTCCTTTGGCAGCCCATTGTCGATTTTCGGATGCAGTTTTTCTGGCATTTCATTCCTCCCTGTTTTGTCATCTCAACTAGGTCTCGATGACTACCTCATTTTCCATGAAGTGCACCTTCAGCAGACGATGCACTTCGGTCAGGCTCCTCCTTAGAAACTGTCCTTGCACGAGGTAAGCGACCTGATCTTGCGCACGGTCAATCTCCTCCAGACTGATCGTGACGCGCTTTTCTTCGCGAAAGCTGCGCCAAAGATCCTCGCCAAAGTTCCGTATTCGATGGATCGTCGACTTCTCGGGGTCGACGAAGCGAATTCGAACCTCCTTCAATAGACGACCACGCTTCTGATCGACTTGCCCTCATGCATGAGGTCGAAGCCTTTGTTGATGTCTTCCAGCTTCAGCAAATGGGTGATCATCGGGTCGATCTGGATCTTGCCGTCCATGTACCAGTCGACGATTTTCGGCACGTCGGTGCGGCCACGTGCGCCGCCGAAGGCGGTGCCCATCCAGGTTCGTCCGGTGACCAGCTGGAACGGCCGGGTCGAAATTTCCTGCCCAGCGCCGGCGACGCCGATGATGACCGACTTGCCCCAGCCGCGATGCGAGGCTTCCAGCGCCTGGCGCATCACCTTGGTGTTGCCGGTGCAGTCGAATGTGTAGTCGGCGCCGCCGATCTGGTCGGCGCCGCGCTTGGTCATGTTTACGAGGTGAGGGACGATGTCGCCGTCGACCTCCTTCGGGTTGACGAAATGCGTCATGCCGAAGCGCTCGCCCCATGCCTTCTTGTCGTTGTTGAGATCAACGCCGATGATCATGTCGGCGCCGGCCAGCTTCAGGCCCTGGATGACGTTCAAGCCGATGCCGCCGAGACCGAAGACAACGGCGGTCGCACCTTGCTCGACCTTGGCGGTGTTGATGACAGCGCCGATGCCGGTGGTGACGCCGCAGCCGATGTAGCAGATCTTGTCGAAGGGGGCGTCCGGGTTGACCTTGGCCACCGCGATCTCGGGCAGCACGGTGAAGTTGGAGAAGGTCGAGCACCCCATATAGTGAAAAATCTTGTCCTTGCCGATCGAGAAGCGCGACGAACCGTCCGGCATCAAGCCTTGGCCCTGGGTGGCGCGGATGGCGGTGCAGAGGTTGGTCTTGCGCGACAGGCAGGACGGGCACTGCCGGCATTCGGGCGTGTAGAGCGGGATGACATGGTCGCCCTTTTTGACCGAAGTGACGCCCTTGCCGACATCGACGACGATGCCGGCGCCTTCATGGCCGAGGATCGCCGGGAACAGGCCTTCAGGGTCGGCGCCCGAGAGTGTGAACTCGTCGGTGTGGCAAATGCCGGTCGCCTTGATCTCTACCAGCACCTCGCCTTCGCGCGGTCCGTCGAGGTCGACCTCCATGATCTCCAGCGGCTTTCCGGCAGCGACAGCGACAGCGGCGCGAGTTTTCATCGGACAGATCCCTCCCAAAGCAATGTGTAAGTGTCAGGTTACGCCAGTCTTGTTCGGCTTGCCTGGCAAGGCGAGACGCCAGTCTGCCGTTTGTTATGAGCCCACGGCCACCTTACCGGGTTCGGGGATGGCGGCCAACTTTTCTTGCGACGTTTTTCGGCGCAGGGGCCACAATCAGGCCGGACGGCAACAAACGTCCACCCCTTGAGACAAGGCTGGATAGTCCATAGAACAGGATGGCTTCGCCGGAGGAACGACGTCTGCATGTTCACGAAAATCCTGATCGCCAATCGCGGCGAGATCGCTTGCCGCGTGATCAAGACGGCGCGCAAGATGGGCATTGCCACCGTCGCGGTCTATTCCGACGCCGATCGTGACGCCGTGCATGTCGAAATGGCTGACCAAGCCGTGCATATCGGGCCTTCGCCAGCCGCGCAGAGCTATCTCCTGCCGGAAAAGATCATCGCCGCGTGCAAGGAAACAGGGGCTCAGGCCGTGCATCCCGGCTACGGCTTTCTCTCGGAGCGTGCGGCCTTCTGCGAGGCGCTGGAGGCTGAGGGCATTGTCTTCATCGGCCCCAAGCCCAAGGCGATCAAGGCGATGGGCGACAAGATCGAATCGAAGAAGTTTGCCAATGCTGCCAAGGTTTCCACGGTGCCCGGCTGGCTTGGCGTCATCGAGAATGCCGACCATGCCGAAAGAATAGCCGGTGAGATCGGTTATCCCGTGATGATCAAGGCTTCGGCCGGTGGAGGCGGCAAGGGCATGCGCATCGCCTGGAGCCAATCGGAAGTGCGCGACGGTTTCGACCGGGCGCGTTCCGAAGCCAAAAGCTCGTTCGGCGACGACCGCGTCTTCATCGAGAAATTCGTCGTCGATCCGCGCCATATCGAGATCCAGGTACTGGCCGACGCACATGGCACCGCGCTCTATCTCGGCGAGCGCGAATGCTCGATCCAGCGCCGCAACCAGAAGGTCGCCGAAGAGGCGCCATCGCCGTTTCTCGATGCCAAGACCAGGAAGGCCATGGGCGAGCAGGCAGTCGCGCTGGCTCGGGCGGTCGACTATCAGAGCGCCGGCACCGTCGAGTTCATCGTCGACGCTGAAAAGAACTTCTATTTTCTTGAAATGAATACGAGATTGCAGGTCGAGCACCCGGTGACGGAGCTCGTCACCGGTATCGATCTGGTCGAGCAGATGATCCGCGTCGCCGCCGGCGAAAAGCTCGCGATAAAGCAGAGCGACGTCAAGCTGAACGGCTGGGCGGTGGAAAGCCGCCTCTATGCCGAAGATCCCTATCGCAATTTCCTGCCGTCGATCGGCCGGTTGACGCGCTACCGGCCGCCAGAGGAGGGCACGTTCGGCGACATCGTCATCCGAAACGACACCGGCGTCACCGAAGGCTCCGAGATTTCTTTGTTTTATGACCCGATGGTGGCCAAGCTCTGCACCTGGGCGCCGACGCGGCTGGCGGCGATCGACGCCATGTCGGAAGCGTTGGACAGTTTCGTCGTCGACGGTATCGAGCACAACATTCCGTTCCTGGCAGCGCTGATGCAGCATCCGCGCTGGCGCGAAGGGCGGATATCGACGGGCTTCATTGCTGAGGAATATCCGGACGGTTTCGCGCCGATCGTTCCGGACGCTGACGAAAAGGCGGTGCTGGCGGCGATCGCCACGGCGGTCGAACTTTTGCGCCGCGACCGGCTCGATCGCTTAAGCGGGCGACTGGCGCCGCATTCGGGGGCGCTCAAGCGTGACTGGGTGGTGAAGGTCGGCGAGGACTATCTCCAGGCTTCGATGACCGAGGGCATGATCTCCATTCCGATGGAAATCGACCTGTCGGTCGATGGCGGCAAGGCGCTGACGGTGACGTCCGACTGGCGGCCGGGCGATCTGATCTGGCGCGGTCAGGTGGGCGCCCGCAAGGTCACGGCGCAGATCAGGCCGCTGCCGAACGGTCTGCGCATCGCCTGGAAGGGCATGTCGGTGATGGCACGCGCCATGTTGCCGCGCACGGCTGAGCTGGAAAAGCTGATGCCGGAAAAGGTGGCGCCGGACACGTCCAAGCTGCTGCTTTGCCCGATGCCGGGGCTGGTCGTGTCGATTGCGGTCCTTGAGGGCCAGGAGGTCAAGGCCGGCGAGACGCTGGCCGTGGTCGAGGCAATGAAAATGGAAAACGTGCTGCGCGCCGACCGTGATCTTGTCGTGTCGAAACTCAACGCCAAACCGGGCGACAGCTTGGCGGTGGACGCGGTGATCATGGAATTCGCCTAGAGATTGTTTGGAAATTCTACTCCGGCGGCCATCTGAAGGCGTTTTCTGCGCTTCCGGTGCTCACGGACCCAAAAGTCCGCTGCGCGCCGGTTCTCGAAACCACCATCATATGACTCGCCGGAGCGAATTTCGAACCAATCTCTGAGTTGAGCTGGCGCGGGCACGGAAGCCTGTGGTCGGTGGTCGTTTGTGCTGGACTGGCATAGCCCGGTCCGGGACAATACATCTCCATCGACTCAAAGCCTTAGGCGCGATAAATCATGGCGGATGACAAACTTCCACGCGACCCCCTGAAGCGCGAAGCAGCGATTGCTGCCGCGCGCCCGGAGACGCCGGCGCGTCCGTTCATCCATCTGCGCGTGCATTCGGCCTACTCGCTGCTCGAAGGCGCCTTGCAGGTCGCCGCCATTGTCGGCCATGCCGTCAAGGACGAGTGCCCGGCAATCGCCGTCACCGACACCAACAATCTGTTCGGCGCGCTGGAATTCGCCCAGAAGGCGGTGAAGGAGGGTATCCAGCCGATCATTGGCTGCCAGGTCGATCTCGCTTTTTCCGGCGAGACGAGCGACGCGCAGCGCGACCGCCGCCGTCATGGTCCGGAGATGCATGCCGTGGTGCTGCTGGCCGCCACCGAGGCCGGTTATGGCAATCTGGTCAGGCTGGTCAGCCAGGTCTATCTGGAGACGCCGCCGGGCGAGCCCGTGCATCTGACGTCAGCAATGCTGGAGGGCCATAGCGATGGCCTGATCTGCCTCAGCGGCGGGCCGCGCGGTCCGATCGGCCGAGCGCTGAAGGAAGACCGCCGCGACCTCGCCGAAGCGAGGTTGCTGGCGCTCAAGGCGCTGTTTGGCGACCGGCTCTATGTCGAGCTGGACCGCGTGTCCGGCTATGACCGCGCCATCGAGAAATCATCGGTCGATCTTGCCTATATCCATGACCTGCCGCTGGTCGCCACCAATGAGGCGTTCTTTTCCGCGCGCGACGACTATGACGCGCATGACGCGCTGATCGCCATTGCCGAAGGTTCGGTCGTTGCCGCCGACAACCGCCGCAGGCTGACATCGGACAATTTCCTGCGCAGCCAGGCCGATATGGCACGACTGTTCGCCGATCTGCCGGAAGCGATCGACAACACCGTCGAGATCGCGCTGCGCTGCTCCTATTATCCGAAGAACCGCAACCCGATCCTGCCGCGCTTTACCGGCGGCGATGTCGCCGACAATGAGGTGGCGCTGAAGGCCGAGGCAGACGAATTGCGCCGCCAGGCCCATGAAGGGCTCGACGCGCGGCTGGCGGCCCATGGACCCACTGCCGGCTATACCGCCGAGCAGTATCGCGAGCGGCTCGATTTCGAGCTTTCCATCATCGAGAAGATGAAGTTCCCCGGCTACTTCCTGATCGTTGCCGACTTCATCAAATGGGCGAAGGCGCAAGGCATTCCGGTCGGGCCCGGCCGCGGTTCGGGCGCCGGATCGTTGGTCGCCTATTCCACCACCATCACCGACATCGACCCTTTGCGCTTCTCGCTGCTGTTTGAGCGCTTCCTCAATCCCGACCGCGTGTCGATGCCCGACTTCGATATCGACTTCTGCCAGGACCGGCGCGAAGAGGTGATCCGCTACGTCCAGCAGAAATACGGCCGCGACCAGGTGGGGCAGATCATCACCTTCGGTACGCTGCAGGCGCGCGCCGTGCTGCGCGACGTCGGCCGCGTGCTGCAGATGCCTTACGGCCAGGTCGACAAGCTGTCCAAAATGGTGCCGCAGAACCCGGCCAATCCGGTCAAGCTGGCGGACGCCATCGCCAACGAGCCGCGTTTTGCCGAAGAGGCCGAGAAGGAGCCGATCGTCCAGACGCTGCTCGATATGGCGCAGAAACTCGAAGGGCTCTACCGCCACGCCTCGACGCATGCCGCCGGCATCGTCATAGGCGACCGGCCGTTGTCGGAGCTGGTGCCGATGTACCGCGATCCGCGCTCGGACATGCCGGTCACCCAGTTCAACATGAAATATGTCGAGCAGGCAGGGCTGGTGAAATTCGACTTCCTCGGCCTCAAGACGCTGACGGTGCTGGAGACGGCGGTGAAGCTGATCCGCCGCCGCGGCATCGAGATCGACCTGGCGACGATCCCGCTCGACGATCCTGAAACCTACGCCATGCTGTCGCGCGGCGAAGTGGTCGGTGTGTTCCAGGTGGAAAGTGCCGGCATGCGCAAGGCGCTGATCGGCATGCGGCCCGACTGCATCGAGGACATCATCGCGCTGGTGGCGCTCTACCGCCCCGGCCCGATGGAGAACATCCCGACCTACAATGCCAGAAAGCATGGCGAGGAGGAGATGGCCTCGATCCATCCCAAGATCGACCATCTGGTGAAGGAGACGCAAGGCGTCATCGTCTACCAGGAACAGGTCATGCAGATCGCGCAGGAGCTTTCCGGCTACTCGCTCGGCGAAGCCGACCTTCTGCGCCGCGCCATGGGCAAGAAGATCCGCGCCGAGATGGACAAACAGCGCGAGCGTTTCGTCACCGGCGCCGTCGAGCGCGGCGTCGGCAAGCCGCAGGCCGACTTCATCTTCGACCTTCTTGCCAAGTTCGCCGACTACGGCTTCAACAAATCGCATGCCGCGGCCTACGCCGTGGTTTCCTACCAGACCGCCTATCTCAAGGCGCATTATCCGGTGGAATTCCTGGCCGCGTCGATGACGCTCGACATGGGCAACACCGACAAGCTCGCCGATTTCCGCCAGGATGCGCTGCGCCTCGGCATCGAGGTGGTGGCGCCTTCGGTGATGTCGAGTTTTCGCGACTTCGAGGTCGGCGAAAACCGGATCTATTACTCGCTGGCGGCGCTCAAGGGCGTCGGCGACGCGGCAGTCGAGCACATCGTCGCGATGCGTGGCGAAAAGCCGTTCAAGAACCTTGCCGACTTCTGCGAGCGAGTCGATCCGAAGATCGTCGGCAAGCGCGTCTTCGAAAGCCTGATCATGGCCGGCGCGCTCGACTGTTTCGGTCATGACCGCGCCCAGATGATGGCCGGCGTCGAACGGATGATGGGACTGGCCTCGCTGGCGCAGCAGAATGCGATTTCGGGCCAGCACGACATTTTCGGTGCGTCGCTCGGCGCGCAGTCGCAGGCGCTCAATCTGCCCCAGACCGATCCCTGGCTTGCCGCCGACCGGCTGCACCGCGAATTCCAGGTGGTCGGCTTTTATCTCTCGGCGCATCCGCTCGACGAGTACAAGGCTGCTTTGCAGAAGATGCGGGTGCAGAACTGGGGCGAATTCTCGGCCGCGGTGAAGCGCGGTGCCGCTGCCGGGCGGCTTGCCGGCACCGTCACCACCAAGCAGGAGCGCAAGACCCGCACCGGCAACAAGATGGGCGTCATCACCTTTTCCGACACATCTGGCCAGTATGAAGCCGTGCTGTTTTCCGAGGGGCTGGCGCAATATCGCGATCTGCTTGAGCCCGGCCGTTCGGTGGTAATCACCGTGTCGGCGGAGGACAGGCCCGAAGGCGTCAATCTTCGCATCCAGACGGTGCAGTCGCTGGAAGACGAGGCAAGCCGCATCCAGAAGGCGCTGCGCATCTTTGTGCGTGACGCGGCTCCGATCAACATGCTGGCTGGCCAGTTGGCGGTGAAGGGCGAAGGGCAGATCAGCTTCGTGCTGATCAAGGAAGCCGGGCAGGGCGAGGTCGAGATCGAATTGCCCAACCGCTACCGCATCTCGCCGCAGATCGCGTCGGCCATGCGGGCCGTGCCGGGTGTGGTGGAAGTGGAACTCGTTTAGCCGATCTTCAGGCCACCCGTGACGCAATTCCGAACGGAAAACCGTTTCACACTTTTCCTGGAATTGCCCTGAAGAACGTCAAAGGAACGCACAATCATGCCCAGCCGCGAACGCGTCGAAGCTTTCCTCAAGGAAGTGGTCGAAGGCAGCCACGTCAAGGCGATCGCCGACTTCTACCATGACGATGCGACCATGCAGGAGAATCTTGGCGTGCCGCGGCGTGGCATCGAAACGCTGATGGCGCATGAGCAGGCCGCGCTCGACCGGATCGAGAGGATGCAGACGCATCCGGTCCAGACATTCCTGGTCGATGGCGACAATGTCGCCATCCGCTGGACCTTCGACAGGATCGACAAGACGGGCACTGTGCGCCGACTGGAAGAGGTGGCCCTGCAGCGCTGGCGCGGCGACCGGATCGCCGAGGAGCGGTTCGTCTACGACACCGCCACGGCCTGGCGCCTTGTCGGGCCCGACGGCGCGGTGGTGCAGAGCTGAGCAATCTCCGGCCTCAACCCATCGGAACGGTTCTTTGTCTGTCGCTATCCCGAGGCCGCGACCTCCGCCGGCCGCTCCGCTTTCCGCTGCAGATTGAGCAGGTTGCCCATCAGGATCAGGAGGGCGCCGGCGGCGGTAAAAATGTCGATTTGCTCGCGATAGAGCAGCCAGCCGATCAGCGCCGATAGCGGCACGCGCAGGAAATCCATCGGCGAGATAACGGTTGCGTCTGCATAGACAAGCGCGCGGGCCATGCAGAAATGCGACGACATACCGGTGAAGGCGATCAGGATGATCCACGGCCACAGTTCGAGCGGCGGATTGCGCCACTCGTAGAGCGCGGGCAGAAGGCCGACCACGGACTGGATGACCAGCATCCAGAAGATGATGCGCACGACGCTGTCGGTCCGCGTCAGCGACTTGACCATGACCACCGAGATGCCGAAACAGACAGCGGCGCCTAGCACGACAATGTGTCCGGGATCGACAGATCCGACGCAGGGGCGCACGATGACCACCACGCCGATCAGGCCGAGCACAATCGCCGCCAGCCTTGGCCGCGACAGTTTTTCGCCAAGGAAGCTGACGGCCAGGATGGCGGTCCAGATCGGCGTGGTGAACTCGATCGAGATCAGCACCGCAAGCGGGATCAGCGTCAGCGCATAGAGCCAGGCTGCCTGGCCGGTATAGTGGATGACATTGCGGGCAATATGGGCAAGCGGCCGCTTCGTGCGCATCGCCGAGAAACCGCCTGATATCATCACCAGCGGCAAAAGAATGAAAAAGCCGATCACCGAGCGCAGTTCGAGCACCTGGAAGACGTTGAGCTCAGCGGTGGTTGCACGGCCGGCGACCGACATCGCCAGGAACGAGGCGATCGACAGCGCCATCCAGAAGGCGGCTTTGGGGATCGAGGGAGCAGGGACCATGGGCGCTATGTCGCAAGACGGCGGTCGCGCCGCAACCGTTAGTCGAGGCATTCGACTGGGCCAGCGGGCGGTGCAAAAACGGTTGTAAAAAAACGGTCACGTCGAAGGCCGAACCTGCTGGCGGGGCGCTCGTTTGATTCCAGCGTCGGCCAGATCCCGGGGGAGTCGCCACCTTTGTGATCGCAAGAGGGGATTCTGGATGAAATCAGTCGTCGGGTTGCTGATTGCCGTCTGCCTGTTGTCAGCGCCAGCGGCACATGCCGACGAAGCGGGCTTTCTGAGTTCGTTGCAGGGAAAATTTGCCGGCAAAGGAACTGTCAGAATCAGGACGAATTCACCTGTCATGAATATTTCCTGCATCTTCAAATCGGATATCACGGATACCTCGCTCTCGCTGGACGGCACCTGCCGTGCCATGATGATCATGACGCGCGAAATCCGCGCCGACCTGACGATCAGTGGGGCGACCTACAGCGGCACCTATGTCGGCTCCAAAAGTGGACCGGCGGCGCTCAGCGGCAGCCGCACCGGCGATGCAATCAACCTCGACATCCGCTGGGCAAAGATCGTCAACGGCGATCGCGACGCCCAGATGATTGTCGAAAAGATCGGCGCCGACGCCATGCGCCTTACCGTGATCGATGTCGATCCCAAGACTGGCAAGACGGTTGTGACAAGCCGCATTGATCTCAACCGCACCTAGGTTTGCTTCCGCCGCAACCGCTAGCGACGCATTCGAACGGGCCAGCCCCTGGGTCGATTAGATCCGACGTTAGAAACAGTCTTATTGAAGCGGAACCCGTTTTGCGGGCAGGCGTTCTAAGTCTGCGTGGTGCCGGTTTCCGCTGGACGCGCAGCATCTCCAACACGTCTCGGGGAGGGTATGATGAAATCACTTGCATGCTTTGTCCTTGCCGGTTGCTTGATGGCTGCGGCGGACGCTCGTGCTGACGAGGCTGATTTCCTGAGTTCCTTGCAGGGGAATTTCTCCGGCAAGGGAACGGTCAAGGTCACCACCGACGCGCCGACGGTGAATGTCTCCTGTACTTTCAATTCCGACGCGACCTCGACCTCATTGTCGCTTGATGGCAACTGCCGTGGTCTTGTCGTGGTGACGCGGGCCATCAGCGCGGATCTGAAGGCCAGCGGGGCGAAATACACCGGCGTCTATGTTGGATCGCGCACCGGACCGGCACAGCTCGCCGGCAGCCGATCGGGCAACGCGATCAATCTCGGCATTAGCTGGGCGACGGAGGTCAATGGCGACCGCAAGGCGCGGTTGACCGTCGAGAAAACCATCGGCGACGGAATGCGGTTGACCGTTACCGACGTCGATCCGAAAACCGGCAAGAGCGTGGTGACGAGCCGCATCGATCTGCGGCGCATCTAGCCGTATTACTCCTCGATCGGCTCGGGCGGGTTGGCGCTGTGGCCCTTGCCGAAGGTGTAGCCTGTTTCCACCGCCTTCTTGCCGAATTTGTCGCGCAGCGTGTCGATTGCGCTTTCGGCCATGGCGCGCTTGCGCGAGCCGACATCGACAAGATCGGGCGGATCGGCCTTCTGGTCATCCGAGAGATCGCTGACACCGATGCCGAGCAGCCGGTATTTCGTCCCGTCCGCTTCCTTGCGCAGGAGGTCGAGGCCGGTCTGGAAGATGCGGTCGGCCAGCCTTGTCGGGTCGCCGAGCTGGCGGTTGCGGGTGCGCAGCTTGAAGTCCTGCGTCTTCAGCTTCAGCACCACGGTGCGCCCGGCAATGCCTGACTTCTTCAGCCTGGCTGAAACCTTTTCTGACAACCCCCGCAGCACCGGGACCAGTTCGTCCATCTCAGCTATATCTGTGTCGAAAGTGGTTTCGGCCGAGACGCTTTTTGCATCCTGATCGGGGTCGACACGGCGGTCATCCTGGCCGCGTGACAGATGGTAAAGCCTTGTGCCCATCACGCCATAGCGGCGCATCAGATCGGCGCGCTCCATGCGCTGCAACTGGGCAATGCTGCGGATGCCGTCACGTTCCAGCGTAGCGGCAAAAGCCTTGCCGACGCCCCAGATCAACGTCACCGGCTGCTCGGCGAGGAAACCCAGCGCTTCGGCCTCGCCGATCACCGAAAAGCCGCGAGGCTTGCGGAAATCGGACGCAACCTTGGCCAGGAACTTGCAGTAGGAGAGGCCGGCCGAAACGGTGATGCCGATTTCCTTTTCCACGGTCAGCGCGAAGCGCGCCAGCACCACCGCCGGCGGCATGCCGTGCAGGCGCTCGGTGCCGGCAAGGTCGAGAAACGCCTCGTCGATGGAGAGCGGCTCGACCAGCGGCGTCAGCGCCTGCATCAGCGCGCGCACCTCGCGGCCGACGCGGACATATTTTTCCATGTTGGGCGGGATGACGATCGCTTCCGGGCAGGCTTCGAGCGCCTTGAACATCGGCATCGCCGAGCGCACGCCCTTGATGCGGGCGATGTAGCAGGCGGTGGAGACGACGCCACGCTTGCCGCCGCCAATGATCAGCGGCTTGTCCTTGAGCGCCGGGTTGTCGCGCTTTTCGATCGCCGCATAAAAGGCATCGCAATCGACATGGGCAAGATGCAGCCGGTAGAGTTCGGGATGGCGGGCAAGCCGCGGGCTGCCGCAGCGCTCGCAGCGTCTGACATCGCTGCGCTGAAGGGTTAGGCAGTCGCGGCAAAAACCGTGCTCGGGATTGTTGACAGGGGCCGCCATCGCTGCGAACATAAAGAGAACAAATGCAATGGTACGTCAGGACGGGAGCCGCCACAAGCGGTTAGCCGGGAGAGAGCTCATGAGCACGACCATAGCGCCGCTGGCGCCCGACCTATGGGCGGATTTCGAGGATCTTTTCGGCAAGCAGGGCGCCTGTTACGGCTGCTGGTGCACCTATTTCAGGCAAGCCCCGGCGGCGCGGCGCGCCAGCGATAAGCAGCGCAACAAAGATCTTATCAAGGCGCGGATCGAGGCCGGGCCGCCGCCGGGGCTTTTGGCCTTCGAGGACGGCGTAGCGGTCGGCTGGATGCAGATCGGCCCACGCGCCGACGTGCCCGAATGGAACAATCGGGGCAGGGGCTCGGCGCCGGTCGATCCGTCGGACGCCGCCGATCCCGGCGTCTGGGCGATCTCCTGCTTCTTCATTCGCGCCAGTGCACGCGGCAAGGGCATCAGCCACCGTCTGGTCGAGGGCGGCATCGCCTTTGCGCGCCAGAACAAGGCGCGGCTGGTCGAGGCCTGCCCGATCGATGTGTCACGCGATTCGCGTTCGATCGGTCTGTTCGTCGGCTCGTCGCGTGTGTTCGAAAAGGCCGGCTTCGAGCGGCTTGTCGAACGCAAGGCCGGCCGGCCGCTTATGCGGCTGGTGCTGTAGCCGCCAGCAATCCAGAGGTCTTGTCTTGCGGCTGTGATGGTATTTCCCTACCAGTGGCAGAAACGGTTTTGACGGCTGTAATAAAGTGGAGGATCGATATGAAGCGCGTTTTGCCAGTTGTTTTGCTTCTAGCCTGCAGTGCACCGGCGTTTGGCCAGACGGTCGACAGCGAGGGCGCCAAGCAGCTTACCGACGATCTGGCGCGTTATTTCAGCAAGAAGCCGTTCGAGATCGGATTTTTGAAGGTTTCGGTCGAAGGCGACGCCTACAAGCTCGCATTCGATTTCAAGCCGCTCGTGGAACTCTTGGCAAAACAGGATGGCCTGAAGCTTGATCTCACCCCTTATGCGCTGTTGACCAAACCACGCAGCGATGGCGCGTGGGATGTCTCAGGCAATCTGGCACCGGAAGGGTCGATGGAGTTCGACGGCCCTCAGGGTCCGCAAAGGATGAAGATGTCGATCAAGGGCGGCAAGTTTGTCGGCGTCTACGATCCTGAACTCGCGGCTTTCAGCAGCGGGACGTCGTCGCTGGAAGGCATGACGATGACGTCGCAGGATGCCAGGCAGCGCACGGATATGAGTTCCGGCGCGGGAGCGGCCACAATAAGCGCCGCCAAGGGTGCGAATGGTGGTGTCGATTTCAACATGGTTCAGACTATCGCCGATTTTGCAGAGTCGGTCACGACCGACAATCCTAGCAACGGTCAGAAACTCCTGCTGACGTTCAAGTCGCCGGCGTTGTCCGTGGATGCAAAAGGCAAAGGGCTGCGCACGAAGCCTCTTCTGGACTTGTTGGCCTTCGCCGTAGCCAATGAGGATGAGGCAAAACTGAAGGCCAACCAGGCCGAACTCAAGTCGCGTCTCCTGTCCGCGCTGCCATTATGGGAGCGGATCGATGGAACCTACAGTTTCAAGGATATCAGCGTCGGCAGCCCGGTCGGCAGTTTCGGCGCGGCAAAACTCGGCATCGCCTTCGGCATGGACGGTGTCGCGCGCAACGGGACGATCAGCTACGGGATCAAGGCATCGGGGCTCTCGATGCCGCAACACCTTGTTCCCGCATGGGGTGTCGCGCTTTTACCCACCGACATCGACCTCAATTTCGGCGGCGCCAACATCGATCTCGACACAATGGCAAAGAAGGCTATCGAAGCCTTCGATCTCAACAAAATGCCGGCGCTATTGCCTGAATTCGGTGACGAGCTCAAGGCGGGTTTCCTGGCAAACGGTCCCAAGGTCGTCATCGGCCACAGCACTATCAAGAATGGCGCCGCGGAAATCGCGTTGGAAGGCGACATGACTTTTCCCGATGGCGAGAAGCCCGATGCCAACGTAACCATCGACGTCACCGGCTATGACAAGATCGTCGCAACCCTGCAGGAAGCTGCCAAGACCGACCCGCAGGCCTCGCAAGCTTTTACCGGCGCGCTGGTGATCAAGGGATTTGCCAAGACGCTGCCGGACGGCCGCATCGAATGGGTGATCAACGCCAGGCACGATGGGTCGGTGACGGTCAACGGCGCCATGCTCAAGGGCCCTGATCCGGTCGTGGAAGACGGCACCGATCAAGGCGCCATCCCTGGCGAGGGCAATAGCGGCGGGGCAGGGGCGAAGCTGCAGCCGTGATCCCAGGCTTGAAAGCGCTTGGGCTTAAAGTCCCAGCGCGCTGGCGATCTTCGGCGCCGCCTCATGCCAATCCTCGACAGAGATGATGTCGTCGGGCACCGGCGGCATGAAGGCGCGCAACGAATTGTCGGCCATCAGATGGAACAGGTGCGCATCGGCGACGGAATTGCGCGCCGAGATGAGGTTGGACGGCTGGTCGTCGACAAAGGCCACCGGCCGCCCTTTGCTGCCGCGCAGTTTCGCAACCGCCGGTCCCTTGGCCATTTCGGTGGTCAACAGCGGATAGGGAAGTCCGAGCGCATCGAGATGGGCGCGGCGCGCCGCGCGATGGCGGTGCGGCATGGCGGTCAAAAGAACGATTTCGGCGCGGTCGCCGAGGCTGGCAAGCGCTTGTTCGGCGCCGTCGGTAACGCTTTGCCAGTCAGCCTGCGCGTCGAAGAAATCGCCAAGCAGTGCCGTCACCTCCGGCTGTTCGATCAGCCGGCCGCTCGCCGTTTCGGCGATGTTGCCGGTGAGGCGGAAGGAGGCCAGCGTGAGGCCAAAACCGCGCGATTTCAGGAAATGCGGAAAAGGCCGGATGAATTCGAGCACGACATCGTCGACGTCGAGGATCAGCAGAGGCCGGTCGTCGGCTGCAAGTTCGGCGATCTGGCGCGCCGTCTCGGGATCGTCGCTCATATCGAACGCTCATGGTCGTCGCCGCCGAGCGGCAGCGCGCGCAAGGCCTTGCCGACTGAGGCCGGCGGGGTGCCGGTTTCCTCGGCAAAGCGCAGCAAGGTTGGCTCGTGGGCGAGGATGAACTGTAGGACGCCGGCAAGGAATCCCGGTTCGGCTGCGGCGCGCCGAATGGCAGAGGCCTCTATGCCCGTGATTGCCAGAAAGCGCGGCAGGAGTTCCGGGTCTGCGGCGACGAAGCCCAGTGCCCTCACGGCAATGGTTTCCGCCTCCTCGCGCATTGACGCTGCGTTTGCCATCATTACCTTCTGGTTTGCGGAAATGAGTCTCTTTTCCGCAGTAATCGCAAGCGTCGCTTGCGGCAAGCCACCGCCCCAATCCGATGTGGTTTTCGAGGTGGAATCCGAATGGCCTTTACAGCTGCGGGTTTCCGTTTCGTCAATCATATTGCCCTAGAGTGAAGGAGGGTTTGGTGTGCTCCGACAGGACGCATGACGGCAGGCTTCGGGCGAAGCCCGGCCGGGACGGGAAATCGATGCCTAAGAAGGTAATGATCGTCGAGGACAATGAGCTCAATATGAAGCTCTTTCGGGACCTCATCGAAGCCAGCGGTTACGAGACGGTGCGCACGCGCAACGGCCTCGAGGCGCTCGATCTGGCACGCCAGCACCGGCCGGACCTGATCCTGATGGATATCCAGCTGCCGGAAGTATCAGGCCTGGAAGTGACGAAATGGCTGAAGGAGGACGACGACCTCCATTCCATTCCCGTGATCGCCGTCACCGCCTTCGCCATGAAGGGCGACGAGGAACGCATTCGCCAAGGGGGCTGCGAAGCCTACATCTCCAAGCCGATCTCGGTGCCGCGTTTCATCGAAACCATCAAATCCTATCTGGGTGATGCCTGATGTCAGCACCGATTCCAGCCGGAGCCTTGTGAAATGACTGCACGGATCCTCGTCGTCGACGACATCCCTGCCAATGTCCGACTGCTCGAGGTTCGGCTGCTGGCCGAATATTTCGAGGTGCTGACCGCCTCCAACGGGCCGGATGCGATTGAGACCTGCGAAAACGGCAAGGTCGATGTCGTGCTGCTCGACGTGATGATGCCCGACATGGACGGGTTCGAGGTCTGCAAGCGGTTGAAAAGCGATCCGGCGACATCGCACATACCGGTGGTCATGATCACCGCGCTCGACCAGGTTGCCGACCGGGTGCGCGGCCTCGAGGCCGGTGCCGACGATTTCCTGACCAAGCCGGTCAATGATTTGCAGCTGATGACGCGGGTGAAGAGTCTGGTCAGGCTGAAGTCGCTGACCGATGAGTTGCGTCTGCGCGCCTCGACCACCCGTAACATCGGCATCGAGGCGCTGTTGAGCCGTACCTTCGCGAGCGACGAGGTGACGCCGAAGGTGCTCTTGATCGACGAGCGCAAACCCTCCTTCGGACGCATCCAGAAGATGCTGCGGGGCAGCGCCGAACTCGACATTGCCACCGATCCGCATACCGGTTTCTTCCAGGCTGCCGAGGCGCCGTATGAATGCGTGCTGATCTCGACCGGTTTTGCCGATTTCGATCCGCTGCGGCTATGTTCGCAATTGCGTTCGCTCGATCGCACCCGCTTCCTGCCGATCATCCTGCTTGCCGAAGAAGGCGAGGAGGGCCGCATCATCCGCGGCCTCGAACTCGGCATCAACGACTATCTGATGCGGCCGATCGATCAGCAGGAGCTGATGGCACGGCTGCGCACGCAGGTGCGCCGCAAGCGCTACAACGACCAGCTCCGCGCCAGCGTCACACAGACCATCGAGATGGCGGTGACCGATGGGCTGACTGGTCTGCACAACCGCCGCTACCTGGACAGCCATCTGCAGACGCTGTTCGACCGTGCCGTGGCGCGGCGGCGACCCTTGTCGGTGATGATCACCGATCTCGACCGGTTCAAGACCGTCAATGACGCGCATGGCCATGACGGCGGCGACGACGTGCTGCGCGAATTCGCCCGGCGGTTGCGCAAAAATGTCAGGGGTATCGACCTGGCCTGCCGCTTCGGCGGCGAGGAATTCGTGGTTGTGATGCCGGACACGGACGCAGCGGTAGCGGCAAAGGTTGCGGAACGCATTCGCGCCGAAATCGCCCAACTGCCGTTTGCCATCGGTCAAGAAGGCAAGACGATCGAAGTCACGGTCAGCGTGGGCGTGTCGTCGGTGCTGAACGGCGCGGATACGGTCGCGGCGTTGATGAAGCGCGCCGACGTCGCTCTTTACGAAGCCAAGAGCGGTGGCCGCAACCGCGTCGTCGCCAAGGCCGCGTAGGTCCGACGCCGAATTATCCAGTCAACCCGATAGGGTTAGGAATTTACCTTAATCCAAGCGATTCCCGAGCCTTGGTTAAGAAACTGTTGATTTTCATACGTTGTTGCGCAAATGTGCAGGGCAAGAACCAAGGCGATGCGGGCACGAGGGTAGACAGCCGTATCGCTCCGAATACCCCATGATGCTCAGGTCCGCCGCATCTCCTGGGTCCGTGGGGTCGGCCGGCCGGCCTTGGCACATAGTGGCCTCCTCGTACCGCTGCCATACGCCGACCGGCCCCCTTTTTTCCAAAAATCACAAGGAGCTTTCCTCGCCAGGGCGCGGAAGGTCTCCGGCTTTCAGAGCCTGCAAAACAAAAACGCCGCCCGAAAGGGCGGCGTTTTTACAGAGCGTGCAGAAACCAGATTACTTGATCTTGGTTTCCTTGAACTCGACGTGCTTCTTGGCGACCGGATCGTACTTGCGGAACGACAGCTTGTCCGTCTTGGTACGGCTGTTCTTGCTGGTCACGTAGAAGAAACCGGTGTCGGCGGTCGACAGAAGCTTGATCTTGATGTTTGCGGCTTTGGCCATTGTATCAGTCCGTTATGTTCGTGGGGTTTTGGCCGCTGGAGCGGGGGAAAACACCCGGACGCGGGAAACTTGGCGCGACACATAAAGAACGTGCCCGGAAAGTCAAGCCCGGCGCGCCAGCTGTGACCAAGTGCAGCCGCCCTTTGGCTTGAAATCACACGGTTTGCGCTACCGGCGCAGCTGCTTTCTTCCAGTCGCCGGTGGTGTTCCACCAGCGATTCGGATTGGCGCGGTCGTCCAGGCCCTTGGAGCGGCTGGCCAGGATCGGCTGAATGCGGATCACCGGCTCCTGGTAGGAATGCGCCTGGAAAATCGCCTCGGCGACGCGGGCGGCGAGCAACTGGTCATCGGGCAATTCGAACGAGACCTCGACCGTGCCGGGACGGCGACGCAAGTCGGCCTCGGCGCCGGCGGCAGCACCTTCGAGCGGCCGGTAGCGTTCGATGCCGTGCGCGGACTGGTAGGCGTTGCGGTCATACTTGCCCATGGCGAGCGGGGCGATCACGACCACGGCATCCATGATGCGGTCGACATCGGCGGCCGGGGCCTGGAAGCTGACAAGCAGCAGGAGCGTCATGCGTAACGATGTGGTTTCAAAGCCGCTGTCGATCATGGCAGTATCCTCGATCTCGGGTGTTTTGGGACACCCTTTTAGCTGAGGCCTCCTGACACGGTTCTGTCAGCAGCCGTGTCTTTGCGTCGTGAAAAAGCGCTTGCCGTCGCCGGCTACAACAGGAGTTTGCGGATCAGCCTGACGCTGACCAGGGCGATGTAGGTACCGAAGAACAGGCCGAGCGACCAGCCGAAGCCGGAGGGCCCGAAGGCATCCATGCCAATGCCGATCGCCTGCGGGCCGAGCACCATGCCGACACCGTAGCAGAGCACGAAGGCGGCGTTGGCCGAGGCCAGTTCGTGGCCGGAAAGCTGGGAGCCGAGATGGGCAAGGCCGATCGTGTACATGGCGGCGACCACACCGCCCCAGACGAACAGGAGCGCTGCCATGAGGTGCCAATTCCCGGCGAAGAACGGCATGAAGATGGTGCCGGCAAGCCCGACAGTGGCGCAGGCTAAAAGCAGGTAGCGGCGGTCGCTGACGCGATCGCTGATCATGCCGATCGGAATCTGCAGCAGTACGTTGCCGAGGCCGATCATGGTCAAGAGAAGGGCCGCGTCGGCCTCGGAGTAGCCTATGCGGTTGCCATAGACAGGAAACAGCGCAAAACCGCCGGTCTCGACGGCGCCGAACACCAGCACGGCGGCGGTCGCCGTCGGCACCAGCCAGATGTAGCGAAGGAAGTTGCTGGTCTCACCGTCGACCACGATGGTGGGGCTTTCGTTCCGCGCGGCCAGCACCGGTACCGCGGCCAGGGCCACCAGGACAATAATGACGCCGAACGGCCTGAAGCCGGCGCTGCCGATATGGGCGAAGATCCACGGCCCGGCGGCAAAACCGAGCGACAGCACGGTGGCGTAGATGCCGAGCACCAGGCCGCGCCGGCGCGGCGGCGCCGAGGTGCTGATCCAGAATTCCGACAGGATGAACAGCACCGTGAGCGCGATGTGCAGCACGATGCGCAGCGGGAACCACATCCAGAAGTCGGGTGCGAAATGGAAGCCGACAAAGGCGAGCGCACCGGCGACGATCATGCCGATCATCGTCCAGGCGACGCCGAAGCGCATGGCCAGTGGCGTGGCCAGCGGGGCGCCGGCGATCGAGGCAAGGCCGGCGACCGCGGTGTTGAGGCCGATCATCGAGGCCGAATGGCCGCGCGTCTCGAGGATGACGCTGAGCAGCGGCATGCCGAGGCCGATGGCGATGCCGACGACGCTGATGGACGAGATCGCGGCGATCATCGGTAGCCAATGGACGCGTTCGTCCCCCTCTTGCTGGGTATCGACCGTCATGGGATGCCTGAATACTCGATGCTAGAGAACTTCGCGAACGAAGCGGTTGCGGACAAGCCGGTAGAACGGCACGGACCCACCGGGTCGCAGGCGTGGATCGTCGGCAAGCCGCTTCTCCAGGTCCTGCAGGATCGTTCGGGTGATATCGGGGATGTCGGCCTCTCTGGCCTTGGCAAGCGGCAGCCAGACCAGTTCTTCCAGCTCATTGGTCGGGCCGCCACCTGGCAACTCGACGACGACGTCGCTGCGCCAGGCGCTGAAGAAGCGGGTGTCGAAACGACGCACCCGATTGGGTGGCGTAATGGCACGGGCGATGAAGCGAAGCGGCGCCAGCGAGGGCTGGACGCCGTGCTCGACAAAGCCATGCCAGTCGCGTTTGTCCGTTGCGAAGGCGCCTTTGGAGCCGATGAGCAGGCCGGCTTCCTCATAGGTCTCGCGGATGGCCGAGAGCGCAATGGCGCGGGCCCGCGACGGGCTGATGCGGCCGACGCTGGCGGTCAGCTTGGCTTCTTCCGCTGGCAGCAGCGGGGTGGCAACGGCAATGCGGCTGTCGGCCGGATCGGTGCGGCCGCCGGGAAAGACGAATTTGCCGGGCATGAAGGCATGGCCGGCATGACGCCGGCCCATCAGCACCAGGACGTCGTCGCCCTTGCGTTCGAGCAGGATCAGGGTGGCGGCGTCGCGCGGACGCATGGGCTGGCCGCCATGGGCGGCCGCGCCACGGTCCATCCTGTCGACTTCCGCCTTGGTCATACCTTCCATGCGCAGGACCTAGCGGAAACTTCTGGCAAGCGAAAGTGGCCTTTCACGGTCGGCATGTTGCGTCAGGCAGCATTGCCCGATGAGCGTCAGGTTCCTGGACGTGACTCGGTTCCGTCCTTTTCGCCGCCGAATCCGTGCATATAGAGCGCCCATTGCAGTCCTATGACGGCGCCCTTGACCGGTTGAAGCAGAGCGACGGACAGCACGATGGTCAGCGGCACCCAGATGGCGATGTGCTGCCACATGGAGAGCGTCGAGGTCGCCTCGACACCCATGAAGGCGCCAAGAACAATGTGGCCGACGATGACGATGACGAGATAGGCGGGCAGGTCGTCGGCGCGGTGGTGGTCAAGCTCTTCGCCACAGACGCTGCATTTGTCGACGCTCTTGGTGAAGCCGGCAAACAATTTGCCTTCGCCGCAATGCGGGCAGCGGCCAAGCGCGCCGCGCTTCATCGCCGTCCACAGCGGACGGGCGGCGCGGCCCGAATGATGTTCGCCGCCGAAAACCTGTTCCTGGATACCCAATTCGCTTGCCATCATCGTCTCCTGCCGCGCGAACCCGGGCGCGATTGCGACGCGCGGGCGCGGCCTTTTGCCTTGTGAAACGACCGCTTGGAGCCGGGCAGGGGCTTCGGGTCGGTCAGCATTTCGAAACGCATCGCGCCGGCCATGGGCGCCACCTCGATCAGGCGAACCTCGACGCGGTCGGCAAGCTGGTAACCCTTGCCGGTGCGTTCTCCGAACAGCGATCGCGCGGTTTCGTCGTATATATAGTAATCGCCGTTCAGACTTGACACCGGGATGAAACCATCTGCGCCAAACTGCGGCAATTGGACAAATAGTCCTGATTTGGTGACGCCGGAGATGCGGGCGTCGAAACGGTCGTCGATGCGCTCGGCGAGATAGGCCGCGATCAGCCGGTCGACCGTGTCGCGCTCAGCCGCCATCGCGCGGCGCTCGGTGGCGGAGATCAGCACCGCCACGTCTTCCAGCCGCGCCGCCTCATCCTGCGTCAGCCCGCCTGGGCCAAGCCCCAGTGCGGCAATCAGCCCGCGATGCACGATCAGATCGGCATAGCGGCGGATCGGTGAGGTGAAATGCGCATAGCGCCTGAGATTGAGACCGAAATGGCCGATGTTCTTGGGCGCGTATTCGGCCTGGCTCTGCGAACGCAGCACCACTTCGTTGACCAGCCCTTCATTGTCGGCGCCGCGCACGCGATCGAGAATGCCGTTGAACTGGGCGGGCCGCATCTGCGCGCCGCGCGCCAGCGACAGGCCGAGTGTTTGCAGGAACTCGCGCAGCGATTCCTGCTTGGCCAGCGACGGCGCGTCGTGGACGCGGTAGACCAGCGCCTGCTTCTTTGCCTCCAGCGTCTCGGCGGCGGCGACATTCGCCTGGATCATGAATTCTTCGATCAGCTTGTGCGCGTCGAGCCGTTCCGGAACGATGACGCGGTCGACAGTGCCGTCCGGCTTGAGCATGATCTTGCGCTCGGGCAAATCGAGCTCGAGCGGCTGGCGGCCGTCGCGGCCGCGCTTCAGGATCGCGTAGGCGTCCCACAGCGGCCTCAGCACCGTGTCGAGGATCGGCCCGGTCTTGTCGTCGATCACGCCGTCGATCGCAGCCTGTGCCTGCGGGTAGGCGAGTTTGGCCGCCGACTTCATCATGACGCGGTGGAAAGAATGGCGCAGCTTGCGGCCATCGGCCGAAAAGGTCATGCGCACGGCGAGCGCCGGCCGGTCCTGGCCTTCGCGCAGCGAACAGAGGTCGTTGGAGATGCGCTCGGGCAACATCGGCACGACTCGGTCGGGAAAATAGACCGAATTGCCGCGCTTCTGCGCCTCGCGGTCGAGTGCGGTGTTATAGCGGACATAGGCCGCGACATCGGCAATCGCCACCGTGGCGATCACGCCACCGGGATTCTTCTCGTCGAGGTCGGGCGTGGCAAACACCGCATCGTCATGGTCCTTGGCATCGGCGGGGTCGATGGTGACCAGCGGCAGGTCGCGCCAGTCCTCGCGGTGATCCATCGTCGCCGGTTTCACCGCTTCGGATTCGGCGATGACGTCGGCCGGGAAGATGTGCGGGATGTCGTGCGCGTGGATGGCGATCATCGAGATCGCCTTTTCGCCGGTCAGCGAGCCCAATACCGCCAGCACTTTCGCGCGCGGCAGACCGTAACGGGAGGCTCGCGCCGGCTCGACCTCGACCAGGTCGCCGTTTTTGGCGCCGTTCTGAAATTCCTTGTCGACGATCAGCTCGGGCTGGCGCCGTTCGACCGGCTCGATGCGGAAAGTGCCGTCCTTGAGGATGCGGAAGATGCCGAGCACGGCATCGGTCCGCTTCTCGAAAATCTTCATCACGCGGCCCGTATAGGCAGGCCCGGTCGGCTCATCGGTGGGGAAGGTCTTGGCCAGCACGCGGTCGCCAATGCCCGGTTGCGGGCCATTGCCGCCGCGCGAGACGCGGATCGAGACGACGGGCGGCTCGCCGGTGCCGACGGCCTCGGCCGGATGCGCCAGCAGGATGCCGTCGCCGTCGCGGCCGAAAATGTCGAGCACTGCGACATGGGGCAAGGCGCCGACGCGGGCCAGCCGCTTGCGCTCCTTGGTCAGGACGCCTTCGTCCTGCAGGTCGCGCAGAATGTCCTTCAGCCAGATGCGGTCGTCGCCGCGCAGCGCAAACGCCTTGGCGATGTCGCGTTTGCCGGCACGGTCGGGATTTTCAGCGATGTAGCGCAGGATCTCGTCACGCGAGGGCCGGTAGTCGTCCTTGACCTTGGCCCTGGTGTCGGCGGTGCGCGGATCGCCGTGGCTTCTACCGGTGATCCTGCGCGCCACGCTTTTATCCCTTTTTCTTCGCCGCCGGCTTTTTGGCTGCCGGCTTCTTGGCTGTGGTTTTCGTGGCCGCCGGGGCCTTGGCTGCTGCCGCCTTGCGGAACGGCTTCTTGCCGCCGCCGCCCTTGGCTTCCTTCTCGGCAATCAGCGCCAGCGCGTCCTCGACGGTCACCGACTGCGGGTCCTTGCCCTTGGGCAGGGTCGCATTGACCTTGCCGTAGTTGACGTAAGGCCCGTATTTGCCGTCGCGCACGACGATCTTGCCGCCGCCATCGGGATGGTCGCCGAGCTCCTTCAGTGCAGCGGCCGTGCCGCCATTGCGGCCGCCCTTGCCCTTCAACTGCTTCTCGGCGATCACCGACACGGCGCGGTTAAGGCCGATCGAGAACACGTCCTCGATGCTGTCGACATTGGCGTAGGTGCCGTCATGCAGCACGAACGGACCGTAGCGGCCGAGCCCGGCCGAGATCATCTTGCCGCTCTCGGGATGCTTGCCGACATCGCGCGGAAGCGACAGCAGAGCAAGCGCCTTCTCATGGTCGATCGATTCTGGCGTCCAGCCCTTGGGCAGGCTGGAGCGCTTGGCTTCCTTGCCGTCGCCGCGCTGGATGTAGGGGCCGAAGCGGCCTGAGCGCAGCGTGATTTCCTCTGAGGTGTAGGGGTCTTTGCCCAGCACCTTGGTGCCGTCCTCGCCGCCGCCATTCTCGCCATTCGGGTTGGCGGCGTCGCCGAGCTGGCGGGTGAAGGAACATTCCGGATAGTTGGAGCAGCCGACGAAGGCGCCGAATTTGCCGAGCTTCAGCGACAGGTTGCCGGTGCCGCATTTCGGGCAGATGCGCGGGTTGGAGCCGTCTTCGCGCGTGGGGAACACAAGCGGCGCCAGTTCCTCGTTCAGCGCGTCGAGCACGTCGGTGACGCGCAGTTCCTTGATGTCGGCGACAGCGCCGGAAAAATCCTTCCAGAAGTCGCGCAACACGTCTTTCCAGGCGAGCTTGCCGTCGGAAATCTCGTCGAGCTTTTCCTCAAGCGAAGCGGTGAAATCGTATTCGACATAGCGCTCGAAGAAGCTTTCGAGGAAGGCCGACAGCAGCCTGCCCTTGGCCTGCGGCACCAGCCGGCGCTTGTCGATGGTGACGTAGTCGCGGTCTTCCAGCGTCTTCAGGATCGCCGTGTAGGTCGAGGGACGGCCGATGCCTAGTTCTTCCAGCTTCTTGATCAGCGACGCCTCGGAATAGCGCGGCGGCGGCTCGGTGGTGTGCTGGGTGGCGTTGATTGCGTCGCGCCTGAGCTGCTCGCCGGCGCGGATCTCGGGCAGGCGGCGGTTTTCCTCGTCTTCCGCGTCATCGTCCTTCTGGTCGGTGTAGGCGGCGATGAAACCGTCGAAGCGGACGACCGAGCCGACAGCGCGCAGTTCCGCGGTGCGGGGGCCGTTGACCGCCTCGATCTCGACCGTGGTCCTTTCGATCTCGGCCGATTGCATCTGGCTGGCGATGGCGCGCTTCCAGATCAACTCGTAAAGCCGTAGCTGGTCGGAATCGAGGTACTGCCTGACCGAAGCCGGGGCGCGAATGAAGTCGGTCGGACGGATCGCCTCGTGCGCTTCCTGGGCGTTCTTGGCCTTGGTCGTGTACTGACGTGGCTTTTCAGGCAGGTATCTTGGGCCGAATTCCTTGGCGATGGCGTCGCGTGCAGCATCGATCGCCTCGGGCGCCATCTGCACGCCGTCGGTTCGCATATAGGTGATCAGGCCGGTGGTCTCGCCACCGATCTCCATACCTTCATAGAGGCGCTGCGCCACCTGCATGGTGCGCGTCGCCGAAAAGCCGAGGCCCGACGACGCGGCCTGCTGCAGCGTAGAGGTGGTGAAGGGTGGGCCGGGATTGCGCCGGGTCGGCTTGGCTTCCACCGACAGGGCCTTGAAGGTCGCACCCTCGAGCATGCCCTTGATATCGTCGGCCTGCGCCTTGTTGGCGATGTCGAGCTTTTGCAGCTTCTTGCGCTCGAAAGCGGTCAGCCGTGCCTCGAAAGTCTCGTTGCGCGGCGTGCCAAGGAGAGCGGCGATCTGCCAGTATTCCTCGCGGATGAAGCGTTCGATTTCGGATTCGCGGTCGCAGACCAGGCGCAGCGCCACCGACTGGACGCGGCCGGCCGAACGGGCGCCCGGCAGCTTGCGCCACAGTACCGGCGACAGGGTGAAGCCGACGAGATAGTCGAGCGCCCGGCGGGCGAGATAGGCATCGACCAGCGGCGCGTCGATCTGGCGCGGATTGGCCATCGCTTCCAGCACCGACGATTTGGTGATGGCGTTGAAGACGACGCGGCTGACCGGCTTGTCCTTCAACGCGCGCTTCTGCTTCAGAACTTCCAGGACGTGCCAGGAAATGGCTTCGCCCTCGCGGTCCGGGTCGGTGGCGAGGATCAGGCCGTCGGCATCCTTGACCGCCTTGGCGATGTCGGCGAGGCGCTTGCCCGACGCGGTGTCGACCGCCCAGGACATGGCGAAATCCTCGTCCGGACGCACCGAGCCATCCTTGGCCGGCAAATCGCGGACATGGCCGAACGAGGCCAGAACCTTATAGTTCTTGCCGAGGTATTTGTTGATTGTCTTTGCCTTGGCCGGCGATTCGACGACGACGACGTCCATGAGTTCTCATATCAGCTGTGGTGCGGCAGGAGGATTCCGCTGCGCGCGACGAAATCTCGTTCTATTTGCCGCTCACATGGCCGCGCTTTTGCATCCGGTCAAGGGGAGGCGGCCAAATTGCCGGCGTGGCCGCAGCAATACACTCTAAGAGTGTATGGAGAAAATCACAGAATTCGAGGACGTCCGGTTTGGGCGTCAAGTCTTGAACAGACGACTCAGAAGCGGCGGCTGGTCCGTCCTTCGAGCTGCCGCAAAACGAAACTGGCCGCCGGGTCGCCTGGAGCCGGCAGCCAGCTTGGTCCCGCCGATCGGCGGGGTAGAGGTTCGAAAGATCAGTCGGCCTTGACGATATGCCAGACTTCGCCGACGCCGTCGCCGGTCGTGTCGCCGGCCTTCTTGTCCTTGATGAAGGTGTAGACCGGCTTGCCGTCATAGGCCCACATCTTAGTGCCGTCGGTGCGGTCGACGATGCTCCATTCGTCGTCCGCCTTGGCGCCGGCCTCGGCCTTCAGCGGCGGCCAGTTGGTGGCGCATTTGTCGTAGCAGTTGGTCTTGCCCTTCTCATCCTTGTCATAGGTATAGAGCGTCATGCCCTTGGCATCGGTGTAGATCTTGGTGCCGTTGACTTCGGCTTCCTTCCACGCTTCGGCAGCGAAGGATGCGGCGGTGCTGAGCAAAAGGGCCGCGAGCCCGACAGTGATCGTTTTCATGGAAATCTCCCTGGGTATTCGAAGAAGCGCGCAGAAATCGCGGGCCTCGCTCTGTCAACGCCTGGCGAGGGGCGTTTCTTCCCCGGCTTGGTCATCTGACGATCGGCCGGTAACAATTCCTCCGGCCAGGCCGTACCTGTAGCCAAAAGCCACACGATGGTGATTGGCGAACATGGTTTTGCGTCGCTATATCGGCGCCAGCGAATCTGGAGTTTCGGAATGGCATTGGACATCGGCTATGTCAGCGCGGTCGGGGCGGGGGCGATCTCGTTCCTGTCGCCTTGCGTGCTGCCGCTGGTGCCGCCCTATCTCTGCTACATGGCCGGCGTGTCGGTCGACGACTTTCGCGGCGGCGGTGCCGGCGTCACGGCCAAAGCCGGTGCGCGCGGCGCATTGCTCTATTCCTCGATCGCCTTCGTGCTCGGTTTCTCCACCGTGTTCGTCGCACTTGGCGCCGGCGCGTCGACCATTGGCCACTGGCTACGCGTCTGGCAGGAGCCGCTGGCGATGGCCGCGGGCGTACTGATCATCCTGATGGGGCTGAATTTCCTCGGCATCTTGCGCATCCCGCTTTTGTCGCGCGAGGCGCGCTTCCAGTCGCAGGGCAAGCCGGCCAGCATGGTCGCCGCCTATGTCATGGGTCTGGCCTTCGCCTTCGGCTGGACGCCGTGCATCGGCCCGGTGCTGGGGCCGATCCTGACGCTGGCCGGCGGTCGCGAGACGGTCGGCGAAGGCGCGCTGCTGCTCGCCGCCTATTCGCTGGGCCTCGGCATACCGTTCCTGATCGCGGCCTTGTTCTCCGGCGCCTTCATGCGCTTCCTAGGCAAATTCCGCGTCCATCTCGGCCGCGTTGAAAAGGCAATAGGCGCGCTGCTGGTCGTCGCCGGTGTGTTCTTCCTTACCGGTGGTGTGCAGACGGTGTCCTACTGGCTCCTGGAGAATTTTCCGGTGCTGGGACGGCTTGGATAGGCTGGCCAGCGGGAACTGTTCGTTTGCCGATCGCGGTCGCTATCCCCGGATCTCCTCTGGAATCAGAAATGCGGCTCCACGCGCTGGAAGACGCAGACGCGTTTGAAGCCGTCCATTTGTGGCTGAACCAGGATAGCCGTCGGGCGCTGGTCCCAATTGGTCGGCTGTGCCAAAAAGTAAAGCTGCCCGTCGATGCGTTGCGTGTCGAAGTGAACGTAACGCCAGCTTACACCGGGGTAGATACCTGGCATGTTTCCGGCGATGACAACCCAACCCGAAGGTAGTTTGTCCGCAGGAGAATTGTTCGTATCGTCTTCAAGCATGCTTTCATTCAGCATTGCCGCAGGGTCGTCTGTAACGGGGGCAAACATCATCAGATCGCCGTCGAAATAGTGGTTTGTCCTGCTCCAACGGACAAGCTTGCGGTTTACGCCAGGAGACACTTCGATCGTTGCGACATCGAGACCATAGTTCACGCTTTGCGCAGGGAAGACGTTGGCGGTGTCGTTGATATCGCCAGCAGACGGAATGCCCTTTGGCCGAAGGCGCAGAAACTTTCGACAAAGGCGCGGTTCCGTCGTCCCTCGCGCCAGAAAAATTCTCCCGACAGGCGGTCGGCTATTTTTCGGCGCATATTCGATGCGGTCGACCTTGTGACGCTCCAGCTGGAGTGGTTCGTCATGGCATGTGACAGGCCCGATCGCGGACTCTGTGTAGTTATGCGGTGCATAGCAATAGCTCAACCTGTCCGGTCGAATGACGACACCGACCATTCGAGGATTGTCACCCAACGCGTAGCCTGGCTTCCATTCCTTGCGTGACAGGACTTTTCGCTTTGCGATCCACAGACTGAAGAAGGCCGGCGGATTCGCGCCGCCCTGCCCATGTGCGAAGGCCTGCCCCTGTCCGTCGCGAATGCGGATCGTCCAGCCATTGGCGATGGTGCAATCGGACCGGCTTAGGGTGGGCGTCGCCGACAAGCCTTCGTCGACTTCGGCAGGCAGTTGCCGATATACAACCGGATCGTCGTTCCAAGTCAGCGTAAACCTGACCAGCGCAATGCTTGAGCCGCGTTTGCAAACAAGCTCGGCGTGTGGGGTGACTTCGTCGGCCTGAGCTGTGTCGGGGCAGATCAGTATCGAAATAAAAAGCAGCAATGCGGCAAGGGTATGCAGCTCACGGTTCAACATTTGCAGCCTCCCTTTTCAGAGCACGTCAGGGCCGATATCCGGCGCGAGCCGAGCAACGAAAGCACTATTCAGCACGAATTTCCCGGAAACTTTTTGCAATACCAAGACCCGCTGATTAAGAGTCAGCTGCTCTCCGCCATCTCACCGGAATTTAACCGCATTGGTGCAGCATGCCGCCGCTGCTATCCTGCCTTGATTCCCAACCCTTTTCATATGGTTGTCCGTCTATGAGCCAGAGATCCTGCCTGTCCGTCATTCTCGCCGCCGGCGAAGGCACGCGCATGAAGAGCGCGTTGCCGAAGGTGCTGCACCAGGTCGCCGGCCTGCCAATGGTCGCCCATGTGGTGAAGGCGGCTGAAGCAGCGGGCGCCGGCAGCCAGGCGCTAGTGATCGGCCATGGCGCCGACGAGATGCGCAAGGCGGCAGCGAAATTCGCACCGAAAGCCGAGACCTTCGTGCAGGAAAAGCGCTTGGGCACCGCGCATGCGGTGCTGGCCGCGCGCGATGCGATTTCAAAGGGTTATGACGATGTCCTCGTGATGTTCGGCGACACGCCGCTGATCGATGCCGAAGCGCTCGCCAATGCGCGGCAAAAGCTGGCCGACGGGGCTGCCGTCGTAGTCGTCGGCTTTCGCCCGCCCAACCCGACCGGTTATGGCCGGCTGATCGAAAAAGGCGGCAAGCTCACCGCCATCCGCGAAGAGAAGGACTGCTCGGCGGAAGAGAAAAAGATCGGCTTCTGTAATGCCGGCATGATGGCGGTTGCCGGCAAGCATGCGCTGAGCCTGCTCGATCGGGTCGGCAACAGGAACGCCAAGGGTGAGTATTATCTGACCGACATCGTCGAGATCGCCAGCGCCAAAGGCCTCGATGTCGTCGCCACCGAAGCCAGCTTCGAGAGTGCGCTCGGCATCAACAACCGGGCCGAGCTGGCCGAGGCGGAAGCGATCTGGCAGCAGCGCAAGCGGCGTGAGGCCATGCTGTCGGGCGTGACGCTGATTGCCCCGGAAACCGTGTATTTCTCGCACGACACGGAGATTGGGGCCGATACTATCGTTGAACCTAATGTCTGGTTCGGTCCGGGCGTGAAGATCGCCGGCGGCGCCAAGATCCACGCCTTCAGCCATATCGAAGGCGCGACCATTGCGTCCAACTGCGATGTCGGGCCGTTCGCGCGGCTCAGGCCAGGCGCCGATCTGAGGACCAAGGCGAAGGTCGGCAATTTCTGCGAGGTCAAGCAGGCGGTTGTCGAGGAAGGCGCCAAGGTCAACCATCTGACCTATATCGGCGATGCAAGGGTGGGCGCGGGGGCCAACGTCGGCGCCGGCACCATCACCTGCAATTATGACGGCTACTCAAAGTTCTTCACCGACATCGGCGAGGGCGCCTTCATCGGCTCGAATTCGTCGCTGGTGGCGCCGGTCACCATCGGCAAGGGCGGCTACATCGCTTCGGGCAGCGTGATCACCGAAAGCGTGCCCGACGACGCGCTGGCCTTCGGCCGCGCCCGCCAGAAGACGATCCCAGGCAAGGGCAAGGAATTGCGCGAGCGGTTTGCCTCGGCCGCGGCAGCGAAAAAGAAAGCCGGTGCCGACCACTAGGGTCAAAACCAATCAGCCGGTTGCCGCCAACGGGCGAGGTGGTGGAAAATGGTCGCGCGCGGGGAACGGCCTAAGTAGCCTCATCTGCCAACAGGGCGACCATTGCGGATCAAGGACGGCGCTATGACGCGCGCTTGCTCGCCCAGGCCTATGGGCGTCCCGGGGGCTGCTCCTGCGGAAACTTGTCTTCATGGATGATTGCCACGGCCCGCTCAAGGTTGCCTCTCACCTCGAAACCGATCCAGTGGCCATACATCAGGTGCGTTTGTCTCGGGCAGGCGAGGAAATAGCTCCCGGCCTGCTGCGCAACAAAGTTGAGTTGTCTCCGCTCATTAATTTTGATCCCATCCAGCGGAGTGGTGTACGCTCCCCAGATCGCGTCCGAAGCCCTCAACTTCACTGGCATCTCCGACTGACCATAGACCCTGGTCAGCATCAGGCCGTGCCAGAAATTCGAGGAGCCGTTAATGAATTCGATCTGTACCGACCATTGCTCTGGCACGATGATCGAGAGGTTGCCGCCCCAGTAGCCGTTGAAGTCGATAATGTCGGTCCGGATGTTGTCCCTGCGGTACCGCTCGATTTGGTTCCAATCGGCAACGATCTCAATAGCCACCTTCCTGGCTGCGGGATCGTTTTTGATCCAGCTCGGGACGAAAGGCTCTCCAGCCAGCGCAATTCCAGGCAACAATCCCAAGGCGAGAGTGAGGACAACGTGGGCAAAGCGTGCCATCGCAAATCAGAGGCTCCTCCGAGGCGGGTTGGCCGAGTGCAATCGACCGCAATCGTGGTCGACTGGGCCATTCCTTTAAGCAGAAACTAATATCACAATTGGAACCCGGGTCACAGCGTCACATGGATGGGTGCTCGGCTGGGTCTGCGATGGTCGAACTCCGTCGTTCAGAGTGATTGGTTCTGACCCTAGCGGTCAGCCGGCAGGCTCCGCATCCTCGCCGAAAGCGGCGGTCACTTCGATCCTGCCGACGATCGCCTTGTTGAAGTCGGCGAGGTCTTCGGCCGGGATCCAGTATTCCAGATGCGCCTTGCTGCCGGCATGTTCGACATGATAGCGATCGAGAAAGCTTTTCAGCACATCGAACCGGGTAACGAAGCCTGCGCCGCTGGCCGGCACGTTCCAGTCGCGGGCGATCTGCGTCGCATAGGCCTCGGTCAAAACCGGATAGAAAATCGGCTGATCGGGCAGGCGCGGCGGGAATTCCCGCATCCCTGACGCCTTGATCAGTTCCAGTTCCTTCGGTCCGACGGGACGCCAGAGTGTGACGGTGGCTTGGCTCATCATGGTCGGACCTTAGCCAGATATTGCGAAAACGAGAACCGGACGCCTCGAAAAATCGAGCAATTGCAGTAACCGGATTGCAAGAGCGATCTGCGATGGTGCATCGGGTTGACAAGCGTTCCGTTACACCAGACGAAACGCAAAGTGACTTTCGCGGCAGGCCGGCAATCCCTAGATAGCGCTGGTTTTCCATCGGGAATCGGGGGCAGGCGTCATGTGCGGTATCGTCGGAATTGTCGGCCAGCAGCAGGTTGCGCCGCTCATTGTCGATGCTTTGAAACGGTTGGAGTATCGCGGCTATGACTCGGCCGGCGTCGCCACCGTCGAGAAAGGCGCGCTCCGCCGCCGCCGTGCCGAAGGCAAGCTGATCAACCTCGAACGCCGGTTGAAGGACGAGCCGCTCGATGGCACGATCGGCATCGGCCATACGCGCTGGGCAACGCATGGCGTGCCGAACGAGACCAACGCGCATCCGCATTTTTCCGACGGCGTCGCCATCGTTCACAACGGCATCATCGAGAATTTCGCCGAACTGCGCGACGAGCTCATTCGCGACGGCTATGCCTTCTCGTCGCAGACCGACACCGAAGTCGTCGCGCATCTGGTGGCGCGCGAACTGGCCAGGGGGCTGAAGCCAGTCGAGGCGGCGCACGCGGCGCTGAAGCGGCTGGAGGGCGCCTTTGCACTGGCCATCATGTTCACGGGCGACGAGGACCTCATCGTCGGCGCTCGCAACGGCCCGCCTCTGGCCGTCGGCCATGGCGACGGCGAGATGTTTTTGGGCTCCGACGCCATTGCGCTCGCGCCCTTCACCAATTCGATCACCTATCTGGAGGACGGCGACTGGGCGGTGGTGCGCCGCGGCGGCGTCACCATCTTCGACATCGACGGCAAGAAGGTTGCCCGCAAGCGCCAGCAGTCGCTGTCGACCAGCTTCATGGTCGACAAGGGCAATCGCCGCCACTTCATGGAAAAGGAAATCCAAGAGCAGCCGGAGGTGATCTCGCACACGCTGGCTCACTATGTCGATTTCGTCTCGGGTGTTTCGAAGCCACTGGATCTGCCGTTCGACTTCGCCAAGATCGGCCGGCTGGCAATCTCGGCCTGCGGCACCGCCTATCTCGCCGGCCTGATCTCGAAATACTGGTTCGAGCGCTATGCACGGCTGCCGGTCGACATCGATGTCGCCTCGGAGTTCCGCTACCGCGAAATGCCGCTGTCGGCTGATGACGCCGCCTTTTTCATATCGCAGTCGGGTGAGACGGCCGACACGCTTGCCTCGCTGCGCTATTGCCGCAAGGCCGGCATGAAGATCGGCGCCATCGTCAATGTGCGGGAATCGACCATGGCGCGCGAATCCGATGTCGTGCTGCCGACATTGGCCGGACCGGAAATCGGCGTCGCCTCGACCAAGGCGTTCACCTGTCAGCTCTCGGTGCTGGCGTCGCTGGCGGTGCGCGCCGGCGTGGCGCGCGGCACGATCTCGAAGGATGAGGAAAAGACGCTGGTTCGCGCGCTTTCGGAGGCGCCGCGCTATGCCAACCAGGTGCTGAAGCTCGAGGAGCAGATCGAGCGCATCGCGCGCGAAATCTCGCGCTACAAGGACGTGCTCTATCTCGGCCGCGACACCAATTTCCCGCTGGCCATGGAAGGCGCGCTGAAGCTCAAGGAAATCTCCTACATCCATGCCGAGGGCTACGCCGCGGGCGAGCTGAAACACGGGCCGATCGCGCTGATCGACGAGAACATGCCGGTGATCGTCATCGCACCGCACGACCGCATCTTCGAAAAGACGGTGTCCAACATGCAGGAAGTGGCGGCGCGCGGCGGCAAGATCATCCTGATTACCGATGCCAAGGGGGCGGCGCAGGTCAGTGTGAAGACGATGGAAACGATCATCCTGCCCGACGTGCCGGAAATCATTTCGCCGATCATCTACGCGCTGCCGATCCAGATGCTGGCCTACTACGCCGCCGTCTTCATGGGCACCGACGTCGACCAGCCGCGTAATCTGGCGAAATCGGTGACGGTGGAGTAGCCAGCGCTCATTGGCGGTCTTAAAAACTTCGCAGTTCCAAAGCGCCGTCTGCTTCACTAATGTTGCGCTGCAACGCGCGCGTCCGGTGAACCATGTCCGATGCTCCCAGAACTTCCGGCATGACCCGGCTGAGGAACTATTTCCTCACAGGCTTCATCGTCTGCGCGCCTCTGGCGATCACCGCCTATATCGCCTGGTCGTTCATCGGCTGGGTCGACTCTTGGGTAAAACCCTACATTCCGGCGCGCTACAGCCCCGACACCTATCTGCCGTTTCCGGTTCCGGGTTTCGGCCTGATCGTTGCGCTGGTCCTGATTACGCTGATCGGCTTCATGACCGCCAACATCGTTGGCCGGGCCATCGTCAATTTCGGCGAGCGACTGCTCGGCCGCATGCCGCTGGTGCGCGGCATCTACGGCTCGCTGAAACAGATTTTCCAGACGGTGCTGTCGAACAAGGGCGACATGTTTCGCCAGGTCGGGCTGGTCGAGTATCCGCGAAAGGGGGTCTGGTCGCTGGTCTTCGTCGCCAGCGAGAAGGAAACCGAGATCAACCAGAAGCTCGACCAGGAAGGCGACCCGATGATCGCCGTCTTCATGCCGTGCACGCCCAACCCGACCACCGGTTTCCTGATGTATGTGCTGAAATCCGACATCGTGCTGCTCGACATGACGATCGAGGACGGCGCCAGACTGATCGTTTCGGCCGGCCTGGTAGCGCCCGAGGTCAAGACCAGGCTCGTCGACCTCAACGGTGAGCCGCTCGAGAGCGCACTTGCCAACCCGTCGGTGGCCGCCCTGGCTCAGCCGGCGCGCAAAAGCCGCACCGCCTCGTCGCGGCCGAACAAATAGAGCAACAGCCTCAGCGCCTCGCCGCGTTCGGATTGCAGTTCCGGATCGCGTGACAGGATCAGCCGCGCATCGTCGCGGGCGGCTTCCAAAAGGTCGGCATGCGCCTCGATGCGCGCCACCTGGAAACCCGGCGTGCCGGATTGGCGGGTGCCCAGCAGCTCGCCTTCGCCGCGCAGTTTCAGATCCTCCTCGGCGATCAAAAAACCGTCCTCGGTCTCGCGCATCACCGACAGCCTACGCTTTGCCGTCTCGCCGAGCGGGTCCTTGTAGAGCAATACGCAAGAGGAGGGCTTGTCGCCGCGCCCGACGCGGCCGCGCAGTTGGTGCAGTTGCGCCAGGCCAAAGCGCTCGGCGTGCTCGATGACCATGATCGTGGCGTCGGGTACGTCGACGCCGACCTCGATGACGGTGGTGGCGATCAGGATGCGGGTTTCGCCGACCTTGAAGGCGCGCATCGCCTCGTCCTTTTCGGCGCCCTTCATGCGTCCGTGAACGAGGCCGATGCGGTCGCCGAACAAGGGTTGCAGCGAGGCGAAACGGTCCTCGGCGGACATCAGCTTGATCTCTTCGGATTCCTCGACCAGCGGGCAGATCCAGTAGATTTTCTGGCCGTCGGCGACGGCGTCGAGCATGCGGCCGACCAACTCGTCCAACCGCTCCAGCGGCAGCGTGACGGTGCGGATCGGCTGGCGGCCGACCGGCTTCTCCGTCAGCTTGGAGACGTCCATGTCGCCGAAGGCGGTCAGCACCAAAGTGCGCGGGATTGGCGTTGCCGTCATCACCAGCATGTCGGGCGCATCGCCCTTGGCGGTGATGGCAAGCCGCTGGTGGACGCCGAAGCGGTGCTGCTCGTCGACGACGGCAAAGACGAGGTCGTGGTAAGTCACCGTTTCCTGGAACAAAGCATGAGTGCCGACGACGATGTCGATGTCGCCGCTGGCGAGACCTGCCAGCGTCTCAGCGCGCTCGCGGCCCTTCTCACGGCCGGTCAGAATCGCGACGCGCAGGCCGGCTTTTTCGGCCAAAGGCGTGATCGTTGCCAGATGCTGGCGCGCCAGGATTTCGGTCGGCGCCATCAACGCCGCCTGGCCGCCGGCCTCGACGGCGCGCGCCATGGCAAGCAGCGCCACCACCGTCTTGCCGGAGCCGACATCGCCCTGCAGCAGGCGCAGCATGCGTTCCGGATCGGCGAGATCGGCGTTGATTTCGGCGAGCGCGAATTCCTGGCTGCCTGTCAATGAATAGGGCAGGGCCGCGCGCAGTTTCTCGACAATGCGGCCGTCGCCGATCAGCGGCCGGCCCGACAGGCGGCGCACTTTTGTCCGCACCAGCGCCAGCGAGACCTGGCCGGCGAGAAACTCGTCATAGGCAAGCCGCCGCCATGCCGAGGCCTCGATGGCGACATCGATCGGGTCCGCGGGATAATGTATGCGGGCGAGTGCATCGGCGAAGGCGGGAAAGGTCTGCTTGCGCATGAAGGCACCGTCCTGCCATTCCGGCAATTCCGGCAGCCGGCCGAGCGCCTGGCCGATGGCGCGGCGCAGCACCTTGCCCGACAGGCCAGCGGTCAGCGGATAGACCGGCTCGACCAGCGGTAGGGTTTCCGCCTCGCTGACCAGCGCGATATGGTCGGGATGGACCATGGTCGGGCGGCCATTAAACCACTCCATACGGCCGGAGACGATGACATGTTCGCCCACCGGCATCGCCTTTTCGAGATAGGCGGCATGGGCGTGAAAAAAGGTCAGCCCGATCTCGCCAGTGTCGTCATGGGCATAGACGCGGTAGGGCACCGACCGGTTGCCGCGTGGCGGTGGCTGGTGGCGGTCGATGCGCACGTCGAGCGTGACGATGGCGCCGGCAGGCGCGAGCGCGATGCCGGGGCGATTGCGGCGGTCGATCACGGTGTGAGGCAGCACGAAAAGAAGGTCGCCGGCGCGTGCCGGCCGTTCGCCGAGATCGGCCGCGACCACCTTCTCGATCAGCCCGCCGACCTTCGGCCCAACGCCGGCAAGCGAGGTGATCGGGACGAATAGGGGATCGAGGAGGGAAGGGCGCATCAGGGCTGCGCCGTAGTTGGAGTGAGAAAAGCTGAGTTCCCTGCCGGACATCTCCCCCGCAAGGGGGGAGATTGGCAGCTCTTGCGCCGGCCCACTCTCTCGACCTTGCAGGTTATCGAAAGCCGAGATGACATCCGATCTCCCCCCTTGCGGGGGAGATGGCCGGCAGGCCAGAGGGGGGTGTGAAAGAATGCAATCATTTCAGATTGATTGTCGGGTGTCTCACTTTGCCTTGCAAGGCTGACACCGCCCTCTATCCACGCTATATGCGCCGCACCACGTAAGGATGCGGCACGATGACCGGGACGAAACGATCAAGCGAGGGGCTGGATACCCGCCGCCGCAAGCTGTTGTTCCGATCCTGGCATCGCGGCATGCGCGAGATGGACCTGATCCTCGGCACCTTTGCCGACAACGAGATCGGCGCCTTGACCGGCGACGAAATCGACCAATATGAAAGGCTCCTCGACATTCCCGACACCGAATTCCTGCCCATGGTCACCGGCGAACGCCCGGTTCCCGGGGATGTCGACTGTGCCGTCCTGCAAAAGATTCTGGCATCGCGCCGGACCATGACTTTCTGAAACACGTGCAATCATGAGCCTCATCCCTAAAATCGGTCTGCCGAAAGGCCGCGCCGGCCAGTTCATCGTCGACGGCGTCGCCGACGGCTACGAAGCCTTTGCGCTGGTGCAGGCGATCCATGAGATCGCGCCGGACAAGCCTGTGCTGTTCGTCGCGCGCGACGGCCAGCGCCTGCCGGCGATCACGGAGGCGCTGACCTTTGCTTCGCCCGGCCTGCCGGTGCTGGAACTGCCGGCCTGGGACTGCCTGCCCTACGACCGCGTCTCGCCCGGTTCGGACGCCGCCGCCAAGCGGCTCGATGCGCTGACGGCGATGATCGCGCTGGCGAAGAAGCCGCATCGCGCCGTCATCCTGACCACCGCCAATGCCTTGCTGCAGCGCATCCCGCCGGCCGATCTGGTCGAAGCGCAGACTTTTCACGCCAGACCCGGCAACCAGATCGACATGAATGCGCTGGTGTCGCGGCTGGAGATTTCCGGCTTCGAACGGGTGCCGACCGTGCGCGGCGTCGGCGAATTCGCGGTGCGTGGCGGCATTCTCGACCTCTACGCGCCCGGCTGGACCGAAGCGCTCAGGCTCGATTTCTTCGGCGAGACGCTGGAATCGATCCGCGTCTTCGACGCCGCCACGCAGCGCACCACCGGTCAGCGCAAGTCGATGGCGCTGCAGGCGATGAGCGAAGTGGCGCTGACGCCGGAAACCATCAGCCGCTTCCGCCGCTCCTATATCGAGGCCTTTGGCGCGCCGCAGCGCGACGACGGGCTTTATGCGGCGGTGAGCGAGGGTCGGCGATTCGCCGGCATGGAACACTGGCTGCCTCTGTTCTACGAGCGGCTGGAGACGGTGTTCGACTATCTGCCTGATGCGCCAGTGATCTTCGACCATCTGGCGCATGAGGCGCTGGCCGAGCGCCATACGCTGATCCTCGACCACTACGAAGCGCGCCGCAAGCAAGCCGACGCCGCCTTGAAGGACGCCGTCCCCTACAAGCCGGTGGCGCCGGACCTGCTCTACCTTTCGCCGGAAAACCTCAAAGCGTCGCTCGGGTCGCGCGAAGACATAGATTTCACTGTGTTCGATGCGCCCGATGTCGGCGCCAAGAAAGTCTTCCATGGCGGTTCGCGCCATGGCCGCAGCTTTGCCGAGGAGCGCGCCGACCCCAACGCCAATGTCTTCGATGTCGTCGTGAAGCACATCGCAAACGAGCGCGCTGCACGGCGCCGCGTCATTGTCGCCGGCTGGACCGAAGGCTCGCTCGACCGGCTCGGCCAGATCCTCGCCGAACATCATCTCGGCAATCTCGTGCCTGTGGCGACGCTCAGTGAAGTGGAAAAGCTGGAACCGGGGCAGGCCGCCCTTGCGGTGCTGCCGCTGGAATCCGGCTTCGAGACCGAACATCTGGTCGTCGTTGCCGAACAGGACATTCTCGGCGACCGGCTGATCCGCCGCTCGAAGCGCAAGAAGCGGGCCTCCGATTTCATCGCCGAGGCCTCGTCGTTGTCGGCCGGTGACATTGTCGTCCATGCCGATCACGGCATTGGCCGCTTCATCGGCCTGCGCACCATCGAGGCGGTCGGCGCGCCGCACGACTGCCTGGAAATCCATTATGCCGGCGATGACCGGCTGTTCCTGCCCGTCGAAAACATCGAGCTTCTGTCGCGCTATGGTTCGGATTCGGCCGAAGCCTCACTCGACAAGCTCGGCGGCGGCGCCTGGCAGTCGCGCAAGGCGCGGCTGAAGAAGCGCCTGCTCGACATGGCCGGCCAACTGATCCGCATCGCCGCCGAGCGGCAGATGCGCTCGGCTCCCACGATGGTGCCGGCGGAAGGACTGTACGGCGAATTCTCGGCGCGCTTCCCTTATGAGGAGACCGACGACCAGCAGGGCGCGATCGATTCCGTCATGGACGATCTCGGCGCCGGCAAGCCGATGGACCGGCTGATTTGCGGCGATGTCGGCTTCGGCAAGACGGAAGTGGCGCTGCGCGCCGCCTTCATCGCGGCGATGGAAGGGTTCCAGGTGGCCGTGGTGGTGCCGACGACGCTGTTGTCGCGCCAGCATTTCAAGACGTTTTCGCAGCGCTTCTCCGGCCTGCCGATCCGCGTCGCCCAAGCCTCGCGGCTGGTCGGCGCCAAGGAACTGGCCGAAACCAAGAAAGGCATCGCCGAGGGCCAGGTCGACATCGTCATCGGCACCCATGCGCTGCTCGGGTCCGCGATCTCGTTCAAGAATCTCGGCCTCTTGATCATCGACGAGGAGCAGCACTTTGGCGTCAAGCACAAGGAGCGGCTGAAGGATTTGAAGACTGACGTTCACGTGCTGACGCTGTCTGCAACGCCGATCCCGCGCACCTTGCAGCTTGCCTTGACCGGCGTGCGCGAACTGTCGTTGATCGCCACGCCGCCGGTTGACCGCATGGCGGTGCGCACCTTCATCTCGCCCTTCGATCCGCTGGTCATCCGCGAAACGCTGCTCAGGGAGCGCTATCGCGGCGGCCATTCCTTCTATGTCGTGCCGCGCATCAGCGATCTCGCCGAAATTCATGATTTCCTGAGGGAATCCGTGCCTGAGCTGAAGGTTGCGGTGGCGCATGGCCAGATGCCGCCCGGCGAACTCGACGACATCATGAACGCCTTCTATGACGGCCAGTACGATGTGCTGTTGTCGACCACCATCGTGGAATCCGGGCTGGATATTCCGACCGCCAACACGCTGATCATCCATCGCGCCGACATGTTCGGCTTGTCGCAGCTCTATCAGTTGCGCGGCCGCGTCGGCCGCTCCAAAGTGCGCGCCTACGCGTTGTTCACGCTGCCGGCCAACAGAAAACTCACCGATACGGCCGAACGCCGGCTGAAAGTGCTGCAGTCGCTGGACACGCTCGGCGCCGGCTTCCAGCTCGCCAGCCACGACCTTGATATCAGGGGCGCCGGCAATCTTCTGGGCGAAGAGCAGTCCGGCCACATCAAGGAGGTCGGCTTCGAGCTTTACCAGCAGATGCTGGAAGAGGCGGTGGCCGAGGTGAAGGATTCCGGCGAAGTGCAGGATGGCGGCTGGTCGCCGCAGATCGCCGTGGGCACGGCCGTCATGATCCCGGAAAGCTATGTGCCGGACCTGCAGCTCAGGCTGGCGCTTTATCGCCGCCTTGGCGACCTCGAAAACACCGAGGAGATCGATGCCTTCGGTGCCGAGCTGATCGATCGCTTCGGGCCGCTGCCGGAGGAGGTGAAGCATCTGCTCAAGATCGTTTTCATCAAGGCGCTCTGCCGCAAGGCCAATGTCGAAAAGCTTGATGCCGGGCCGAAGGGCGTTGTCATCCACTTCCGCAAGCGCGAGTTCTCCAACCCGGTCGGGCTGGTCAAGTACATTGGCGAACAGGGTTCGCTGGCGAAGATCCGGGCCGACCACAGCGTTGTCTTCATCCGCGATTGGCCAACGGCCGAGAAGCGCCTGGCGGGTTCGGCTGTCGTCATGACGCAGCTGGCAAAGCTGGTGGAGAAGGCGGCTTAAGCCGCCCGCCATCATTCGCCAGCGCCTAAATTCCGGTCTAGAATAGGAAATCGGCTTCGTGTATGGAGCCGCGATCCCCATATGGGGCGGGACATGGCGGGCAAAGGCCCCGCTGGAAAGAGCGTTTGGGTGTTGCGATGACGAAATGGTCGCCGAATTCTTGGAGAGCAAAGCCGATCAAGCAGGTTCCTGCCTATCCGGACCTTGCTGCGCTGAAGAACACGGAAGCCCAGCTCGCTACCTTTCCGCCGCTGGTTTTTGCAGGTGAGGCGCGCAAGCTCAAGAAGCAGCTGGCGAGCGTCGCAGCCGGTGATGCATTCCTTCTCCAGGGCGGCGATTGCGCCGAAAGTTTCGCCGAGCATGGCGCCGACAACATCCGCGACTTCTTCCGCGTCTTCCTGCAGATGTCGGTGGTGCTGACGTTTGCAGGTGCGCAGCCGGTGATCAAGGTCGGCCGCGTCGCCGGCCAGTTCGCCAAGCCGCGCTCGTCCGACAATGAGACCAAGAGTGGCGTGACGCTACCGAGCTATCGCGGCGACATCATCAACGGCATCGAGTTCGACCAGAAGTCGCGCATCCCAGATCCGGCCCGCCAGGAGATGGCCTACCGCCAGTCTGCGGCGACGCTCAACCTGTTGCGCGCCTTCGCCCAGGGCGGTTATGCCAGCCTGGAGAATGTCCATCGCTGGATGCTCGGTTTCGTTTCCGACAGTCCGCAGGGCGAGAAATACGGCGCGCTGGCCAACCGCATCACCGAGACGATGGACTTCATGAAGGCCGTCGGCATCACCTCGGAAACCAACTACGCGCTGCGCGAGACCGATTTCTACACCAGCCACGAGGCGCTGCTGCTCGGCTACGAAGAGGCGCTGACCCGCGTCGATTCGACCTCGGGCGACTGGTACGCCACGTCGGGCCATATGATCTGGATCGGCGACCGCACCCGCCAGCCCGACCATGCGCATGTTGAATATTGCCGCGGCATCAAGAACCCGCTCGGCCTCAAATGCGGTCCGTCGCTGACGCCGGACGGTTTGATGGAGCTGATCGACCTGCTCAATCCGGAGAACGAGCCGGGCCGGCTGACGCTGATCGCCCGCTTCGGCTCCGACAAGGTCGCCGACCATCTGCCGAAGCTGGTGCGGGCGGTGCAGAAGGAAGGCCGCAGCGTTGTCTGGTCGTCCGACCCGATGCACGGCAACACCATCGAGGCCGCCGGCTACAAGACGCGGCCGTTCGATCGCATCCTCAAGGAAGTGCAGACCTTCTTCGAGGTGCATCGCGCCGAAGGCACGCATCCTGGCGGCATCCATGTCGAGATGACCGGAAAGAATGTCACCGAATGCACGGGCGGCGCCCGTGCCATCACCGCCGAGGAATTGCAGGACCGCTATCACACCCATTGCGACCCGCGCCTCAATGCCGACCAGGCGATCGAGCTGGCCTTCCTGGTGTCGGATCTCTTGAAGAAGAGCCATCCGGTGCAGCACAAGCAGGCAGCCAACGGCTGAACCTGTCGCAGGTTGAAGAGAAAAGTGCCGGCGAAGTCCGGCGCTTTGTCGTTTTGATCAGCGGCCGCGTTCCCAGCGCAATCCGTCGAGCCGGGGATCATTGGCGAAGGCGGTTCTGGAAAACTCGATCCGCTTCTCCGGGAATTCGCAGATCGCCTGCACGCCGAACGAGCCGAGACGGATGCGCCAGGTATGCGGCTCCAGCGGCCTGGACTTGGTGAAGCCGCGGCACGTCAGCAGCGCTATATTGGCGCCCTTCGGATCGCGCGCCGAGCGGTAGCGGATCGCCTCCAACCCAGCCTCACGCGCGACATCGGCAATCCCCTGGCAGGCGGCATAGTCGGTCGGATGCGTCCACTCAGCCTCATCGCTGTCGAGCGGCGGCCGCGTCAGGTCGACGGCCTTGTCGGTGCGGATCGCGGCGGCGAAGGCAGTGTATTCGGCGGCGTCGTGCGGCCACGGCGTGTCGGGCGAATCGGCAAAGAACAGCAGGCGGTAGAAGGCCATTTCGGCGACCGCCGTCATGATCGTCTCCGCGGCATAATAGACACCGAGGGTGCGGCCGGCGCGGCGGAAGCGCGAGCCGTAGGGATAGATCGAGCCGTAACGGAAGGGGGTCGCCAGGAGGTAGTGGAGATGCCGGCATTCCATGGGGATCTGCGGCTTGGTCTCCTCGATCAAATCCTCGAGCAACGCCTGTTCGTCCAGCGTGTCGACGACTTTCAGCGTCGAGACCCGGTGCTGCGCCTCGACCATGCGCCAATATTTGCCGTCGAGCCGTGCGGCTTCAGACGAGAGCGCGTCGGGAGTCCAGATAGGCAATGACATCGACAAGCCCGGTGATGGTGAGGATCTTTTCAAGCGGGCTGCCGTCGAACGCCGTGTTGGGGTTCTTCAGCCATGCCTTGGCGATCGCCTCGTCACCGCCGACAATGGCGTCGAGCGAACGGAACAACCGCACGAACAACACCGCGAGTTCGAACGGCTTGGTGCCGCGCTCCAGCAGGAATTCCTGCCTGCGCATGCGCGAAACCGTGGCTTCCGAGACGCCGATGATCGACGCCAGCATCCTTGCGGTTATATCCAGAAGCTCGGCAGCACGCAGCGTGGCCTTGGTCAGGACCGCGTTTTCGGCCGTCTTGGCGGCAGCATTGCGTTGTGTAACAGGCATGGTCTCTCTCTTTCCATGGAAAATATAGTCCACGAAAATTCATATGGAAAGAGGTGGTGTCCGATAAATTTGCCTATACCCGCGAACTGGCTGTACGCCGAAGCGTCAGTCTTTCTTGTAGAGCAGCCAGTTCTTGCCGGTACGGCCGGCCATTGTCGAATGCCGGGTGACGCGATTGCGTCCGCCGACCTTAGAGCGATAGAGCGCCCGGTCGGCCTTGGTGTAGAGATCCTCCGGGCTTTCGGCCTCGGAAGCCATGCAGATGCCCATGGAAACGGTCACCGTGCCGTAATTGGTTCCGGTCTGGCTGCTGGTGAACGGCGTCTGTTCGATCAGCACGCGGATGCGTTCGGCGATCTCGTAGGTGGTATCCTCGCTGGCGCCCTCGATGATCAACGCGAATTCCTCGCCGCCGGTGCGGGCAACGAACATGTCTTCGCGGATACTGGTCTGGAAGATTTCGGCGACGATCTGGATGATCTTATCACCGACCGGGTGGCCGTAGCGATCGTTGATGTCCTTGAAACGGTCGATGTCGGCAAGGATCAGCGCGTTGAACAGGATGCCCTTGTTGGAGGTGTAAATCCTTGTGATTTCCTTGTCGAAGGCGCGGCGGTTCCAGATATGCGTCAAGGGATCGGTGTCGGCGAGCCGCTTGTACTCCTCGAGCTTCGACTTGACACTCTCCAGCTCCGCCGTCTTGTCGCTGAGCGTGCTGGCGACCTGCCTGCCATGGTCGAGGGTCGAATTGGTGGCCACCGCCATTGCATTGGCAACCTTCTGCAGCAAATCCTGTGAAAGCAGGCTGCGGTTGGCCAGTCCGCTCGACGTCTCGTCGAGGATCTTGCCGTATTTCTCAATATGGCTGCGTTCGCTTCGCAGCAGCAAGGCGATATCCTCCAGTTCCCTGGCCAACACGTCGCGCGCCTGCTCGACGATGCCGGGACCATGATGCTGGGCAAAGAAGGCGCGACCGATGCGGTCGAGATCGTCCTGCGTCGGCCGGTTGCCGAGCGCGACGACGGCAAGGCTGAGTTCGCGATCGGTGCCTTTCAGCGCTTCGTAGAAGATCTCGTAATTGCGCGGCAGGCCAAGCACGCCGAGCTGGCGCATGGTCGTCACAACAGCTGTTGCAATGTCGCTGTTTCGGTCGGTCTGGGCGGCTGCCGGCTGCATGTTCTGCTCACTCTACCCCTGGGAACCATCGCAGACTTGCGCGTGCGAGATGTCGCCGACCGGGGGAGAACCAGCCGTATTTTGGATCATCTTGCGAAGGACGCGTCCCCAATCGCGACCTTCGCCTGGCACCGACCATAGATGCGCCGGCGCTAAAGTTTCCTTAACGTGCCGCTAGGTAACGCGACTATTCTACCTCAGGCTGCAGCAACGCCCTGCGATGATCCTGAGGAGGAAGTCCGAACACGTCCATGTCGTGTCGCATTTGCTCGTGCCTGGCTCTCGCAAAACTGAAATCCTCTCCGTGGCGGCGAAGCCGTGAACGATGGCCGTTGGAGGGCAGGGATGAGCAACAACCACAGCGGATCTTGCCTGTGCGGAGCAGTGCGTTTCCAGACGCAAGGGCCGTTGCGCGGCGTGATCTATTGTCACTGCTCGCAATGCCGCAAGCAGAGCGGGCATTTCTATGCCGCGACCAATGTCGCGGACGGCGACATCACCATAACCGGCACCGACAACATCAGCTGGTACGAAGCGTCTTCCTTTGCCAAACGCGGCTTTTGCAAGATCTGCGGCTCGGTGCTGTTCTGGAAGCCTGGCCAGGATGCCTATGTCTCGGTTCTCGCCGGGTCGTTCGACGCGCCGACCGGGCTCGAGGGCGAATGCCACATCTTCGTCGGCGACAAGGGCGACTACTACACGATCGACGATGGGTTGCCACAGTTCGAGAAGTCGACGCCGGCGATCAAGGTTGCGGACGAGTGATTTTTGCCGCTGCTGCCTTATTCCCTTGATCCAGCCATTGCGTTATCCCCTGCCGGTGATTCGAAGGGGATGCGGGCCATGCAGCGGCTGATCGATGCTTTCTTCAATTCGGTGCGGGCTTTCCGCAAGCTCGCCGCCAGCGAAAAGGCGTTCCAGCAGGAGTTGATGCTGTTGGTGCTGGCGCTGCCGCTCGGCTGGTTCGTCTCGGTGTCGTGGCGCGGCTACGCGCTCTTGATCGGCGCCGTGTTGCTGTTGATCATGGTCGAAGTGCTGAACACCGGCATTGAGGCTGCCTGCGACGCCTTCAGCCGCGAGTTCAACGTCGACATCCAGCTCGCCAAGGATTGTGGTTCGCTGGCGGTGCTGATTTCGGTTGTGATCGTCGCCGGTGTCTGGGGCATCGCCATCATCGAGCGCATCACAGGGCTACCGATCTAGCGGCTGCGTTCCTATCTGTCGGTTACTAAAGGAGACCGACATGACCGCGCCCGCGAATTCCCTGTTGCTTGAACGTCCCGGCCTTCCGGACGATCTGCGCTGGCTGGTGCAAAAATATCCGCGCGAAAACTGGCAGGGTCACGCCAACATCCATGGCCTTGCCAATATGTGGCTGCAGCGGCACGACATGTTCCGCGAGTTCGGCGGCATGCTCACCAACGGCATTGCCGACTATCGCGAAGGTCGGCTGACGGCGCCGGATTTCGCGCGCTGGTTCGCGCCGCGGCTCAACCATTTCCTCGGAAATCTCGATGGCCACCACAATGTCGAGGACTACCAATACTTTCCGGCTTTCGCCAAGGCCGAGCCGCGCCTGAAGCGCGGCTTCGAGATTCTCGATGCCGATCACCACACCATCCATGAGGGGCTGGAGCGCAACGCCGAAGCTGCGAATGCCTTCATCCGCACGCTTGAGGAGAGCGAGGACAAACAGCGCTTTGCCGCCGATGCCTATGCCGACGAGAACAGCCGGCTGATCGCCATGCTGAAGCGGCATCTTGCCGACGAGGAGGATCTCATCATCCCGCTGATCCTCGACCGCGGCGACCGCGCTCTGGTCGAGGACGACGACTGACCCTTACGACGCGGCTTCGCTGTCGCGGGCGTCCTTGGCGCGTTCCTTGCCGGCGACAGTGCGGGCAATGAGCCAGGCAAGAAGCGCGACGGCGAGCCCAATGGCAAGCGCGATCAGCAGCCGTTCATGATGGAGCAGTGCCTTGCCGATCATCTGCTCGGCGCCGAGGCCGAAAATATAGCCGATACCGCAGAACAAGGCTGCCCAGACCAGCGACGATATGGCGTTGAGGATGACGAAGCGCGGCATCGAAATGCTGGCAAAGCCCGCCGCGATGCCGCCGACCAGGCGCAGGCCATAGATGTAGCGGTTGGACAGCACGAAGATGTTGGGGTGGGACGAGACAAGGCGGTAGGCGTGGTTGAAGCCGGGCCTCGCCTTCAGTTTCAGAACCCTGGGATGGTCGGCAAAGCTGCGGCCGAGGACGAAGAAAAACGTGTCGCCGACGAAGGCGCCAATGGCGGCCGCGAGGAAAGCCTGCCAAGGGACGAAGACATGCTGGTGGGCGAAGAAGCCGCCGAGGATCGCGGCACTTTCGCCTTCGGCGACACAGCCCAGGAAAACCGCGATCAGCCCATATTGCTCGATGAGGTGGTGGACGATCCCGGTCATTGAGATGTTTGCCGGCCCGACAGTCTTTCGTCAATGCGGCTCACCTGCTCAGTCAGGCGGGCTATGTCCTCGCGCACGCCGATGATCTGGCTGTGGCGCAACTCGTCCAGCTTCTCATGCAACGCCATGATCTCGATCTCGGCCTTGAGGTTGACCTCATAGTCGTGCGCGGCATCGATGCGGTCGCGCGCGGCCTGGCGGTTCTGCGACATCATGATCACCGGTGCTTGCAAGGCGGCGATCATCGACAGCACAAGATTGAGGAAGATGAAGGGGTAGGGATCGAACGAGTCCCGTCCCAGCAGCCACCAATTGGCGCCGATCCACAGGACCAGAAAAGCGATGAAGGACAGGATAAACGTCCACGAGCCGCCGACGCGGGCGATAGCATCGGCGATGCGGTCGCCAGCCCCCTGAAGACCGGCGAGACTGTCGTTGATGTCCTGAGAGATCGGCTTGCGGTCGACGGTGCTCTGCAACACCCGCCGCTCGAGCTCGCTGAGGGTCTCAGGTGTTCGCCTCAGCCAGCGGTTGGCCAGTTCTGGCACGGTCTTGTGCATGGTCGCCTCCATGGTCAGCGTCTGGTCTAGACCTAGAGACTACCGGCGCGAACGGGAAGTGGTAGATTGCGCGTCCACCGACAGTGAATCAGGGTGCCAATGGCCGACTTCCAGAGGATTCATGCCCGTGCCGCAAAGCGCAAAGGCGGCGATGCGGTGCTGACGTCGCTGCTCGGTCCTTTGCCCGACAACGCCGCCGTGGCCAGAATCACCGACGACCGCATCCTGTCGACGATGGCCGAGCGCGTGTTTGCCGCCGGCTTCGTCTGGCGCGTCATCGAGCAGAAATGGCCGGGATTCGAGGAAGCCTTCCTCCACTTCGAGCCGAAGCGGCTGTTGTTCCAGCCCGACGATTTCTGGCACGATCTGACGGCCGACAAGCGCATCGTGCGCAATCCGCAGAAGATCAAGTCGGTGCGCGACAACGCCGCCTTTGTCGAGCGCGTGTCGAAGGAGCATGGCAGCTTCGGCAAATTCCTGGCTGAGTGGCCGGCCGACGACCAGGTCGGGCTGATGGCGTATCTCGGCAAGAATGGCAGCCGGCTCGGCGGCAACACCGGCCAGTATTTCCTGCGCTGGCTGGAATGGGACGCCTTCGTCATCTCGGCCGATATGGCCGCTGCCTTGCGCGATGCCGGCCTCGACATCGCCGAAAGCCCGACGTCGAAGAGGGATCTCGACAAGATCCAGGCGCAGATCAACCGATGGGCTGAAGAGACCGGCCTGCCGCGCCGGCACATTTCGCGCATCCTGGCCATGTCGATCGGCGAGAACCATTCGCCGCAGGCGCTGCGCGAATATATGGGCGACGACTGATCACCGAATTGGTCCAAGCGAACGCCATTGCCCGGGCAATTCTGCCGCGCTAAACCGCAGGCATGACCAACAAGACCGCTCCCGATATTCTGCGCATCGCCATTGCCCAGCTCAACCCGACGGTCGGCGATGTCGCCGGCAATCTTGCCAAGGCGCGTGAGGCAAGGGCGGATGCCGCCCGCCAGGGCGCCGACATCGTGCTCTACACCGAGCTTTTCCTGGCCGGCTATCCGCCCGAGGATCTGGTGCTGAAGCCGGCCTTCCTGAAGATCTGCGAAAAGGCCGCGCAGGATTTTGCTGCGGACACCGCAGATGGCGGGCCTGGCGTCATCATCGGCACGCCGCTGAAGCGCAAGAGCGGCACCCACAATTCCATCATCTTCGCCGATGGCGGCAAGATTCTCGCCGAGCGCTACAAGCTCGATCTGCCAAACTATGGCGAGTTCGACGAAAAGCGCGTCTTCCAGGCCGGACCCGAGGCTCAGGGACCCGTCAATTTCCGTGGTGTGCGCATCGGAATTCCGATCTGCGAGGACATCTGGGGCGACGTCGGCATCTGTGAAACCCTGGCCGAAAGCGGCGCCGAAATCCTCCTGGTGCCGAACGGCTCGCCCTACTATCGCGCCAAGATGGACGTCCGCCACCAGGTCGTTATCCGGCAGGTCATCGAAACCGGCTTGCCGATGATCTATGCCAATCAGATCGGCGGCCAGGATGAGTTGATCTTCGACGGCGCCTCTTTTGCGATCGGCGCCGACAAAAGCCTGGCTTTCCAGATGAGCCAGTTCGAGGAGACTGTCGACGTCACCACCTGGAAGCGAACAGATGCCGGCTGGGTCTGCTCGGAAGGGCCGATGTCGAAAATCCCCGAGCGCGAGGAGGCTGATTACCGCGCCTGCATGCTGGGACTGCGCGACTACGTCAACAAGAACGGCTTCAAGAACGTGGTGCTCGGCCTTTCCGGCGGCATCGACTCGGCGATATGCGCCGCCTTGGCCGTCGACGCGCTCGGCGAGGAGCGGTTGCGCGCGGTGATGATGCCCTATCGCTACACCTCGAAAGATTCGCTGAAGGATGCGGAGGACTGCGCCCGCGCGCTCGGCTGCCGCTATGACATCGTGCCGATCTTCGAGCCGGTCGAGGGGTTTTTGCACGCGCTGACGCAGATGTTCGAAGGCACCAAGGAAGGCATCACCGAGGAAAATCTGCAAAGCCGCGCGCGCGGCACCATCCTGATGGCGATCTCCAACAAGTTCGGATCGATGGTCGTCACCACCGGCAACAAGAGCGAGATGTCGGTCGGCTATGCCACGCTCTATGGTGACATGAATGGCGGCTTCAATCCGATCAAGGATCTCTACAAGATGCAGGTCTATGCGCTGTCGCGCTGGCGCAACTCCCATGTGCCGCCAGGCGCGCTCGGCCCTTCCGGCGAGGTGATCCCGAAGAACATCATCGACAAGGCGCCGTCGGCGGAACTACGCGAGAACCAGACCGACCAGGATTCGCTGCCGCCCTATCCGGTGCTGGACGACATTCTGGAATGCCTGGTCGAGAACGAGATGGGCGTCGACGACATCGTCGCACGCGGCCACGACCGGGCGACTGTAACGCGCGTCGAACATTTGCTCTACATTGCCGAATACAAACGCCGGCAGGCGGCGCCCGGCGTGAAGATCACCCGGAAGAATTTTGGCCGCGACCGCCGCTATCCCATTACCAACCGTTTCAGGGATCGCGGCTAAAGCGCAGTTCGCCGTTGTTGCAAAATAACCTCACTGGTTGGACCAGATAGGCTTTGCAGCGCGCTCGCTCTTGGCGATCCGATGGAGCGTCTCTATAAGGACGCCTCCGCAATTGTCTTGCGGGAGGTCCGAATGGCAGTAGTCAACATGGTAATGCGAGGCCGCGAAGCCTAGGTCTCTACCGGCGTCCGGCGAAGGTTTGCCCTTCGCGCCGATGCCGGGTCGAGTACAGGCTTCTGCCGATGCCGGTCGCCGCCCGATATCCAGGGCGCGCCGCCACCTATGCCGAACCTCCGCAGCCCCGGGCGAATTGCCCAGCGCGGTTTTCAATTTTCGACCTTACCGGGACCGGGCATTTTTGCGCCCGGATGACATCATGGCTCGTTTTCGAATCGATCTGCGCGCAAGCGCGTTTCGCAGCGTTCTTGGATTTACGTTCAGCCATTGGCGGCGCCAGCCGTGGCGGCTTTCGCTGGTCATGGGCGGCTTCCTGCTGGCGACCATAGCCGACGTCCTGACGCCGCTCTATTCGGGGCGGCTGGTCGATGCCGTCGCCAGTGGTGCCGCGGCCGACGACATCGCCTGGAATGCGGCGGTAGCGGCTTTCTTTGCGCTCATTGGCCTGGCGCTGGCTGGGCTGGTGGTGCGCAACCTCGCTTTCATGGGCCTGGTCGACCTGACGCTGAAGATGATGGCCGACATCGCCGCCGACGCGTTCCACCGTGTCCAGCGCTTCTCGACCGACTGGCACGCCAACAGCTTTGCCGGATCGACGGTGCGCAAGGTCACGCGCGGCATGTGGGCGCTCGACCTGCTCAACGACACGATCCTGATCGCGCTTTTGCCATCAGTCGCCATGCTGGTCGGCTCGACGCTGCTGCTCGGCTGGTTCTGGCCGGCGATGGGACTGGTCGTAGCAGTCGGCTCGGTGTTGTTCATCCTGGCTACGGCGACGCTGTCGCTCGGCTATGTCGCGCCCGCGGCGCGGCTCGCCAATGGGTGGGATACACGGCTTGGCGGTTCGCTTGCCGATGCGGTGAGCTGCAACGCCGTGGTCAAGGGTTTTGGCGCCGAGACGCGCGAGGAAAAGCGCCTCGCCAAGGTCGTCGCCAAATGGCGGTCGCGCACGAGCCGCACCTGGGTGCGCGGCACCATCAACGGCACGACGCAAGGCGCAATGCTGTTGGTGCTGCGGACGGCGGTGATCGGGCTGTCGCTGATGCTGTGGGCCTGGGGGCAGGCGAGTGCGGGCGATGTCGCCTTCGTGCTGACGTCGTTCTTCGTGCTGCAGGGTTATCTCAGGGATGTCGGCACGCATATCCGCAACCTGCAGCGCTCGGTCAACGACATGGAGGAACTGGTCGACTTCCAGTCCGTACCGCTCGGCATCGAGGACCGGCCCGGCGCTCAGCCGATCCGGATCACGCAGGGCGCTGTCGGCTTCGACGACGTAACCTTCCACTATGGCAGCCATCGCCTGCCGCTCTACCGCGACTTTTCGGTGGAGATAGCGGCAGGCGAACGCGTCGGACTGGTCGGTCATTCCGGCTCGGGCAAGACGACCTTCGTCAAGCTGATCCAGCGACTCTATGATGTCAGCGGCGGCAGGATCCTGATCGACGGCCAGGACATCTCTGACGTGGCGCAGGCGTCGCTGCGCGCGCAGATCGCCGTCGTCCAGCAGGAGCCGATCCTGTTCCACCGCTCGCTGGCGGAAAACATCGCCTATGCCCGGCCGGACGCCACGCATGCCGAGATCGAGCATGCCGCGAAGCTCGCCAGCGCGCACGACTTCATCATCAGCCTGCCGAAGGGCTACGGCACGCTGGTCGGTGAGCGTGGCGTGAAGCTGTCGGGCGGCGAGCGTCAGCGCGTGGCGATCGCGCGTGCGTTCCTGGCAGATGCCCGCATCCTGATCCTGGACGAGGCGACATCGAGCCTCGATTCGGAATCGGAGGTGCTGATCCAGCAGGCGATGGAGCGGCTGATGGTCGGCCGCACGACGCTGGTTATCGCCCACCGGCTGTCGACGGTGCGGGCGCTGGACAGGCTCCTGGTGTTCGATCGCGGCAAGATTGTCGAGGAAGGTTCGCATGACGAGCTGATCAGGCTCAAGGGCGGCATCTACCGCCGCCTGTTTGAACGCCAGGCGCTGGAACTGACCAAGGGTCTGGTTGTCTGAGCTGAATGCAGAGCCCCATCCGAGGGAATCCGGATAGGGCTCTGCGTGTTTATCCGGGCATTCGCTCGAATGGCTGCAAGGACGGGTCCATCTTGTCCCAGGCATAGCTGTGGACGGTGTAGGTGACCACCTGCGGATCGAACTGGCCAGGATCGTCAAGGCTGGCCGCGTGGACCGCTATCAGCTCCGGCATGGCGACGGATATCAGAAAGACCGGCGTTCCGCAGGTTGGACAGAACGCGTGGATCTTTTCGTTGCCGCTGGCGCTCGCTATGCGCCAGGTGCTCACCTCGCCGGTGATTGCCATATCGGCTCGCTGGCCGAAGGTCAGATAGGATCCGTGGCCCGTGCCGCTGCGCTTCTGGCAATCGTTGCATTGGCAGTGGTTCTGGAAGATAGGCTCGTCGCTGGTTTCGTAACGGATCGCGCCGCAAGCACAGCCGCCGGTATAGCGCTTGGTCATTGTGATTCTCCCGCTGGCAGTCAGGCCGATTTCGGCTTGGCGAACAGGTCGATGCCGCTGCCGGTTTCGAGGAAGGATTTCATGCTGGACAGCACGGCCGGCCAGCCCTGGCTGATGCCCTTGGCCATGCCGCTGCCGGCTTCGAGTTCGTCATGGCTGACGGTCAGCTTGACCATGGTGTCGTATTCCTCGATGGCGAACGTCACCCGGCTGTGCTTGGTCGGGTCGTCGGCTTGCGACGCGTTGGCCCAGGTCATGACCAGACGGGTCGGCGGCGAGATTTCGACCACCTTGCCGACGAGTTCGACGGTTCGCTCGTCATTGGCGCGGATGTGTTCCCATTTTGAGCCAGGCTTCCAGTCGGAGACGTTCTCGTGGCCCCAGTAGCGCTTGGCGATATCGGGCTTGGTTATGGCCTCGAACACCTTTTGCGGCGTCGATCTGATGTAGGTCACGTAGACAAAACTGGTGGTTTCTCGGGTCATTGGTCGTCTCCTTCGAGTTCTTGCTTCAGGTCGTGCAGCAGGCTCAGCCGCTGCCGTTCGAATTTGCGCACCCACCGCTCGTAGACTTCGTGCAGCGGCACGGGGTTGATGAAATGCAGCTTCTCGCGGCCGCGCTTGACCGTGCTGATCAGATTGGCCGCTTCCAAAAGATCGATGTGCTGCGTCGCGGATTGCCTTGCCATGTCGAGATTTTCGCAAAGCTGGCCCAGCGTCTGTCCGTTCTTCTCACACAGAAGATCGAGCAGCTTTCTGCGGGTTGGGTCGCCCAGCGCTTTGAAAACCTTGTCGGCGTCCATCGGTCTCACTCATCTTGTAGATATAATATGCAGGTAAATGCCTGCATGTCAACTCGCAGCCAATCGTGGCCGGGAAGGGTGGGGATCTTGTCGATGTCGGATAAGAGTCGGATCGATGGCGCCGCGGGCGAAGCATCGAATGGGATCAATAGGCAGGCATCCCATGCGGGCGCATGAGAACATGCTCTGGTGGCTGTGGAGTTGCGTCTAGGTCCTAGCGACGAATTTCTGCGGGTCCGCGCAGAAATGCGTGATGATCTGGCAGAGATCCGGCTCGTTGATCATGCGCACGGCCTCTGCCGCGTTGACCCATTTGCGGGTGCGCGCGCGCTTTTCCTTCCAGCGGTCGGAAACGCGCTCGACCTGCATTGGAAACACCAGCACTTCGCAAGGCACTTCCTCGCCGGACGCCAACGCCTTGGCGTAGAAATAGCGGCCAGCCTCGAAATGCGAAATCTTGCCGCGCAATCCGGCTTCCTCGCCGGCCTCGCGCGCGGCAGCCTCGCAGAGCGGCTCCCTGGCTTCGGGCCAGCCTTTCGGCAGTACCCAGCGGCCAGTGTCGCGGCTGGTGATCAGCATGATTTCGATGCCGTTTTCGGTGGTGCGCCAAGGTAGCGCGGCAACCTGCAGACGGCACGGCGCGGTGCCGAAGAGTCGCTGGACCCTTTCGGCCATGTGGTTGTGCGTCGTTGGTCTCGTCAGCATCGGAGAAGCTACCCCAGCCCTCAGAATCGTTTGCCGTCATACGAATCTTACGGCGGAGTGTAAGTTATAAAAGTAAAAAACGTCACACCAACCCGTCAAAATCCGCCAACAGGTGTCGATTCAACAGAATATTGTGTCTTGGCGCGCCAGTTTCCACAGCAAACTGCGCGGGCCTTGCCGCTTGGGCAGATAAAGGGGGGCTGCGAATCAGCCGGCGTGATCGTCGGCGATCGGCTTCTGGTAGGTAAAACCCATGTCCCAGGGAAAGTAGATCCAGGTGTCCTGGCTCACTTCGGTGACGAAGGTGTCGACCAGGGGCCGGCCTTTCGGCTTGGCGTAGACGGTGGCGAAATGCGCCTTGGGCATCATGGCGCGCACGATCCCTGCGGTCTTGCCGGTGTCGGTGAGGTCGTCGATGATCAGCACGCCGGCGCCGTCATCGGTGAGCAGTGCCGGCGTGATCTCCTTCAGCACCTGCAATTGCCCTTGGCTGGTGTAGTCGTGATAGGAGGCCACGCAGACCGTCTCGATGACGCGGATGCCGAGTTCGCGCGAGATGATGGCGGCGGGGACAAGTCCGCCGCGGGTGATGCAGACGATCGCCTTCCACTGACCCTTGTTGGCGCCGGCAAGCCGCCAGGCGAGCGCACGGGCGTCGCGGTGGAACTGGTCCCAGGAGACCGGAAAGGCTTTTTCAGGAAGGGACATTGCTGGTGCACTCCGCGCGCGAGCATGATGCCGAAAAGTGCGACGCGGTTTTCGGACGACATCATGCTCTATTTTTAATTCAGAGCCGAATGCGCGCGGAATTAGCCGGAAAGCCTTGGCCTTGGCAAGGGCGATCGATTTAGCGCGACAGGAAAGCCGCCACCGGCACGGTGCGCAAAACGGTGCGGGTGACGCCGCCGAACAAAAGCTGGCGCAGCCAGGAATGGCTGTAGGCGCCGAGCACCAGAAGGTCGGCGCCGGTCTCGGCGATCCGGGTCTGGATGACGTCATCGACAGAGTCGCCGCCCGATGTCTGCACCGACACACTGACGGTCGCGCCATGCCTGGAGAGTGCGGCCGCGATCTCCGAGCCGGCGGCTTCCGGATTGTCGTCCAGCGTATCCGGCGGATCGATGACCAGAATGTCGGTCTTCTCGGCTTCGATGATGAAGGGCAGGGCGTCGAAGGCGGCGCGGGCGGCCTCCTTGCTGCCGTTCCAGGCCAGCAGCACATGCTTGAATGTGGTGACGAGCGGGCCTTCGTGCGGCACCACCAGCACCGGGCGGCCGGCATCGTAGACCAGCGTGTCGACATCGGCGCTCGGATCGCCGCCGGTCTCGCGCTGCGCGGCAATGATCAGGTCGGCGGCGCGCACGCTGGAAATGCCGGTCAGCGCGCTGTCGCCGGAAAAACTCTCGAGGCTGCGCCATTCAAAGGACAGGCCGGATTTTTCGATCTGTCCGAGGAAAAGCGCCTGCAGTTTTTCCGCGCGCTCGCGGTTCATGTCGGCGGAAACCTGTAGGAATTCGGTGTCGGGGAAACCGGTGGCCGAGGTGTAGGGAACGGGAAGCGCTTCGGCATGGATGCCGATGAGATGGCTCTCGAACCGATCGGCAAGCGGAATGGCGCAGTCGAGCACGCGCTCGGCATCCTGTTCGTTCTGCAATATGGCGACGATGGTCTTGAAGCGCATCGGGAATCCCTCAAATCTGCCGGCGCATGGCGCGCCCGAAAGAAAACGTCAGAGTACGGCGCTTGGTTCCGGCTCGGCGATGGGCCGCAAACCCGAAGGTCAATTGGCCGCAGTGAAGCCGGCCACCATCGCTTCGACATCGGCACGCGCCGAATCCAGCGCCTCCTGGCTGCGGGCGCGCACGACCAATTCCGTCCAGAATTTGCCGTCGCCATATTTCGGGTAGGAACCGATGATCGTGTCGGGATGCGCCTTCTGGATGTCGCCCAGGGGGCCGCCGATCAGGCCTTCACCGAACGGACAATGGACAGTGGCTGACAGCATCTTTGTGCCGGCCTTCAGCGTCGGCACGACATTGTCGAGCATGGCCTGGAAGATCGCCGGCACACCGGCCATGACATGGACATTGCCGATGCGAAAGCCGGGCGCGACGGAGACCGGGTTGTCGATATGGTCGGCGCCGCGCGGCATGCGCGACATGCGCTTGCGCGCTTCGGTGTATTCGATGCCGCGCGCGGCATAGCTCTCGCCCAGCATCGCATAGGCCTTGGCGTCGTATTCGCAGGGCACGCCAAAGGCCTTGGAGATCGAATCCGCGGTGATGTCGTCATGCGTCGGGCCAATGCCGCCGGTGGTGAAGACATAGGTGTAGCGCGCGCGCACGGCGTTCACCGCCGCGACGATCTCGTCCTCCTCGTCGGGTACAATGCGCACTTCCTTCAGGTCGATGCCGATGGCCGTCATGATGTCGGCGAGGTGGCCGATGTTCCTGTCCTTGGTGCGGCCGGAGAGAATCTCGTCGCCGATGACGAGCATGGCGGCAGTGACGATTTCAGGCATGGAAGGCTCCGGTGAGGGCGCAGGACAGGCAGGACCGTCTTGGGCAAACAAGGTTGCCTGAGATAGCGCGACATGGAACGGGCGGCAATGCCGACGGAAGCCGCCACCTGCCTTGCCGTGCGTTCGGCAGTGGGTGATGGTGCGCGCCGGTCCGCTCCCGGGTGAAAAATGCTGGTATCGATTCTGCCATGGCTTGTCGCTGGCCTGTTCTTACTGGCTCTCGTCATCGTCGCCTGCCTGGTGGCGGCGACGCTCTGGATTGCCGTCAAGGCCGAAAGGCTGGTGCCGGCTAATGGACGGTTCGTCGAGATCGACGGCAACCGCATCCACTATGTGGACGAGGGCGAGGGCAGGCCGATCGTCTTCGTGCACGGACTTGGTGCCCAGCTCCATCATTTCAGGCACACTTTGTTCGGACGCTTTGGCCCGGGCTACCGGCTGATTGCGCTTGACCGCCCGGGATCGGGCCATTCGGTGCGGCCGAGAGGAGCCAGCGGCCGCTTGCCTGAACAGGCCGAGATCATAAGGCGATTCATCGAAACGCTCGGCCTGGAAAGGCCGCTTGTGGTCGGGCACTCACTGGGCGGCGCCGTCGCGTTGACCATGGCTGTGGACCATCCCGACGCGATTTCCGGCATCGCCTTGCTGGCGCCGCTGACGCATCTGGAAGCCGGCGTGCGCGAAAAGGCGGGCCTGCTCTACATCCGTTCGCCCCTGTGGCGCTGGATCATGGCCTATACGGTCGCGATACCGACAAGTCTCAGATATGCGCAGCCGACAATGGAGTGCATCTTCGCGCCGCAACCTGTTCCCGCCGACTACATGGTCGATGGAGGCGGATGGCTCGGGCTGAGGCCAAGCCATTTCCATGCGACCTCTACCGATTTCGTGGCTCTCGAAGAGGATCTTGGCCGCATCGAGCGGCTCTATGGTGAGATCGCCATACCGGCCGGCATTTTCTTCGGAACCGTCGACCGCGTCATTGATGTGCGCACCCATGGAGAGCCGATGAAGGACAGGATCGAAGGGCTCGATTTCGAGGCCGTCGACGGCCTCGGCCATATGCCGCAATTCGTCGAGCCGGACCGCGTCATCGCTTTCATCAAGCGTATCGCCGAGCGAGCATTCGCGCCGGATTGAGCCCGTCAGGCTGCTGGCGACGAGAAGAAATCAGTCGGAAACTTCGGTCTGCGGCCGGTCGCGGCCGTCGGCCAGTTCGTCGTGCCACTTGCCGTCGGCGTCCTCATACTGGATGCCGTCCGTGGTGCCGGCGACCTGCTGCTCGGCCGAGGCGATCTCGGCCGCGCGCAGCGCGTCCTGGTGGGTGGGGAATGTCTCCGAGAATGTCGAACCGACCTGGTAGGCCCAGCCCCCGTCATGCTCGACGATCTTGTAAGTCAGCTTCGCCATGAAATCCTCCGGTTCGTCCGTTCGTTCAATGCGGTCCGTTCTTCAATGCAATTTGGCGTCGGGCAGCCGGTCTTCCGGAACCAGCACTTCCGATTCCTTGGCCGCTTCGATCAATGCCCGGCGCGCATCGGCCGTCGAACGATAACCTTCCAGCACTTTGAGGCAAGTGTCGAGAGCATCACGATGGCGCGGGCCGCGATTGAGCGGCCAGACCGTCATCAGGCACTCCGCCGCTTCCTGGGTGCTGCGGATCTGGCGATATTTGCCGACATGGCCGAGTTCGACCACGACGGGCGTTTCAAAAGGTTTGTTATCCATGATGGCCGCAACGCAAAGCAGCCAATTTGGTTGCAAAAGTGGCGGTCAGCCTGCGCCCAAACGTCTCAGAGGCCTCTCAGTACCCGCAATCGTTGCGCAGCCAGCGTGCGTTGGCCCAGCCGGTCCGGCCCTTGAAGTCGATCTGGTACCAGTTGCCGCGCCGGTCGAAGATTTCGGTGTGATCGCCGTTGAACAATTGGCCGATCATGCGCGACGACGAGTTCGGCCGCGCCCGAACGGCGAGAAACCCGCTGCCCGTATCCAGATCGTAGTGCCTGGACAGGCCGTGCACCGTGCCTTCGCAATATTGCGCGCCGACCGGAGACGACGCGGCGAACGACAGCGCGACCACCAGAGCGGCGGCCACGGGATAGATTGCCCTTGATGCCATGACTTTGCTCCCAACCCCGGCCGCCAAGGCGGCCTTGCCCCAGGGACTATTGCGGGATGGATTAAAGCGAAGCTGCGGCAACCTGTCCAGCGGATGCGTTTGCGTCCCCCGGTGCAGGCTTCTCAGTCCTTCATCCAGTGCTGCATCGTCGTTACCGAGCGGGCGAGCTGCGGCGCCGGATGGATTTTCTCGTCAAAGGTGGCGGCGGCGCGCCAGCCCCAGCGCGGGTCGGCAAGGAAAGCGCGGGCCAGCGCCACCATATCGGCGCGGCCGTCGGCGACGATCGCTTCGGCCTGGGCGGGATCGTCGATCAGGCCGACTGCCCGCGTCGGGATGCCGGCGCCCTTGCGCACCGCTTCGGCCAGATGCACCTGGTAGCCGGGGCCGATCGGCAGCTTCTGCAACGGCGAATTGCCGCCGCTCGAGCAGCAGAGATAGGCAATGCCCAGCGCTTTCAACGCCTTGGCCACCTCGATCGCGTCCGCGACGTCGAAGCCGCCATCGACCCAGTCCTTTACCGACAGGCGTGCGCCAAGCATCAGGTCTGGAACGGCTTTCCTCACCGATTTGGCGATCTCGAGGAGGAAACGCATGCGGTTCTCCAACGACCCGCCCCAGCGGTCGGTGCGTTGGTTGGAAAGCGGCGACAGGAACTGGAAGATCAGATAGCCGTGCGCGGCGTGCAGTTCGAGGAAGTCGAAGCCGGCTCGCTCGGCCCGCTTTGCGGCTTGAGTGAAGCGCTCGATGAGCTGCAGGATTTCATCCTCCTCCAGCGCATGCGGCACGTTCCAGCCGGTGTCATAGGCGATAGCCGAAGCCGAGACGGTCTGCCAGGGATCTTCGCCCGGCTGCAATGGACCGCCGCCTTCCCAGGGCTTTCTGTTGGAGGCCTTGCGCCCGGCATGGGCAAGCTGGATGCCGAATTTTGTCTCCGGGGCGGCGACGCGCCTGGCCGCATCCAGCGTGCGCCGGGCAGCCGCCTCATTGTCGTCGGAATAGAGGCCGTGGCATCCATGGGTGATGCGGCCGCGCCGCTCGACATCGGTCATTTCGACGGTGACCATGCCGGCGCCCGACATCGCCAGGTTCATCCAGTGATAGAGGTGCCAGTCGCTGGCCGAGCCATCGTCGGCGGAATATTGGCACATCGGCGCCACTGCGATGCGGTTCGGAAAGGTCAGGCCGTCGAGGGTGATCGGCTGGAAAAGCGCTGCGGTCATCAAAAAACTCCGGACAGGGGGCTTCAGCTATGTAGGCGATGGCAGTTGCCGGCACCAGACACGACGCGGTGAAACGGTTGCGCGGGAAGCGGTTCGCGGTTACGCCATGGCGCCGACAGCATGGAGTTCACGCATGGAAGATCGCATCCGCATCCGTTCGGAGGAAGTCCTGTCCGACGACTGGGCGGTCCTGAAGAAGACCGTTCTCGACTATCGCCGGCGCGACGGGCAGTGGGAGACGCAGATTCGCCAGACCTACGATCGCGGCGACGGCGCGGTGATCCTGCCTTTCGATCCTCAGCGTCAGACGGTGCTTCTGGTGCGGCAGTTCCGCTATCCCGCCTATGTCACCGGTCACCGCGAATCGCTGATCGAGGCCTGCGCCGGCCTGCTCGACGAAAACGATCCGGAAACCGCTATTCTGAAGGAGGCTGAGGAAGAGCTCGGCTATCATCTGAAGAACATCGAGCGGCTGTTTTCGCCTTATATGAGCCCCGGCAGCGTCACCGAACGGCTGTGGTTCTTCGTGGCGCGCTATTCACCCGCCGACCGCATTTCGGCCGGCGGCGGCGCGGCGGACGAGGGCGAGGATATCGAGGTGCTGGAAATGCCGCTCGACGAGGCGCTGGCTGGCATCGCCGACGGCCGCATCATCGATGCCAAGACCATCATCCTGATCCAGCATCTGAAGCTGTATCCGATGAAGGGCTAGCTCCGCGAAGCTCGACGTGCCTCACACGGTATGCTGGGGACAGGGCGGCACGTCCATTTCGCGGATGAAGTTGCGCAATTCCTCCATGTCCCCGGACAGGGGCCGATCGTCGGAATAGTGCGCGATGTTTTCCCGGACCATGCGGTAGATGGTGTCGGTGCCGGGCGCCCGCGCACCGCGCCCCGCCAGGAAATCATGGGCCTGCGCGGCAGCCATGAGCTCGATCGCCAGAATGTATTCCGCGTTGTCGATAACGGCGAGCAGCTTGTTGGCGGCGACGGTAGGGTGAGCAAGAAAGTCCTCTTGCAGGCCGGATGTGACGCCGCCGTCGGTCGCCGCCGGGGCGGCTAGGCGCCGGTTGACGTTGCTCAGCGACGTGGCGGTGTATTGGGCAATCATGAAGCCGGAATTGCTGCCGTCCTCATCGGCAAGGAAGGCCGGCAGATTGTTGACCAGAGGATTGACGAGACGGTCGATCCGACGCTCGCTCATTCCAGCGACCTGCGCCAAAGCGATGGTCAGGCCGTCGGCTGCCTGCCCGAGCGCCGGCGCCACCGCATGTGCCTCTGAAACAACCTGGGGATCGTTCAACGATCCGAATACAGCGGGATTGTCGGTGACGGCAGCCAATTCACGGTCCACCAACACAGCGGACCGGTCCAACACCTCGCGGGCGGCGCCATGAACATGCGGCACGGCTCGAAGACTGAGCGCGTCTTGCGTGCGACTGCCGTGAGCAAGCGCGATTAGCTCGCTGCCGTGGAGCCAGCCACGCAACGATTTGCCGACATCCTGAATGCCAGGCGAGGGCCGCATCGCCAGGATGGCTTCGCCAAAGGCCGGCATTTGTGCGCCCGCGGCTTCAAGTGTCAAAGCGGCCGCGGCGTCAGCCCATCCCAACAGGCGCTCCGCGCGCTGAACGGCGATGCTTGTCAGGCCGGTGGCGCACGCCGTGCCATTGACGAGGCTCAAGCCTTCCTTCGCGCCAAGCTCCAGGGGCTCAAGGCCCATTTCGGCAAGCGCTTCCAGACCGCTCATCGAGCGGCCTGCCACGGTTGCGCTGCCTTCACCGATCAAGACCAGGGCCACATGCGCGTTGTGCGTCAAATAGCCGGCCGATCCCCGGGATGGCACATCGGGAACGCAGTCGCGCTCGATAAAGGTGAGCAGATTGCGAACGATCTGAGGGCTTACGCCGGAATGTCCATGCGCGAAATTTGCCACTTGAGCGGCAACGATGGCGCGCACGCCGCGTCGCGGCACCAGGTCACCGACGCCGCATGCGTGACTGCGAATGATGTTGCGCGACAGTTTCTTTTGCAGCGCAGGCGCCACAACCTTGCTTGCCAATGCGCCAACCCCGGTGTTCACGCCATAGGCGCGGATGCCTTTTTCGACGATGGCCGCTACGATCCGGTTCGCAAAGGCGATCCTCTCCCACGCTGCCGGACTGAGCGCCAGGGATTCGCCCTCGCTCACTTGCGCGATGTCGCGCCAGCTGGCCTTGCCATCTATCGTTATTGCCATTGGTCGTTCCGAAAATAGCGCTGCGGTTGCGCAAGCGCTGTTGGCTGGCTCGAAAGGCTGGGTGAGAACCTTGCTCTTGGCTCCGTACCGCACAACCGCGATGCATAATGACGATGGAATCGCCGATTGATGCGACTGTAGCGACGTCACGGGTAATAAAACCCTGATCCGCCACTGAAGCTGAAGCCGCTTTCGGCTGAACCATGGCTCCATTCCAGCGCTTGCATTATCGGGCTTGCCCCGCGAATCCTAGCGAACTGCGCATTGGGATATTGGCGCCTCGAGGTACCTCAGTCGTTTGCCCAGCCGATTTGCCCGACGATACAAGGCAATGCTTGTGGCCGCCGGTTATCTCGACATTTGAGCTCTTCGGTAGGCTTTTGAGCTCGTCAGTAGGCTTTTCGAAGTGCCGCGTCCACTGATCACGAGCAGCGCGAGTAGCGCCTGGCGATCGACGGGGCATTCTCGGGGGTCGAAATGACCGATCAATTTGTCTTGCTGGGATCGATCTTCGTGAGCCGCTTCTTGGCCTCGACCACGCGCCGTTGCGCTGAGCGGATTCGGCAACACAAAGCGAGATTCATGGCGACGCCGCAGTCTTCATCGAGGAGGTTTTCAGCGCGTTCGAGATCCAACTTTGCCCGGCCCACGCGCTGTCGTGCTCTGGCCAGTTCCAGGTCCATCAGGTCCATTGTTCCGCTTCCTTTGGGTTGCGGTCCCTTCGCAACACCAACCCCTGCCGAAAGCTTTGGTTCCTGCGACGTATTGGCCGATCTCCGCCAAGGCTGCCGGCCCCCTCTCGACACTATCCGGAGTGGGCCGCGCTCATTGTGCGAACTCTTTCGGGGTTGTTGGGGTCGATTGTCGCCAGACGCCCGCCGGGCTTCATGACACGCCGCCTCGCCGACCGTATCCTGCTGCACAGGGCGAGGTTCTCAGCCACCATTTGTTCGCTGCGTACAAGCGCGAGCTCGGTCTGTTTGATGCGCTGCTGGGCATCGGCGAGTCGCATCGTCTGAAGATCGGCTGGCATTCTGGGTCCTGGGTCCGCGAGATTCATGGGCATCTAACACATGGCGGGCGAAATCGTTCCCTATTGTCGGGCGAAACTGGCGCTACATCAAGGGGCTGAGGTTGAACTCTACACCCAGTCCCTAGTCGACGTCGTGGGCGCCGACCTACCGGCGAGCCCGTTGGCGATCGGAAAGCCCGCGCCTCGCGGGTGGCGGGCAGTTTGCAATGGTCAGGCTCGCTACAGCCTTGACAGGTATCGTCACGGCCTCACCAAGCGGAGCTATCAATGGTCTCGGCGATTGGAAATCAACATCGGCAGGAAACTCAACCGAAACCCGCAAAGACAGAACCGGGCGAGGTATTTGCGCCAGGCAAAAGCGCAGACAGCGTAGGACATCGCGCCAAAGCTATGGTGGCAGAAAGTGGCGACACAGATCCTGGTGCGCAGGGGCGCGCCGCATCGACAATCGCCAGGATGGATATTACCGTTTTGACTCCACCGAGCGAAGAGCCGCCGTTGGAGTAGCTCGGGCGGCCGTGCGGCTGCCTGACGGTGGCGGGCCTCGGCGGGCTTCAGTCTTTGTGCTGCACGATGTAGCGACTGCTCACCGCATTCGCTCCCATGCCTCGCGTGACAACGACCGTCCTATACCCGGCAGGAAGGGAACCTGTTGCGGATGCGTCGACCGAACGGCATTGCCCCACGATCTCTCCATTGGGGGCGCCTGCGAGCCTGTTGGCCAAAGCTGCCTGGCATTCGTCAAGGGATACGAACATCATGGCCGGCGATGTATCGAGCGGTTTGCAGACAGCCTGACTTGGGCTGCACGACAGCAGAACCATCATTGCTGCAGTTGCCGGATCCATTTGCGAGTGTCTCCCCATCGTGGACGACATCTCAACGCGGAAATAGGGGCTTTGTTTCGCAGCTGCTAAAATATCAGGGCATGTGTGGGAACAAGAGAGTGGCTATATCGGTTCTTTGGGATGCAAGGCAAAATCAAAGATCCGCCGCCGAAACCCAGTCCGGGGAAGACGCCTGTCCGTTCTGACAAGGACGCATCGCCAGAGCCTCGACATGTCGACCCGCCACCGCGAGATGTGCGCGAGGCGCCGGTACCAAATCCAAACGGCGATAAGAAGGCCTGACGGCCGGCCTGGCGACCGGGAAGGAGTGTTGTGTGACTCAATCGGCTCTAGCGCGGGGTTGCGACGTTGTTCAGATACTTGAGTGCGTCCAAAAGCGGGATGAAACCAGCGTTTTCCAACTCGGCCTTCTTCTGCTCTGACGCTTTGTCGAGATTGTCGCTGATGCTCTGCAATTGACAGGTCACGTCTCCAATTGCAATTTCCTTTTGGTTCTCAAATTCATAGAAGATCTTGTAGTTCTTATCCTCCCACCGCTTTGCGGAGTCGGCCCAAGAAACAAACGCTTCCGACGCGTAGGATAGCTCACGGTCGGGCTTGACCCCCAAAACGATCTTATTTACCTCGCTGTTTTCGGTCGAGGCAATTATCGCTCCCAAGCTCCATTGCATCCGCATGAAACCGTCTATTCGAACGTCTATCAACTTATCGATCTCGCCACTTTGAATTATCTTTGTCTGTGCTCCTATAAACGCTGCTTGGCTTTTGGCCTCTGCGGCCTGCTGCTTGGCCACCTCCCGACTTTGCTGAAACTCAAGCCTTGTAAGGCTCAATTCTTCGCGCTGTAGCGCAAGCTCCTGCGACTGAACCATCGTCGCCACAAACAGCCATAAGAACGCCAGCGGCGCGCATACTCCAGCGAGAAAGTCGCCGAGAGTGTTCAATGTAAACTCGACCGGCTGCTTAAGGTGGAGTGCTGCCTCGACATTGTCACTGATCAATACGAAAACTATGCCTCCGAGATAAGAAATGCTTACGATTGCACCAAAGATGACCCAGCCAGAGCGCCTCGCTGGCTTGATTGACAAAGGAACCGGTGCTTCTTGGTTCATTGGTGAGGACATGCTTTCGTGAGGGAAGTATGTCTTTTTGATCCGCGGCCGAGCTTTGCGACTATTTCGATAAATTGTCCAGAAGTGGTCCCGTTAGGCGCGTTGCGCATAAGATATGCGATCGACCTCGGGCCGTCAGGGACGCAAAATCGCCGGCCCGACGAGGAGTCATCCCGGGAGCCCAATCACGTCGATCCGCCACCGCCAGATGTGCGAGAGGCGCCGACGCTGCATCCTGTGATTTGGCCCGGCCAATCCGCTCAAACTCATTTACCATCACCCAGGTCGAGGTCTTGCCGAGCAAGTTCCGTCGGTGATCTATTGCGCTCACTTTAAGGGCAGTTAGGAGCGACAAGGATGCCAACTCATCGTTACAAAGGGTGGCGAATTCAAACTCAACAGACTAGCGGATGGCACGCACTGATGTGGGCGCCGGGGAGTCCATTGGCCAAAAGCGATGTTGCTCAGGCAACGATTGAAGAGGGCGAGTTGGTTTGCCTTGCACGGGCAAAGGCTATGATCGACGGCTGGGAAAACGGAAATGCATGATTTTTCGGCTTAACAATGCGAACGGCCCGCTGCATCGCGGTGGCGGGTCTTTCTTACCAGGGCTGCGAGCGGCCCGGTTGATCGCCCTCTTGTCGGGGCCGCCAATAGCGAGAAGCCCGCAGCCAAACAGCGTTAGGCGTAAGTCGATTGAACTCTTTGAGAACCTCCGGTCTTATCGCCATGTTGCCGTTGGCGTTCCAATAGACGCAGTCTTCTTGAGACTCCATTTGCAAACGATTTACGGCGTCAACCTGGGTTAGATGGCCAAATTGGTTTAGCGCTCCGAGCATCAGCTCAGCACCTTCAAGCGGGGTCATTTTCTTTATCAGTCCCCTCAAAATGGTTTAAAGCGTGAACAGGGGCGGGGCGTTTTACTTGGTCGCCGAGTTAGGACCGCCCAATTGGCCAGAACTCCACATCTCATCTAGCGACCGCCGAATTGCAGCCGACCGCCTGTCCTTCGTTTCCTTTTTAACGCGGGCCTCGTCCATTTTTGCCAGCGTTTCTAGAGCCGAAGCAGCAATCTCGTGCGCTCCCTCCGACTGTTCCGCTTTCGCCATGTTCGCTAACTGCCGAATGGCCTCTGCAAGCTCTTCAGCCATTGGTGTCAAATCCTTCGGTCCGTATCTCATGCGAGCCGGTTTTTTTGCGGGCATTTTTCTTCCTCTACCTTAACGCCAGTTCTGCTTTGAATTGGCCGGTCGTAGCGTCAATGTCGGTCACCCGCATCTGAGGCCCGACGCTTCGGGCTATGATGCGGCTGTGGGCGCTATCGTTCGATGTCACGATAATAGACCTGAACAGGCCGCCACGCTTTGACAAGGCGTGTTGCAGATGCTCTACGCGACGGCGGTTCTCAAATCGGTGCATCCATCCTTTGCCAGGCAGACCAAAGGTGCTGTACTTGGTCTGCTCGACATCTAAGAAGCGATCCGTCCACAAAGTGACGATCACAGACTTCCCGTCGTCCGAAATCGTGGACCACGTCCGCCTAGGATTGCGTACCGTTGCTCCCAACCTGGCATACGCTTCAGTTAGCGTTTTGCAGTAGCCTTGGTTGTCCTTTGCCATCGCATATCCTCCCTTCCTGTCTTTCATTAGCGTTTTCTGAAATCGGCGTCGATGGGTGGCTGCGGCTACCTTGGCGGCTACCCACACGAAGTTCCATCAGGGTAGCCTGTCGCAACGGTATAATTGGAATAAGTAGATAATTTCAACGTGGTGCGGACGACGGGAATCGAACCCGTACGATCAGAGATCGAGGGATTTTAAGTCTATTGCGTGGTTGCCCGGTTCGTTGCTGGCCAAGGGTCTGAGCGTCTAGCTCTCCCACATTCTCCCTCGAAGGGTGGGAATTTCCCACCTAATCCCCACTCGGATACCGCATGTGGGAATGCCTTTTTCGCTTTCCAAACAAGTCGGGGCCGCCTAAGTCTGCCGCAACTGCGGGCGTGGTGAAATTGGTATACACACCGGACTTAAAATCCGGAGGCTTCGGCCATGCGGGTTCAAGTCCCGCCGCCCGCACCACCCAGATCGGCGATGTCTCCATGATCACTTTGAGGGAACTAAACGGCCACTACGACTTTGCAATCGCAGAGATGTCATGGGGTTTTGGCGAGTTTGAGAAGTTGGTGCCATCACCACAGCGCCAAAAATATCTCGACGGCTTCACCTATCGCTATCAAGAGAGGACCGTCCAGCAAGCCTTGATCCTCAAGCTTGCGCGACTAATCAGCACCCTTCGAGGCGCAAAACTTCTATTGGACGCAGGCCACGTAATGGAAGTGGGTGGCCTGCAGAGGTGGCTAGACGAGACCTCCGAAGACATCGCCCTACTCTGTGGACCACTGACGATAGGTAAGGAAGAGCGCATACACTCGGACTATCTAAACCAATTTTGGCAAGAGGAGTTCGACATTCCGGGAGATGCGATCAACTCGACACAGAAGCGCGGAATGGTCAGCCGCGATAAAATCCAAGCTTACGTTGCTCGGACATTCAGCGGTGGCAATCCTTCAACGATGCAGGCGGTTTCTAGAAGCGTCTACAAAGCCTATTCCGGATTTGTACACGGAGCTGCGGTTCATATCCTCGACATCTTTGGCGGACGTCCTCCTTCGTTCCATTTGGCAGGAGTTAGCGGGACGCCACGCCATGAGACTTCCATCGCCGATTTTCTGAACTACGTCTATCGAAGTCTGATGTCGGCTGCGATGATCGCTTCCGCGTTCAAAGCCTATGAAGTCAATGTCAGGCTAACTGAAAGCTATCGCGAACTAGCAAAGCGAGCAGGCCTATGAAACCGCTTCGTCAACAAGCAAAATCCCCACAGACTTTCCCACATAGGCCATGGTGGCGTGCGACAGGTGCTTGAGTGGGAATGTTGCACGTTAGGGGACAATAACATTAGCAAAAACAACTAGTTGGTCGTCTCAATCCTGGGTGGATGAAATGGCCAACACAATCAAGTGTTGTTCGCCGAAGAAGAGGCGAGACCTAAGTATCTGAAATGATTGACGGACAAAATATCCCCTTTTTAAGTCCCTTGCGTCTACCAATTCCGCCACGTCCGCAGGCCAGCCCTTTTCAGACGCCAGCGAAAACCCGTCAAGCCATCTTTTGCCGGCAATCGCCGTTCGGGCCTACAACGGATGCTTCGCTATTTTAAAACAACAGGTTGCGAGGAAAATCTCAGTCGCTGAGGACGATCAGAACTTGTAGCTGAGGTTGATGCCGACCGCGTTCAGCTTCACGTCCTGGTCGCGATCGGTGAAGGGTGCCGGTACGTCATAGTGCTCGGAGCCGAAATCATAGTAGCGATATTGCGCGCCGACGATGAACTTGTCGGTCAGCGCGTAGTCGACGCCGGCACCCACGGTCCAGCCGACGTTGGTGCGCGTGCTGGCGAACGACGCCCCCGCGACTTGCGACGTTTCGATGCCGGCAAAGGCGACGCCGCCAACGCCATAGACCAGCAGTCGGTCCATGGCGAAGCCCGCCTTGGCGTTGACCGACCCGAACCACTTGATGTCGGCGCCAAATGTGCTTCCCAGGCCCGATACCGCCGTGCCGTCGATCGAGGAATAGTTCAGCTCCGCCTCGGCGCCGAGCACCGCCTGGTCGAACTGCCACAGGCCGGCGACATGGCCGCCGACGAAACCGCCGTCTATGTCGGGCGTGCTGGAAAACGGCGCGCCTTCCGTTCCCGTAATGTCGGACTGGCCCCAGCCATAACCCGCTTGCAGACCGGCATAGTAGCCGGTCCAGTCGAAGCCCGGTTCGGTCATCGGTACCGCCATCGGGTCGGCGGCAAAAGCCGGCGCGGCCAGAGCGATCAGAAATCCGGCACTGGTTATCGCCAGACCACGCATCGAACTCTCCGAAATGGCGGTTCAGAAGACTCCTTGCAGCAAGGTAGCTCTATTCGCTGTAAAACGGAACCCATTGTTCAACAATCGAAAAGCGCCTGTTGCTGCGCGCTATGCTCTATTTGGCGTCGATGAAGTCCAGCGCCGCCTGGCTATATTCATCCGGCGCCTGAAGCATGGCGAAGTGGCTGGCGTTGGGCAGGATGATAAGCTTGGCGCCCGGAATGACGGAGGCCATGTATTCGGTGTGTTCGCGCTTGATCGCCTCGTCATGATCGCCCGCGACGATCGCCGTCGGCGTGGTGATCTTGCCGAGCTGTTCCTTGGTCCAGGCCGGCTCCGACTCCCACATGTGGCTGATCTGCGCCACGAAAGCATCGTACTGGTCCGGCGTCTTCGACATCTTCTTGTAGTCGCGCCCCGAGCGTTCGATGTAGGCGGCAAAGGTCTTGTTGGTCATCACGCCGGGATCGACGCCATCGGTGGTGACATTGGCGGCTTGCGCAAAGAGCCTGGTCAACCGCTCCGGATGATGCAGCGCGATGTCGATGCCGATAATGCCGCCATCGCTCCAGCCGACAAGAGCGGTCTTGTCGATCTTGAGGTAGTCGAGCAGGGCCAGATAGTCGGACGCCATGAGGTCATAGCCGTAAGGCTGCTCGGTGCGGGTGGAGCGGCCATGGCCGCGGCTGTCGGCGACAATCACCTTGTGGGTCTTGGACATCGTCGCCACCTGGCTCGCCCAGATGTCGGCGTGGCCAAGCCCGCCATGGATGAGGAGAACCGGATCGCCCTTGCCGAAAACGGCGTAGTACATCTGGATGCCGTTGACCGGCGCATAGCCGCTCTGCTCGGGTTTGGGCATCGCTGCCGGTTCCGGTAGCGTCAGCCAGCGCTCCTCGGCGGATGCAAAGCCGGCCGAGATCAGGAACAGGGTGACGAAGGCGAATGCTTGCAGGATCCGGGTCATGACTTCCCCTCAGGAGGTTTCGGCCTCGGGCCGTTTCGGTCTCGGGGGTCGATTTAACGGCCTTCCCGAGCGCGGAGTCAACGAACGGGGTTTCGACCTGGTGACATGAATTGAAATTTCATGCCGCCATGCGGCAACGCGTCCGTGACGGCAATCGCAACAAAAAACCCGCCTCGCGGCGGGTTGTCGGCGCAAATCAGCACCATGCCCAACACTATAGCATAACTGCCGCCACAAATCACGTTGAATGATCGCGCCGTTGACGCTTGCCATCGCCAGGGTGAGCAGGTGCGGCGCATTCGCCAATGCATCTCATCGAGCGGATTTCGTCCGCAATCGCTGGTCAAAACCTTGCCGGCTTGGCACAGTCGGGCAAACAGGAGTCTTTCATGGCCAAGCAGGCATCGGCGACGAAACCCAAACCGTGGACCGAGATGGCGACGCATCTGGTCGATGTCGCGACCGGGCGCAAACCCGCCGATCTCGTCATCCGCAACGGGCGCTGGGTGAACGTGCATTCGGGCGAGATCATCGCCGGCACCGACATTGCCATAGCCGGCGGCCGCTTTGCCTATTGCGGGCCGAACGCCGGCCACGCCATCGGCCAGGGCACCAAGGTGGTCGATGCCGGCGGCCGCTATCTCGTGCCCGGCCTTTGCGATGCCCATATGCATGTCGAGAGCGGCATGGTGACGGTGACCGAGTTCTGCCGCGCCGTCATTCCGCACGGCACCACATCCATGTTCATTGATCCACACGAGATCGCCAATGTGCTGGGGCTTCCCGGCGTGCGGCTGATGCACGACGAAGCTGTCGCCATGCCGATCAACGTGCACGTCCAGATGCCGTCCTGCGTGCCGTCGGCACCGGGGCTCGAACATGCCGGTGCCGAACTGACTGTCGCCGACGTTACCGAGGCGATGACCTGGGAGAACATCATCGGGCTCGGCGAAGTGATGAATTTCCCCGGTGTCGTGGCCAACGATCCGGTGATGTCGGGCGAGATCGCCGCGACGGTCAAGGCCGGCAAGACGGTCGGCGGCCACTATGCCTCGCGCGATCTCGGCCTGCCGTTCCACGGTTATGTCGCCGGCGGACCGGAGGACGACCATGAGGGCACCCGGGCCGAGGATGCCATTGCCCGCGTGCGCCAAGGCATGAAGGCGATGCTTCGGCTGGGCTCGGCCTGGTACGATGTTGCCTCGCAGATCAAGGCGGTGACCGAGAGCGGCATCGACCCGCGCAATTTCATCTTGTGCACTGACGACAGCCATTCCGGCACGCTGGTGCATGAAGGCCATATGGACCGGGTGGTGCGCCACGCCATTCAACAGGGCTTGAAGCCGGTGACGGCGATCCAGATGGCGACGCTCAACACCGCCCAGCATTTCAAGCTCGAGCGCGAGATCGGTTCGATCGCGCCGGGGCGGCTCGCCGATCTGCTGATCGTTTCCGATCTTGCCGAAATGACCATCGACGAGGTCTACGGACGCGGCGTCAGGCTGGCCAAAAGCGGCAAGCTCGAAGCCGACATTCCGGCCTACAACTACCCGAAGACGGCCAAGAACACGGTCAAGCTCGGCAAAAAGCTCAAGGCAGATGATTTCGACATCGTCGCGCCCAAGGGCGCCAACGAGGTGCGGGTGCGGGTCATCGGCGTCATCGAGAACCAGGCGCCGACGCGGGCACTGGAGGCCGACCTGCCTGTCGAGGACGGGCTGGTCGCCATGGATCGCCGCAACGATGTCTGCCAGATCGCGCTGGTCGAGCGTCACAGGGGCACAGGCAGCGTCACCAACGCCTTCGTCTCCGGCTTCGGCTATATGGGCGACTGCGCTCTGGCGTCGAGCGTGGCGCATGATGCCCACCACATCATTTGCGTCGGCACCAACAAGGAAGACATGGCGCTGGCCGTCAACCGGCTGGGCGAGGTCGGCGGCGGCGTGGTGCTGTTCTCAAAAGGCAAGGAACTGGCGCTGGTCGAAATGCCGATCGCCGGGCTAATGTCGGACGAGCGCGCCGAGATCGTCGCCGCCAAGGCCGAAAAGCTGACCGAGGCGATGCGCAAGATGGGTTGTTCCCTGAACAACGCCTACATGCAGCATTCACTTCTGGCGCTGGTCGTCATTCCCGAACTCAGGATTTCCGATGTCGGCCTGATCGACGTGACGACGTTCCAGAAGGTCGATCTGTTTGTTTAGGTATATCGATACCCCGGCGCTGGGTTGATCAGCCGCCGCCGCCCGTGGCGACCGTCAGCACCTTGAACGGCGTGGTGATGACGACTTCGGCCATGGAGCCGACCGCCTTGCCAATCCCTTGGCCGATATCGTCAAACTCACCCGGATCGTTCGATCGCAGGGCGGCTGGTGTGCGCAGTCGGTCACCGAGCAATTGCACCAGGATCGGATTGTCGGCGAACTTGGCATGGTTCAAACGGTCACCGCCTTTGGTCTTTGTCAGATCCGCCACGACCACACCATAGCTGGCGAGGTCGGCCGCATTGCCGTAGTCGCCGACGCGCGGCTTGTCGCCGGAGATCAGGGACGACAGCTTCAGCGCGCGGTCGTCTCCCGAAAGCAGGATGGCGAACGGCTTGTCGGGCTTGCCGTAGCGGATCATCTGTTTCTTGAAGACGTCGACATCGATGTCCGGCGAAGCGAGGACGACATAGCCGAGCTTGCCGCCGAGATCGCGGTCGCCGGTGATGGCGAGCTGGCGCAACGCCTCCATCGTCACCCAGGTGCCCATCGAGTGCGCGATGATGTCGATGCTCTTGACCTTGGTCCTGGCGAGCATCCTCAGCGTCGCCTCGAGATCGTCGCGCGCGGCGTTGGCGCTTTCCTTGTCGTAGATGTAGCCTGTGGTCTTGCCGCTTGACGCCCATGAGAACAGCACCGGCGTGCCCGGATATTTGGTGTCGTGGGCAATCTGCGTCAGCCGGTAGACGCCGTCGTCGAAACCGTTGTTGAAGCCGTGCACGAAGACCAGTGCCCGTTCGCCACTGATGGCGATGTTGGCGCCTACCGCCTTGGCGAATTGCTGCGCGTCGCCATAGTGGACGACATCGGTGGCGGTGAACTGCTTGGCCGGGTTGGAGTTGGCCGAACCCTTGGCGCGCTCGATGGCACCGATCTGATGCACTTTGGGAACGGCGACGTCGACACGGGCGTAGCTGGTGGTCAGCGAGCGATCGCCGTCGAACACCTGGCGCGGATCCTTGGTCGCCTGCTGGCGGGTGGTGGCGACGAAAATTTCATGCGTCGCGGCTATGTCGGAGGCAGGCGCCGAAACCGTCGTGCTGTTCAGGAGGTCATGCGTGTTCTGGCCGGCGCAGCCGGCGACAGCGAGCGCGAACGCAAGGACGAAGGCAGTCTTCCAACGCACGGTCACGCGGGCTCCCGCTGGCGCATAGCGCCGATTTCAATGTCGATAGAGGCAGAGACCGGCGCGGTCCAGTTGAAAGTGATCCGGGCGCCCGGCATTCGCGAACTCTCGGCGCGACAGTCGCCGCAAGGCAACAGCCTTATTGTCCGAGCGCGCTGATGCGGTCGGTCACCGTCTGGTCGCTGGCAAAGCCGTCATCCTCGCGCAGCCGCTGGCCGATCATCTTCACCAGTTCGGGATTGTCGGCGAATTTGGTGTGGTTGAAGCTGTCGATTCCCTTGACCTTGGACAGATCGACCACCGTGACGCCATAGGCCGCAAGGTCGGCGGCGTCCTTGTAGTCGCCGACGCGCGGCCGCGAGCCGGCGATCAGTCCGGAGAGCCTGAGCGCACGGTCATCGTCAGAGAGCAGCAGGATGAACGGCTTGTCCGGCTTGCCGTAGCGGCGCATCTGGCTCTTGAACACGTCGACATCGATATCGGGCGAGGCTAGCACGACGTCGCCGAGCTTGCCGCCGAGATCGCGGTCGCCGGTAATGGCCATTTGGCGCAGCGTTTCCATGGTGACCCAGGTTCCGAGCGAATGGGCGACGATGTCGATGCGCCGTGCGCCGGACTGCTGCAGCATCCGCAGCGTCACTTCCAGCTGGTCGCGGGCGGCGCTGGCGCTTTCCTTGTCATACACATAGTCGGTGGTCTTGGCGCCTGAAGCCCAGGAAAACAACACCGGGGTGCCGGGATAGCCGGAATCGTGGACGATCTGGGTCAGGCGGTAGACGGCGTCGTCGAAGCCGGTGTTGTAGCCATGCACGAAGACCATGACGCGGCCGCCACGCGCTGCGATGTCGGCGTTGAGCGCACTGGAGAATTTGGGCTGCGCGTCATAGCCGACAACCTCGGACGCCATGAAATACTTCGCCGGGTCGTTGGACTTGCCGCGCGAGCGGCGTTCGATCTGGCCGGTCTGGTGAATGCCGGGAACGGTGACGTTGACGCGGGCATAGTTCAAGGTCGCCGAGCGTTCGCCGTCGAAAACCTTGTTGGGATCGTCGGATTTCTTGCGTGTCGTGGTGATGAAGATCGAGTGATTGCCCGAGATTTCAGTCACCGGCGTGGACATGACGGCGCTGCCGAGCAGTTCCTCGGTTTTGCGGCCGCCGCAGCCGGCGGTCAACAGGGCAAGTGCAAGAATGCAAATCGTCTTCAAACGCACGTCAAAAGTTCCATCGAAAGATGAATTCATTTCGAATTCACTTTGGGGCAACAGCCCGTCACCCTCCGCGACACCTCCCGGACAGGCCAAGTGCGGCAGAAGTAAGTCGTGTCCAGCCGAAATGTGGTCAGCGCCGGGAGACAGTCATCGCACTGTTGCGCGAAAGCCAGAACGGCGGCAGGAACGCCGGGATGTTGGAAAAGGGCAGCACTTCGGGCTTCAGCCTGATGCCGAGCACGTCCACCATGAAGGCACGACGCGCCTCGATGCGGTGCCAGGCCTCGGGATAGCGGGCCGCGATCTCCTCGCGCAGCGCCTCGTCGGCGAGTGCAATGCCGTCCTCGATGTTGGTGGTGAAATAGGCGGTTCCGGTCGCCGGGATGATGTCGACCTGCAGCGCCATGCCCGATCGCAGCCCGATATCCGAGCCGGAAAACACCGGCGAATGCATCCATTCGTCGATATGGACGAGATGGCCGGGATTGAGCGAGACGCCGAAGAACGGATCGCCGATGCGGTCATGCACCGCTTTCCACAGGATACCGCCGGTGACACTAATGCCGATGGTCTCGTACCAGTCGACGACGGCGGCGAAATAGGGCCCGACCAGCTTCTCGACATAATCGTTTATCTCGCGCGGCAGTTCCGCCGCGCTCTCGACGAGGAAGCCGGCGCGGGCGTTGAGCGAGCCCTGGATGCCATAGGCCATGGTGATAGGGTCGCCGCGCTTGACGATGTCGAGGCGGGGGCTCGGCAGTCCGTAGGCCGCGCGCTTGCCGGCGGACAGCATCGGGTGGCAGCACAAGGGCAGGCCGTTGATGCCCATCAGCCGGGCCGCCTGCAATTCACTCATGCCAGGCTCGATGCCTCTGAGCACGTTGCGCAGGCCTTGCGAGGAAAAGGTCGCGGCGAATTCGAAGGCTGCCAGCTGGTCGGCCTCATTGATGGCGCGCAGACCGTCCGCCGGGTTCATCAGAAGGTTTGCGGCATTGATCACCGCGCCTCTGTCGCCGGCCAGTGTGCGCAGCGTATCGGCAATGAAGGAGGGCAGGTCGAGCGTCGTCTCACCAAAACCGGCATCGCCGACGCCGAACGGCTTCCATCCAATGGCGCCGATTGTCTGGCCGGTCTTCAGGCCGCAGGCAGCAAGTGTGTCGGACAGGGAGGCGGAGCGGTCGCGCGGCTGCGCCGGCAGCGAGAAGGTCTGGTAGAGGACGCGCTCATATGGCCCGTCGCAGATCTCGGCATAGCCCCAGCCCTCATTGCCGACGAGAAGTTTGGGCTGGTTGCCTGGAACGATAACCAGCAGCGTCTCTTCGAAACGCGGATCGTAGCCACTGAGATAGGCGACATTGGCGGCATGCTCGCGGTCGCCATAGAGGGCGAATGCATCGAGCCCGGCCTCGGCGCCGCGTGCCAGCAGAGCCTCGATGCGCGCTTCGTAGGTCCGGCGCTGAAGCAGCGGCATGTCAGTCGGCTCGCCGAATTCGGGAAGCGTGACGGTCTTCAGGGCGACAGCCGAAACAGGCATGGAAAGGCGCTCCAGTCTATCTGATGACGCATCGATGAAGCATCAAGCGATCGCATCGGTGGCTGCAAACGGCGATTTGTGCAATAGGCTTCGCGCTCGAACCATTCGATCCAGAGGTGACCGCGCCATGAACAGCTTTTCCTCCCGCGTCGCCACTGCTGCTGGTGCGATCCGCCAAATCTTTCCCGAGACGCCGCTGCAGGAAAACGACTATCTGTCGAAGAAGACAGGAGCGCGGGTGCTGTTGAAGCGCGAGGATCTTTCTCCGGTGCGCTCCTACAAGATCCGCGGCGCGTTCAACTTCTTCCGCAAGGCGCTGGCCGCCGGCAACCAGGCCGAATTGTTCGTATGCGCCTCGGCCGGCAACCATGCGCAGGGCTTTGCTTTCGTGTGCCGCCATTTCGGCAAAAAGGGCGTGGTCTTCATGCCGGTAACGACACCACAGCAGAAGATCGACAAGACGCGATTGTTCGGCGGCGATTTCGTCGAAATCAGGCTGGTCGGCGATTTCTTCGACGACTGCTATCGCGCCGCCTTCGAGTTCACCGAAAGTTCGGGCGCGCATATGGTGCCGCCCTTCGACCACAAGGATATCATCGAGGGGCAGGCCACCGTCGCATATGAGATCGCCGACCAGATGCCTGGCGCGCGCATGCCTGACATCATCATGCTGCCGGTCGGCGGCGGCGGTCTCGCCGCCGGGGTGACGCACTATTTCGCCGACCAGCAGCGCGAAGCCCGCTACGTCTTCTGCGAGCCGGCCGGGGCGCCGAGCCTGCATGAGAGCCTGGCCAGCGGCAAGCGTATCAAGCTCGCCAATGTCTACAATTTCGTCGACGGCGCGGCGGTGGCCGAGATCGGCCGCGAGCCGTTGCGGCACCTCAGGGAGTTTGCCGCTGACGCCGTGCGGCTGATCCCGGAGAATCGGCTCTGCGCCACCATGATCGAAATGCTCAACATCGAAGGCGTGGTGCTGGAGCCGGCCGGCGCGTTGGCGATCGATGCGCTAAAGGATTTTTCGCGGAAAGAAATCCGCGGCAAGACCATTGTTGCGGTGGTGTCGGGCGGCAATTTCGATTTCGAGCGACTGCCCGACGTGAAGGAGCGGGCGCTGCGTTTCGAGGGCCTGAAGAAATACTTCATCATCCGTTTCCCGCAGCGGCCCGGTGCGTTGCGCGACTTCCTCGAAATGCTCGGTCCTGACGACGATATCGCCCGCTTCGAATATCTGAAGAAATCGGCGCGCAATTTCGGGTCGGTGCTGATCGGCATCGAAACCAAGGACCGGCGCAATTTCGACCTGCTGAAGGCGAATTTCGAGGCCGAGGGCGTGCACTACCAGGACATCACCGACAACGAGACCCTGGCGGGGTTCATCATATGAGCGGCACGGTTTTCGTCGCGCTGTTTTCCGGCATCAATGTCGGCGGCAACCGCATCGTCAAGATGGCTGAGTTGCGGGCGTTTTTCGACGAACTCGGCTTCACCGACGTCGCCAGCTACGTGCAGAGCGGCAACGTCGTGTTCCGGGCGAAGAAGGGCGACGCAGCCGCGCTGACCAAACAGATCGAAGCCGCCTTCGAGAAAAAATGGGGCTTTCATTCGCGCATCATGGTGCGCGATCGCGACTGGTTCGAACGGCTGGTGAGTGGAAATCCCTATCCCGAATTGGCCGGCGATCCGACCAAGTTGCATGCCTACACGCTGGAGCGCCAGCCGACGGCCGACGAGATCGCCAGGCTTGCCGAAAAATGCACCGGGCCCGAAAGCTTCGAGGTCAAGGGCGACGTGCTCTACCTCAAAGCGCCGGACGGGCTCGGCAAATCGGTGTTCGCCAACCTTATTCCGCGCGCGCTGAAAGTGCCGGGAACCGCGCGCAACTGGCGTTCGGTGATGGCATTGCTGGAGATGGCCGGCCAGGCCGGCGCAAAATAGCGTTACGCGGCCGGAGCGGGCTTCCAGTCGAAGGCCAGCTCCTCGCGGAAGGCAAAGCGCTTGATGTGATCTGCAACAACGCTTTCCAGGCGCTCCAGCGATCCAGCTTCATCCGTCGACACGGTGATATGCAGCGCTGCCGCATCGGCATCGAGAACCGTGCGGCCGAGCGAAAGATCGATGGTGCCGTGGTTCGGATCGAACTCGACGGGAAATTTGTGTGCCCAGTGCTTGCACAGCTGCTGCAGATAACGGCTGGCATAGGCGGTGGTAACATCGACACGGCTGGTCGGCATGAAGGGATCTCCTGGATGGGGCGCTGGCTATGCCTGGCTGGCGCGTCCGGCAATTACATAGGTGCAGTCGCCCGGAACGGCAAAGGCGGCCGCATGTCCACGCGGCCGCCTTTGCTCAAGAATGGCGTGATCGCTACCAGGTGCCGGTGTTGGGCATCGAGGCCCACGGTTCGGCCTTTGGCTTGGCCGGGCCCTTCTGCAGCAGCTCGAACGAGATGCCGTCCGGCGACTTGACGAAAGCCATGTTGCCGTCGCGCGGCGGCCGGTTGATGATGACGCCATTGTCCATCAGATGCTGGCAGGTCGCGTAGATGTCGTCGACCTCATAGGCGAGGTGGCCGAAATTGCGGCCGCCCTTGTAGTCCTCAGGATCCCAATTGTAGGTCAGCTCGATCAGCGGCGCCTTGTCGGCAATGCCGCTCTCTACGTCCTCGGAGGCGGCGAGGAAGATCAGCGTGAAGCGGCCCTGCTCGTTTTCATAGCGGCGCACTTCCTTCAGGCCGAGCTTGTTGACATAGAAATCGAGCGAGACATCGACGTCGGCGACACGGACCATTGTGTGGAGGTAGCGCATGGGATTTCCTCGGGGATATTTGGGTTGCGAGGCAACATAGGGTCCACCCCGCCGAAGGGCAACGAGCATCGGACTGAAAAAGTGGTCGCCGATTTTGGAAAAGTCAGATTGCTCTGACAAAAGCGTTGGACGCAAAGTGGTTGCCGATTCCGGCAAAATCCTACGCAGATTGCCGACCGGTTGACGGCCTGACGGGATCGTTATTGCGGCCGGCAGCAACGCCGGCAAACAACAAATCAGCTATTCCTGTATCCAACTATGAAAAAAGGCACGGCAGGTCTTGCACACACCGGAAGCGGCGGTGTTAATCTGATGTCAAGAATCACTTGCGGTTTTCTTGAAAAAAAGGGGGCATTCTTATGGGGGATAGGGCCTCTTTCACGAGGCGGGATGAGAACCTTGACGACGCCCTGACGCGCGACAGTGGCGGCGATACCGCCGGTCTGGTCGAAATCGCCGGCGCCATCAAATGGTTCGACGTGGCCAAGGGCTACGGCTTCATCCTTCCCGATGACGGTTCTTCGGGCGACATCCTCCTCCATGTGACCTGTCTTCGAAAGGACGGTTTCCAGACTGCATTGGAGGGCGCGCGCGTCGTGTGCCTCGTCAAGCATGGCGACCGCGGCTTGCAGGCATTCCGGGTGCTGTCGATGGACACCACCACGGCGATCCATCCGGCCGAGATGCAGGAACAGCGCACCCACGTGTCGGTGACACCGGAAAGCGGTCTCGAACGGGCGCTGGTGAAGTGGTTCAACCGCACCAAGGGCTTCGGCTTCCTGACCAGGGGCGAGGGCACCGAGGATATCTTCGTCCATATGGAGACGCTGCGCCGCTACGGCATTACCGAGCTCAGACCCGGACAGGTCGTGCTGGTGCGTTTCGGACGCGGTGACAAAGGCCTTATGGCGGCCGAGATTCATCCCGATATGGGCACCTTGCCGGTCGCGCATTAGGACGCGAGCCATCCCGATAAAATTCGGGACGGCTGTCTTTACCTTGTTTTCTTGGTTTCACCACGATCTTATCCGAATACCTGAGACCATTTTTCGGGATCATGGTCTTCGGTCGAGGATTTCCAATGGCGCACAGGAACTGGCTGACTGCGGGCGCGCTCAGCGTCATCGTTGCCGTGGCCGCCGGCGCTTACTTCTATTCCGGGCTGCCGACCGCATCACAGCAGACGATCGCTGGCGGCCAGGCGATGATCCTTCCTGTCGATCCGACGCCGCTGGTTGTGGCGACGAAGGGCGGAGACAAGTCCTTTTCGATCGAAATCGCCGACACCGACTCCGAGCGCGAGGGTGGGCTGATGTATCGGCAAGACATGGCCGACGACCACGGCATGCTCTTCGTCTTCGAGATGCAGAAGCAGGTCGGTTTCTGGATGCACAACACGCCGATGCCGCTCGACCTGGTCTTTGTCGGCCAGGACGGCAAGATCCGCGCCGTCAAGCACGGCGATCCGTTCTCCGATGCAGTCATCTCGCCAGGGGTGCCTGTGCGTTTCGTGCTTGAGCTCAAGGCCGGCACCGCCGCCAAGAACGGTATCGAATATGGCAATCTGCTGCGCCATCCGGCCGTCGGTACGGTCTCTGGCCCGGGCATGCCGCCGGCGGACAAGGGTGATGCGCCCACACCCGGCGCCGGGTGAGGGGCGCTGATGCAGTTCTTCTCGCATAATGGGTTCGATCTCGCCTTCCTCGACCGCCAGCCGGCGTCGGGCGAGGGTGATCCGGTGCTGATGATCCACGGCTTCGCCTCGAGCCACTATGTGAACTGGGTGTCTCCGGGCTGGTTCAAGACGCTGAATGATGCCGGCTACCGCGCCATCGCCTTCGACAATCGCGGCCATGGTTCGTCGTCGAAGAGCTATGACGAGGCCGACTACACGCCGGCGAAGATGGCCTCGGATGCGGCAGCGCTGCTCGACCATCTCGGCATCGGGCGTGCGCATGTCATGGGCTATTCGATGGGCGCGCGCATCTCGGCGTTCCTGGCGCTGTCCGATCCTGACAAGGTGGCGACGCTGGTGTTCGGCGGCCTCGGCATCGGCATGGTCGATGGTGTCGGCGACTGGGACCCGATCGCCGAAGCGCTGCTGGCCGACGATCCGGCCGCCACCAGCCATCCGCGCGGCCGCTCGTTTCGTGCCTTTGCCGATCAGACGCGCAGCGACCGCCGGGCGCTGGCGGCCTGCATCGCAAAGTCGCGTGAATTGCTCAGCGAAGAAGACATGACGCGCATCGCCCAGCCGACTCTGATTGCGGTTGGGACGACAGACGATATTGGCGGTTCGCCCGACCAGCTTGCCGCGCTGATGCCGAACGCCAGGGCGTTTCACATCGAGGGACGCGACCATATGCTGGCGGTCGGCGACAAGACCTTCAAGCAGCGCGTGCTGGAGTTTTATGCCGAAAATCCGCTCTGAGGCGGATGGCAAGGGGGCAATGTGGCACAATGGGGAAGGGGCGCGGCCGCCGTTCCAGGCGAGGTCGTGCAGACTAAACTCGGCAAACGTTCAGTTATACTGGCGCTGGCTGCCTTCAGTGCAGGAGCGGTTGCGATCGTCATCATGGTGGCGATGCCGAGCGACGCATCGGAGCTTACGCAGAGCGTTGCGACGGGTTTCTTCATGCTGATGTTTCTGCTCGCAGCCCCCGTGGCGCGCATCACCGGCGTGGTCTTCGGCGTGATGGCGCTGGTGCGCTCCAACGACAGGCGCGGGCTCGGACTGCTGGGGATTGTCCTGAACGGGCTGTCGGTGGCGGGAGGCCTGGCGCTGCTGGAGGCGATGGCGTCGACGATCGGCGCTTTTACGTGATCCTGCGCGAGCTGCCGCCTTGCCGCTTGTCGCGGTACCGGTGCCGCCTTGGTTGACCTTCTCGTCACCTACATGGAGATGCGCCAGGCCAATCCGGCGCCTGCCCGCGTCAGCCCGGCAGCCGGCGCCACGGTTGCGCGTGAAAGGCTGGACCGCGCCGCCTATCTCAGCCTCTACCGTGCCGTCGGCGAGCCCGTACAATGGGGCCAGCGGTTGCGCATGGCGGCCGAAGACCTCAAGCGCCTGCTGGCGTTATCGTCGACACATATCCATGTGCTGCGCGTCGAGGGCGAAGCCGCCGGCCTGTGCGAATTCAACGGCGTCGGCCAACCTGACGTCGAGTTGACCCACTTCGGTCTGGTTCCCGCTTTCCAGGGCCGCCGGCTCGGGCCGTTCCTGCTCGACCAGGCGCTTCGTGCCGTCTGGTGGCATGCACCGCAAAGGGTCTGGCTGCATACGGACACCTACGACCATCCGTCCGCGCAATCGGTCTACGGGCGGGCAGGTTTCAAGCCGTATGAGCAGCGCATGGAAACCTTTCCAGACTAGCCGGGGCCTCCCTCCGGAGTTTCCGGTCAGCCAGCCGCGAGAGCTTCGATTGAACGCGCGATGTTTTGCCTGGCTTGCGGTTCGAACCGGCGCCGGAATTCATCGGTATGGAAGATGTGGTCGCGGGCGAGAAAACTCTTCAGGACTGCGCTGCGGCCGGCGCGCCACATCGGCTCCTCGACCCAGGCATATTCCTGTCGGACCGCAAGCTCGTAGTCGTCGAACGCATCCGGCGCGGTGCCCAGGATCGACAGGTCCATGTCGAGGAACAGGCTGGCGTCCCGCATCGCCGCCGGATCGTCAAACGACGGCAGCTGGTGCGTGGCGGTGGCGAGGATCATCGCGGTGATGCGCCTGAGCCGCACGGGATCGGCGCGTCCGGCCAGCATCTTTTCGGCTAGAGCGGAGCTTTGCGCCTCATTGTCCTTGGCCTTGCTGTCGTAGATGGCATCGTGGAACCAGATCGCGGCCTCGACGGCTTCGGGATCATGCAGCGACGCGCGATAGTCGCCGGCCAGCGCCAGCATCGCCTCGATATGTCCGAGGTTGTGGTAGTGGCGGTCTTCGGCCCGATAGAAGCCTGAGAGGTCCCGCTTCAGTGGTTCGTCGATCAAGGGCTGGTCTTTCAAGTTTGTCATCTGTCCAGTTAACCGATCTCAACCCCTCGGAGTCAAAACCAATCATTTTCAAATCTTGCGCGGGCCGGGGCTCTGGGGAATGTTGCCATTCCATTCAACCAAGGAGGCTGACATGACCAATACCGTGCCGGGGACGATCGACATGAAGCTGGAGGCCGTCATCATCGCCGTTGCCGATGCCGAGCGGTCCAAGCGTTTTTATGGCGATCTGGGTTGGCGGCTCGACGCCGACTTCGTTGTCGGCGATGCGTTTCGGGTGGTGCAGTTCACACCGCCGGGTTCGCCATGCTCGATCCATTTCGGCAAGGGCCTGACATCAGCCGCGCCGGGCTCGGCAAAGGGGCTTTATCTCGTCGTATCCGATATCGTGGCGGCGCATGCCGAACTCGTGGCGCGCGGCGTCGAGGCGAGCGAGGTGTTCCACCGTACCGGGCCCGGGCAGCCGCCGGTCAGCGGCAGGCATCCGGAAGGGCGCAGCTATTCCTCCTATGCCACGTTCAGCGATCCGGACGGCAACAGCTTCATCCTGCAGGAGATCACCCAACGCTTGCCGGGGCGCGTGGACGCCAGCGACACGATATTCACCTCGTCGGGCGAACTTGCCGCGGCGCTACGACGCGCGGCGGCGGCACATGGCGAGCACGAGAAGCGGACCGGCGGACAGCACGATGTGAACTGGCCAGACTGGTATGCCGAATACATGGTGGCGGAACAGGCCGGAAAGCCGCTGCCGACCTGAAAGGCCACAGCGCATGGGCGTCGCGCGCGTCCGTTTTCCGGCGGGGCGGTGATCAAGGGTTCGTTTTCCATGGCGGCTGGAATCTGCGTGAACCAAATCCATTTGATGAAGCACTAAGGAAAATTGAGTTCAATCGTGCTATGATCTGGCCTATATGTGCGGCCGGACAACAAGCCGGCAGGCCGGAGACGTCGATGAACAGCATTACGATTGCCCGCCCCACAATGGTGCAGCCGGTCGATCCGATCTGGCGCTCGATCCGCGACGAGGCGATGGACGCGGTCAACCGCGACCCGCTTCTGGCGGCGTTCCTCTATTCGACCATCCTCAACCAGGAGAGCCTGGAAGAGGCGGTCATCCACCGGCTGGCCGAGCGGCTTGCGCATCAGGACATCGGTTCCGACCTCATCCGCCAGACCTTCAAGTCGATGCTGGCCGACGACAAGGAATGGTCGTCGATCGTGCGCGTCGACATCCAGGCCTATTACGACCGCGACCCGGCCTGCGACCGCTTCATCATGCCGGTGCTCTATTTCAAGGGTTTCCACGCCATCCAGACGCACCGGCTGGCGCATTGGCTATGGAACCAGGGCCGCAAGGATTTCGCGCTCTATCTGCAAAGCCGATCGTCCTCGGTGTTTCAGACCGACATCAACCCGGCCGCCCGTATCGGCAAGGGCATCTTCATCGACCACGCCACCGGCCTTGTCGTCGGCGAGACGGCTGTGATCGAGGACGATGTGTCGATCCTGCACGGCGTGACGCTGGGCGGCACCGGCAAGGCCGGCGGCGACCGTCACCCGAAGATCCGCTACGGCGTGCTGATCGGCGCCGGCGCCAAGATCCTCGGCAATATCGAGGTCGGCCATTGCTCGAAGATCGCGGCAGGCTCGGTGGTGCTGTCACCGGTGCCGCACAACAAGACGGTTGCAGGTGTGCCGGCCCGCGTCGTCGGCGAGACCGGCTGCGACCAGCCTTCGCGCCAGATGGACCAGCTTTTGCCGTCGCAGTCGATGGACCAGGTCGTCAGCTTCGACATTTGAATTTCACATGCTTCCGGCAGGCCGGGCCGAGGCCGGCTGCCGCGCCGGCATCCGCCAGTTCTCGCTCTATCCAGCCGGCTTGCCTTTACATCGCCATTGTCGACGTGCCAGAAGCGCGTTCCAACGAGCAAGCCCGACGATCGGAGAAGACTTTTGAAGCCGGACGAAATCAGAAAGCTGGACGCCTATTTCAAGCGCGTCTTCCAGAATCCCAAACTCGAAGTGAAGGCGCGGCCGCGCAAGGAAGATTCGGCCGAGGTCTATGTCGGCGACGAGTTCCTCGGCATCGTCTTCAAGGACGAAGACGACGGCGATTACAATTTCTCGATGGCGATCCTCGACATCGATCTGGCCTGAGCCAGGGCCTTGCGGCTGGCCGGACCTGCCATGGTGCAGGCCGGCAGCCTTTCATATTCAGAAAATATGCAACGAATTCAGCCAGCTATCTCGCTGCCTTGAGGACGCGCGTGGCCTCGGCGACCATTGCTGCGTCGAGCGCCTGCCAATTGCCCAGAAATTCGCGGGGAAAGCGATAGGTCAGGCTGAGGCTGTCGCCGACTTGGATATCGCGCTCGCAGGGCGCCAGCGATTCCTCAGCAGTCGGTCCGCTCAGGCAGCGGGCGACGAACGGATCCTTGCCGGGTCGGCCGGCAACCGCAAGCACCTCGTTGAGATAGCCTGATTTTTCGCCGAAGCCGTAAATCATCGTGCCGCCGGGCCCGGGCGTTCCGGGCTGGCTGATCAGCGCGCTGTAGATCGGCGCGAAACGGCCGCTCATGTCGCGCGACATCATCTGCGGCTCGAACGACAGGAAGATGATGTTTTTGGTCGTTCCCGTGTGGTTGAAATCGTCGCGGGCGGCTTCGCTGTAACCCTCCATCTGGGGATAGCGCAGATAGAGGTCGAGGCGCGAAGCGATGCCGTCGCGGCGCGCCTGCAGGAAGCGGATGGCATTGGCCGGCACGGCAATGACATTGTTGCCGATCACCACCCGGTGGACCGTGGTGTCGTCGGTATAGCCGGCCATGGCGATCGAGCGGCCGAACCATTTGCCGCCGAGGCTGATCGCCAGCGACAGCAGCGCCAGTGCCGCAAAGGCATAAAAGACCCGCTTCATCAGCACGGAATCGACGACGTTGAATTCTTCGGCGGTCGCTGCCTGCTTCATCGCAATCCCCATAATCGCCGCTTCTGTCCTTGGACGGCACACATGCCGCGGCATGGCTCTTGCTGCGCAGCTGTCGGATGCGACTGTGCGATTTCATGGTAAACGGAAGGTAAAGATGAGCCTGCTGATGCCCGTTCTCTTCGCTTTTGCCGTCGGGCTCACTGCCTGTGGGCTCACCGGATCCGTGATGGAACTGGCGGCCGGCCGCCGGCTTGCCTTTTCCGAGCCCTATGTTTCGCCGGCGCACATCCTGCGCTCGCTGGCCGCAACCGCCTGCGCCGGGCCGTTCATGCTCGCCAACGATGCCCTCGATGCGCGGCGTGAGGGCCGCATTTCGACGCTTATGCTGATGTCCTGCGGCTGCACCGTGATGGCCTGGGCGCTGGCGCTGGGCATCGTGCTGATCGCCATTGCCTCGTGGGGCGTCGGTTCTCCTGGAGCGGTTCAGCTTTTGGTCGAATCGCTGGCCCGCTTTCTGTCTTGAACGGAAAACGCTGCGTGGTTTTCCCTAGGAGAAACCGCTACGCGGTTTTCCCGGGATTGTTTTAGGGTTCGTTCCGGCCCGGGACGAATCGGAGACGAAAAATGCCGACCTATGCGATCGACGGAAAGGCGCCTCGTTTTGAGGATGCCGACAGCAATTGGATCGCGCCGGACGCAACGTTGATCGGCGACATCGAGGTCGGCCGCAATGCCGGTTTCTGGTTCGGCGTGGTCATTCGTGGCGACAACGAGGCGATCGTCATCGGCGCCGACAGCAATGTCCAGGAACACACGGTGATGCACACCGACCCCGGCTTTCCCCTGACGATCGGGCAAGGCTGCACCATCGGCCACCGCGCTTTGCTGCATGGCTGCACGATCGGCGACAACAGCCTGATCGGCATGGGCGCCATCGTGCTGAACGGCGCCAGGATCGGCAAGAACTCACTGGTCGGCGCCGGCGCGCTGGTCACAGAAGGCAAGGAATTCCCCGACAATTCGCTGATCGTCGGCTCGCCCGCGCGGGTGATCAGGACGCTGGACGACGCCGCGGTCGCCAGGCAGCGCGCCTCTGCCGCGCACTATGTCGCCAACGGCAAACGGTTCAAGGCGGGACTGAAGAAGGTTTGAGGCCAGCATAAACGACCGCGTGTCGCGGGGGGAATTGCGGTCCAACTGCTGTTGGTCCTAGCGGCGCCCGGCCATCGCATCGCGCAGCAATGAAGCGCCAGCCTCAAAGCCGGCATTGTCGGCTTCCTCCAGGGGCGTCGTATAGTCATCGATGCGGGTTTCCAGCGCCGGGTCGGCGCCCGCCGTCAAAAGCAGGCGGAGCGCCTCGACACTGCGGATCGCCACCGCATAGTGAAGCGGCGTCCAGTCGTTCACGCCCCGCATGTTCGGGTCCGCGCCACCGTCGATCAGCGCCCTAACGATTTCCAGCCTATCGGATCGGTCGGTGGACAGTGCAGCAATGATTGCTGGAAACCCGCCGTGATCCTGGTAATTCGGATCCGAGCCTGCATCCAGCAAAGTCGAAATGAACCCGACCGGGCTCCAATAAATCGCATATTCCAGCGGATGCCCGAGGCCGAGCTCGAATGGCATGCGCTCGTCGAACCAGCGGTGCGAGCCGCCCAATGCCACGCCGAGCCCCTCGAAATCGCCGACTTTGAAGGCATCGTCGATCGCCTTGAACAGGCGATGGCGCTCGCACCGATCTTCCGGGATTTCCAGCATGGCAATGATCCAGAAGGGGCCTTTGATCACTCATACTGCAGCGATCAAAAGCCATTTGAAATATCATTTTAGCAAGGGGTGACACTCAAGCGGATGCCATTTCCTGGCCGCTACTCGCTTTCGGACGCGCTGCTGGTAAGCAACTGGCGACAACACATCTCGCATCCTATGGCGAGTTTTGTTGCAAAAAACGCATGCTGCAACAATGTTATCGAGGTTCTCTCGGCCGCCTTCCGTTCGCGGTGTCAAATGTTCCGCAGTGCAACGGAGGCGGTTGAGCGGTCCGGCAGGGAGATGATGGCGCTCCGCCATCGCCCTCGGGTCTTCATCCCACATCGGAAAATCGCAGTAGAAGCATCGCCAATTCTGCCTCACTGCTTGCTCTGTTCTAAGTTTTGCCAGTTTGTTTGATTTGCACATTTTGCACATCCATTGCTTCATCAACATGAAGCGGATGTGCAGCAACCGGTAAGCGATTGCCCCTCATTCGGAAGGGATATCCCTCGCACGAGACGACGTTCAGAAAGAGCGCCACTCCGCAGTATTTAGTGGTAGATGCCGAGCGCAAGAACAGCATCCATTAGGTCACCCACAACGGCTCCCAGACGAACTCTAGAACGTCTCCACGTATTAAGATATTTTAGATTTTTGGGAAGATCAAGTCGATCTGGATGCACCAGCCAAGGCGCTCCGTCGCCGGAGCGGTTTAAGAGTTGTAGAAAATCCCATGGGTCGGGTAAGGCAAAAGTACAACCGACGCGAAGCCGAAATGCGTTTCGAGCGCGTATATGAAGCCGTCGAGGGTGATCGGTGCATCTATTGCGGGATGCCGAATGACGGCAAATCTGACCATCAACCTCCAGTGTACGTCCTTCACAGGTTCGCAGAAGGCGGGCTGGTCACGAGAAGGGCAATCCGGGAGCATTTCGGCCGATGCAAGCTGGTCCCGTGCTGTACCATCTGCAACATGGGTCTCGGTGCGTATCATGGCTCCAACGACAACGGTCGGAGGCAGGAGATTGTAAAATGGTTTTTGGTGGATGACCGATTCCCGGAAGACAAGATCGTCTTGTGGGTCGGACACCGGCTGATCCAAGACCGTCTTCAAGGCAGGCGAGGAGAGGAGATTTACAAGTTTCCCGGTGTCGGCCGCATCATCTACATCAACGCCCTGACTGGACTAGTCGAAGGAGAGTTCAGCGGTCCCGCCGAATTTCCAGAATGGTTGCAGGTGACGCAATTTGAACTGGCCGCGTGGCTACGGGGAGCAACAAGACGCAAGTCGCGGTACTTTCTGGATATGGCAAATCTGGAGAGCTATGCGTTAGTGCCTGACGCCCGAGACGATCCTCGCGGTCAGTTCAAAGCTCAATAGTCGCCTCAAGCTTAACCAGAAATGGTGGAGCCGGCCCGGGGACGGGGCCGGCTCCTAAAACCCGGTCGTTGGGGACGGGGAGGGTGGGGACTCGACCGGGCTTTCTCGTCGCGTCCTGAGCGGACGTGTTTCTTGTTTCCGCGTCCTAACGGACGCTGGCAACCGCGTCGGCGCGGCCGTCATTGATCGTTACCCACACGCCGGAATTCTGGTCGGATTGGCGCTTCAGGTAAGTGTAATCGGTGTCGGTCCAGGACAGTACCTTGGACTCCAGATTGTCGAGGATGAACTCGCCAAGGCTGGTGCGCAGGGTGAGCACCGCATGGCCGTCGCCATTCGGCTGGCGCGCCACAGTCATCAAGAGATTGCCGGCGGGAACGCCAAGCGCCATCAATTCGCGGCGCTTCTCCAGCGCATAGTCCTCACAATCGCCGAAGCCGCTGTCGGGGTAGGACCAGACCTCTTCCTTGCCCCACATTTCCATGTCGGTGCGCGGCACAATCCTGATGTTGACCGAATTGTTGATGCTGACGATCGACGCCCACAGCTTGCGGGTCAGTTCGACCGGCGCCTGCTTGGGCGTACGCTGCGCGCACTCCTGCGGCAGCTTCTGGCAGAATTCGTAGTGGCCGACAGGCTGTGTGGTGCGGCCGCCAGTGTGCATGTAGGCCGGTCCCGCTGCTTGCGCCATTCCCCAAGCGGAAAACTGCATCGCCATTGCCAAGAGCAACAGCTTGCCCCACGTCTTCGCCATTTGGTCAGTCTCCCCGTTTGAGGAGACAATGACACGGGTCGATTTATTTCACGCAAAAACCCGAAGTAGACATTGAGTAAAACCCCAATAGAATAAGCGTAAAATTTGATCTATTTTAATATAAAGTCGTTCAGGTCTCGACGCAAAACCGCGGTGTTTAGGGCGTGGACGTGTCGCACTGCGACAAGGAGAACCAGACGGAATGCCGGGCGACAAAAAACCGGCCGGCAAGGGCCGGTTCGTTTCTAGTGCGTGTTGCTGACGTTCATGCGCGCGGGGCGTTGAACTCGGAATCGAGCGTTTCCGGGCGCTGGATGACAGCGAATTCGATGGCGACGCCATCTTCGAAATGGCGTACCACCTGGCCGCGCATGGTGCCTAACATCACCTGGATGCCGATCGCCGGCTTGACGTCGATCTCGACCGCCGCGCCTGACAATGACAGGTCGATGATGCGGCACTGGTACTGGCGGCCGTCGGTAAGCTGCAGCACGCTGGTCGGGTTGCGCGGCGCCACGCGTTCGTGGCGGCGGTCTTCCGGCAGGTCGAGCTCATGCTTGTTGGCGAGCCAGGTCAATTGCGCGGCAAGCTTGTCTTTCTTGCGATCCGAGGCAATGACGGTCATGGCAAAGCCGTCCTGCGAGGTGCGCGTCACCACGCCCTCGATGCGACCGATATGATCGATATAGGCAATGATTTTTTCGCCCGGCATGCCGACGCGCTCGGTGCGCAGCGCTACATTGCCCGGCGACATGTCGACCACCTGGCACGGGTGTTCGGTGCGGTCCTCCAGCATGAAGCGCCCGTAGATCTTGACCCGGACGCGCTGAAAGTTACGCCTTTCGGCGCGGGACGGCGCATATTCGACCGCCGCTGACCTCATGACTGCCTACACCCTGTTGGCATTCCCGCGTCGTGCGTGGAACTTCACGCCAAAACGCTACAGCAAATCAGGTTAACAAAGGGGAAAAGCGGGCCGCCTATACTTAAGATCGGGCCCTGGATTTGAGCCTAGAGCGCGTCCCGTTCGAACGGATTCAGGCGACGCGCGTGCGGCCCTTGTTCTTATGCATGTCGTTTTCTCAAAATCAGGGCCTCTTTTGAGCGATATGCATTATCCCCCACGCCCACCGTCGAACACCACGAGGTGGCGGATGCGTCGCGACCGACCGAGCGCCGAGATGGTCTCTGGCGCTTCGAGCTCGGTAGGCGCCAGCGAAGGAACGGATATTTCCGGCCGGTTTTTCAGGAATATCGGTTCCTTGTCGGGATCGATGACGCGGATGGCGTCGATCAGCGCGTCGGTGATCGGGTCGGCGCCCAGCCAAAACGGCTTTTCGACCGCGCTGATGACGCCGAGGCAGCGCGGGTTCTCGACGCCGCCGTCGAGCGGCAGCGCAAGCAGTTCGAAGCGGTTGGAACGGCCGTTGCGGCTGAGCCCTTCATAGGTGATGAGCACCACGGACTTTTGCTCGAAGACGCCGTGAATGAGCCGCGACATCAGCCGCTGGTCCTTGTCGCGCCACAGGGAGGGAAACGAAAAACCCTTGAGCTCGCGGCCGTACCCGGCGCAAAGCCTGGTGCCGGCAAGCCGAAACACCGCTTCGCCGCGCGTATCCCTTTCCAGGATGAACGTGTCGGCCAAAAGCGTCTTGATATCGGCCGGTTCGACCTCCGAACGCTTTGGGGCAGGACGTCCATCACGCAGTCGGTTCCAATAATGGAACAGCGTGATTGATCCGTTCTGGTTCATGCTATGCAACTCCGCGCAATCTGCCTTCTGATGGTCCCATCGGTGAACAGAAAGGGCGCCCTCCGATGACCTACATGCGTTCCGGAGCAGGATGCGTGCCAGCGTCGTTAACACTTGTTCACGGGTCGGGGACGTTAAGGTTAACAAGTGGTTTACGTTGCGCGCCGACGGTCGTCGTGGCACACAAAAACCACTCCAGAAGCGGTCGTTTCGCGACGATCGGCAGCACTTCAGTCAAGAGTTTTAGGGGGAGCAGGGGCTCGACCGGCCGTTCAAGGGAAACCTTGGACGGTTTCTTTTTTTTGATTCGCGCCTGGTGATTCGCTGTCGAGGCGTGCTGCGGCCAGCCAGCAGCAACATTTGCCAATGGCGTCTTCGAAACGGTCGAGGATCCCGACGTCAAGCTTCCTGCCGTCGGCGAGCGATGAACGTGGCTGCCACCAGCCGGGTCCCCAAGTGATATCCCTGGCCTAACCGCCGCTGATTGCCGTTAGGATAAAAACCTCGGTGCCGGGCGCAAGCCTGGTTTCCAGGGTTGCCTTCTCGCCATCGACGAAAACGTTCATATGACGGCGGATGGCAGGGCGGGAATCGCACATCCGGTCGCGCATGCCGGGCCAGAGCGCGTCCAGCCCGTCGATCATTTCCTTTACAGTCGAGGCCGGCAGTTCGACCCGGCGGCGCGCGCCAGGAAACAGGTCGATGAGCACGCCCGGGAGCCGCGCGATGACATGGTGCACACTGCGGGCTGGGTTGTTCGACATTTGCCCTACTCGCCCACCACCATCGTCTCGACGGACAGGATCGCGGGCAGATGCTGAGCGATCTCCGACCAGTCTTCGCCTTCGTTGGCGCTGGCAAAGAGCGAGCCGCCGCTGGTGCCGAAATAAACTCCGGCCGGCTCGAGGCTGTCGGTCGCCATAGCCTGCCGCAACACGCCCGCATAGCAGTTCTCCTGCGGCAGACCCTTGCGCTCGTCGAGCCATGTGGCGCCCGCATCCTCCGTCTTCCACACCGCCGCCTTTGCGTCCGGCACGTAACGGCCGGCGCTGTCGCCGTTGAGCGGCAGGAGGAAGAGCGTGTCGGCGTCGCGCGGATGCGTGGCCGCAGGAAAACCGAAGGTCGAGGGGAGGCCCTTCTCGATGCTCTGCCAGTTCTTGCCGCCATCGTCGGAGCGGTACATGCCGCAATGGTTCTGCTGGTAGAGCCGGTCGGGTTTGCTGGGCGCCATCACCAGACAGTGCACGCACTGGCCGAATTCTGGATAGTTTTGTCCTTCGGGCAGGAAGTCGGCGCGGGTGCCCCGGTTACGCGGCTCCCACGTCTTGCCGCCGTCCCAGGTGTAGAACACGCCTGCGGACGAGATGCCCACCCAGATCTGCTCCTCGTCTCTGGGGTGCGTGACGATGGAATGGAGGATGAGGCCCGCGCCACCGGGGTTCCAGTCCTTGCGGCTTGGGTGATGCTGCAGGCCCTCGATGTGGCTCCAGGTGGCCCCGCCGTCGTCGGAGCGAAACAGGCCGGCCGGCTGCACGCCGGCATAAAGGCTGCCGTTGCGCCTGGCGAGGCTCCACACCGCCTTGATCGGTTCCTCGCCAGCCGCATAGGCCAAGCCCTCGCTGGAATGCGTCCAGGTCTGGCCAAGGTCGTCCGACTTCCAGACCGCCGGACCGAACCATTCGTTGCCGCCGGCGCCGTAGATCGCGCCGGTCTCGGGGTCGCCGACGACATGGTTCATCGGCCAGTGCTCGCAGAATGGACCGCGCAGCTTCCACGACTCGCGCTTGCCATCGCTCTCGGCGATGAAGGCGCCTTTTTTCGTGCCGATGAGCACGAGGATTTTTTCTGGCATTTTCTCCTCCCGATTGCATCCCTTTCATCAAGGACGGCGGAGCTCCGGCCTGGCCGACAGGGCCAACGATTTTTTTAGTCTAAACCCGTTGAGGCCAAGGTGAGAAGATATGCCGCCTCCCTGGCTCTGCCATCGAGGACAGCGCGATTTGTGCTGTCATCACCTGACGCCGCGCTGAAGCGCGCCATGCGAGGTGTTGGAGGATGCAGGGCAGTTTCAACCGAAGCATCCTTGCTCTAAAGCTCGCGCAACGAATCCCTGGACCCAAGTGAATGAGCGAACCGACAAGCCCCACCGAGATCGAACAGACCGAGGAGGCGCCGCCGCCGCGCCGCGAGCCGGTGTTCAACCTGCCGCCGGTGGTGCTGGTGGTGATCGGCATCTGCGTCGCCGTCTTCCTGCTGCAGCAATATGTGCTGACCGAAGAGCAGCAGATAACATTGCTCACCGACGGGGCCTTCATTCCCGTCCTCTACACCGGCCAATACGGCTTCGACTGGTTCCTCTTCACCCGTCCTTTCACCTATGCCTTCATGCATGGCGGCCTTGCCCACATTGCCATCAACATGGTTGCGCTGGCCGCCTTCGGTTCGCCGCTGGCCAACCGGCTCGGCTGGTTCCGGTTCGCATTGTTTTTCGCCGCCACCGGATTGGCCGCGGTGGTGCTGTTCTGGGCGGTCCACCCATTTGGTGAGGCGCCGCTGGTCGGCGCCTCCGGTGCGATATCGGGCATGATGGGTGCGGCGGCGCGTTTTGGGTTTCGTACCGACCGCTCGTCCGGCAGGGCTGCCTTTGCCGGTCCCGTGCTGCCGATCGCAATCGTTCTGCGCATGCGCGGCGTCGTCAATTTTCTCGGTGCCTGGATGGTCATCAATCTTGTCACTGGCCTTTACGGTCTCGGGCTCGGCGAGGCCGGCCAGATCGCCTGGGAAGCGCATATTGGCGGCCTCGTTGCCGGCTTCTTCGGATTGCGCTGGTTCGACGGGCGCTGGCAGGCGCCTGAATGGGAAATCCCGGAGGACCAGAGCACTCCCGACTAGCTCACCCGCCTGGCGCACTTGAAAAGCAACCGATCACGGCGCACGATGTTCACTCTTATGTGAAGCCGGTCAGGGCGGGAGCTGGCTAGCCAAGCAGGAGGAGGAGGACGCCATGACGGTTAAGGCAATTCTCGAGAAAAAAGGCCATGACGTGTTCACGCTCGGGCCGAATGAAAAGCTGAGCGAAGCCATTCGAATCCTGGTCGACCACAAGATCGGTGCACTGGTCATCACCAATGGCGATCGCAAGATCGTCGGTATCCTTTCCGAGCGTGACATTGTGCGGGTGGTTGCCAAGGAAGGCGCTGCCGCACTTGATATCGCGGTGCGCTCGGCGATGACGCCGAAAGTGAAGATCTGCAACGAGAACCACACGGTCAACGAGGTGATGGAGATCATGACCCGGGGCCGGTTCCGCCATTTGCCGGTGGAAAAGGACGGGATGCTCGACGGCATCGTGTCGATCGGCGACGTGGTCAAGCGCCGCATCGAGGATGTCGAGCGCGAGGCCGAAGAAATCAGGGCCTATATTGCGACGGCCTGACCCGCGAAAGAGACCGCCGACCGGGAATACCGGCCGGCGGGGCTTATCTTATCGGTTGTCGAGTTCGGAGCGGACGAGCTGCAGCCCGCGCCTTGTGATGCGGTAGGGACCGCCATCGCAAGATGAAACCGCTTTCCTTCGCCTCAGTTTTCGAAACAGATCGAGATCGACGCCTGGATAGTGCCAGCCGTCGCGAGTCATGCATTTGACGGTGGCGATCCGTCTTTTGTTGTTCTTTTCGACTTCGATGCGCCCGCTACGAGGTCAGGGCCTTACCGGGACTGAGCGTAAGCGGACATCCACTCTCCATTGGGATGGGCGTCCTATAGGCGAAAGCGGCTGAAAAGGCCAGACTGCGGCTATGCGCTTCTTTGGGCGCTTGTCTCGCGAAGCGGTTTGCACTAGCGAAGGCCAACACCCAAATTCGCGAAATTCGCAATACTCGCGAGCTAGAACCGCAGGCCACCATGACCCTCATCGACACCCGCACGCCCGACGCCAAGCGCCTGATCCCCGGCGCCACCGGCGATTGGGAAATCATCATTGGTCTCGAAGTGCACGCGCAGGTCATTTCGGAAGCAAAATTGTTTTCCGGCGCATCGACCGCCTTCGGCGCGGCCCCCAACGCCAATGTCAGCCTGGTCGATGCGGCCATGCCGGGCATGCTGCCGGTCATCAATGAGGAATGCGTCAAGCAGGCGATCCGCACCGGTCTCGGGCTGAAGGCGCAGATCAACCACAAGTCGGTTTTCGACCGGAAGAACTATTTCTATCCCGATCTGCCGCAGGGCTATCAGATCTCCCAGTTCAAGCAGCCGATCGTCGGCGAAGGCACGGTGATCGTTTCTGTCGGCCCCGACCGCCAGGGCGAGTTCGAGGACATCGAGGTCGGCATCGAGCGGCTGCACCTCGAGCAGGATGCGGGCAAGTCGATGCACGACCAGCATCCGACCATGTCCTATGTCGACCTCAACCGTTCTGGCGTGGCGCTGATGGAGATCGTCTCCAAGCCTGATCTGCGTTCCGGTGACGAGGCCAAGGCCTATGTCACCAAGCTGCGCACCATCATGCGTTATCTCGGCACCTGCGACGGCAACATGGACGAAGGCTCGATGCGCGCCGACGTCAACGTCTCGGTACGCCGGCCCGGTGGCGAGTTCGGCACGCGTTGCGAGATCAAGAACATGAACTCGATCCGCTTCATCGGCCAGGCCATCGACTATGAGGCGCGCCGCCAGATCGCCATCCTGGAGGACGGCGGCAAGATCGAGCAGGAAACGCGGCTGTACGATGCGGTTAAGGGCGAGACGCGCTCCATGCGTTCGAAGGAAGAGGCGCACGACTACCGCTATTTCCCCGACCCGGATCTTTTGCCGCTGGAATTCGACCAGGCCTATGTCGATGCGCTGGCCAAGGACCTGCCGGAACTGCCCGACGACAAGAAGGCGCGGCTGGTCTCTTCGCTCGGGCTGTCGACCTACGACGCCTCGATCCTGGTGTCGGAAAAGCCGATCGCCGACTATTTCGAGCAGGTCGCCAGCGGTCGCGATGGCAAGCTTGCCGCCAACTGGGTCATCAACGATCTGCTCGGGCAGCTCAACAAAGCCGGAAAAGACATTGAAAACGCTCCGGTTTCGCCAGAACAACTCGGGGCCGTCATCGATCTGATCAAGGAAGGCACCATCTCCGGCAAGATCGCCAAGGACCTGTTCGAGATCGTCTGGAACGAGGGCGGCGACCCGCGCCAGCTGGTCGAAAGCCGCGGCATGAAGCAGGTCACCGACACCGGCGCCATCGAGAAGGCGGTCGACGAGGTCATTGCCGCCAACCCCGACAAGGTCGAGCAGGCGCGGGCCAAGCCGACAATGGCCGGCTGGTTCGTTGGCCAGGTGATGAAGGCAACCGGCGGCAAGGCCAACCCGCAGGCGGTCAACGATCTGGTCAAGACCAAGCTCGGCATCGAGTAAAACGATGTTCGTCCGCACCGCTGGGGAACGCGACCTTGCCGCCATCCGCGCGCTGCTGGTCGAAACCTGGCACGCGACGTATGACGCCATTTATGGCGTCGAGCGGGTGACTGAAATCACCGACGACTGGCATTCGATCGCCTCGCTCAAAGCGCGGCTGACCAGGCCGAACTCGGAATTCCTGGTCGCCGACGATGGCAAGCGGCTCGGCGGCATGGCTTTCGCCGCCGCCACGACGGATGCGAAGATCGTGCTGTTGAACCAGCTCTACGTGTTGCCCGCCTGCCAGCGGCAAGGCATCGGCCGCGCCTTGCTGGACGAGGTCGAGGCCAGCTTTCCGGAAGCGAACACTTTGCGCGTCGAGGTGGAGGAGGCCAATGCAACGGCCATAGCCTTCTACCGCTCGAAGGGATTTCTGCCGGCAGGCAGCACCGCCGATTGCGGCGGCGGTTCGGGATTGCCTGCGTTGATCTTCGAGAAGCCGCTGGGATAAGCGTCGGACTGACTCAGTGCTGTCCTTTCAGGACAACCAGATAGCCGCGCTCCACCGGCTGTCGAAAGGCGATCTGCTCGGAGGCGCCTGGATCATTTGGCTGCTTTTCAATGACGTAGCCGCCGGGGTGGGATTTGAGCCACTCATCAGGCTTGTCGGCGTTCTCGAACGGCTTCTCCATGCCTGCAAGGAAACCGACCTCGCCCTGATAGTCGAACGCGACGGCCCAGTCCGCGTCCTTTCGCTCATCGATGAAGCTCGCCAGCGGCGACAGATCGTAGCGTTTGAACGCGGTTGCCGAGGCGACGGCGTGGCCGATGGCGAAAATGGCAAGCATGATCAAGGCCGTGCCTTTCAGCCGGAAGAGTGAAATCTCGCTCATGAAATAGCCAAGCAGAATGGTTGCAAAGGGCAATGCCGGCACAAGATAGTGCGGCTGCTTGCCGGATATGGCGCTGAAGACCAGCAGCACAGCAATGAAAGAGAATGAAAGCAGGCGCAGGGCGCGCAGATCCGGCGACGATGTGTCGATCAGCTTGCGTATCCCGGCGATCGGCTTCAGTCGCCAAACCGGCGGGATAAAGGCCCAGGGCACAAACATGAGCGGCAGCAGCATCAGGTAGAAATAAAACGGCCGGCCATGCGCATTGTGCAGGTTCCCGGTCACCCGGCCCGCCGACTGGTTCCAGACAAGATCGTAAACGAAAGACCCCTTGGTCAGAATCGTCGCCGGCACCAGCCAGATGGACACCGGAATGAGAGCAGCGAGAACTGCAAGGCCCGCTCCGGCAAAGAACCGCAAAGGGGCAAGGCCGGCGCGCCGGTCGCGCCAAAGGGGATAGAGCAGGATGGGCGCGCCGATATGGATGAGCACGACCGGGCCTTTGGCCAGCACGCCGAGCCCGATGAACAGACCCGCCAGCACCGCCCTCCAAAGTTTGCCGCTCCTGGCAAAGGCCAGCAATGACAGCAGGGCGGCCAGCACACAGGCCGTGAGCAGCATGTCGAAGAGGATGAGGGTTGAATAAATGACGAACACCGTGCTGCCGGCAATCAGCCAGGGGATGCGGCTCGATACATCCGGGCGCTCTGGAAAGAGGGTTTTGGCGAGCAAGGTCGTCAACCAGATGACCAGTGACGAGGCAGCGAACACGACGAGCATCGCCGCTGCACGGCTGACGCCGAAGAGGCTCCAGGCGAGGTCGATGAGCCAAAACAGCAACGGCGGCTTTTGCAGATAGGGTGCGAAGTTCATCGTCGGCACGAAGGCATGGCCGCTGATATACATTTCCCACGCGACGGTGAGATAGCGCGTCTCGTCGACCGGCAATAGCGGGCGCAAAGCGAGCGCGATGCAAAGCAGGGTCAGCAAAAAAAGGTAAGGCAGCAGCTGTTCTATGCGTGTCGCTATCAACTCGGGAACCGTGCCAGAGATTGTTGTCACGTCCGGTCGGGCACGATGCGCGCCGTCTCCGGGTCGGGACAGGACCGCACCATGATTTTGGCCGAATTGCAACAATGCCGGCTTAGTATTGTGGATTATGTCGCCTTGCCGGCAAATACTTGAAAAATATGCCGATTAGCCTTGTGTGTGGCTCAGATCGCGCGCAGCGGCGGCGTCAATTCGCGCATCAGTAGCGCCAGCTCTCGTTGGTCGCCGGTGGCGGTCTTGTCGAAGATCGTCGCCAGCTGTGATTTGACGGTGCCGTCCGAGACGCCGCTGGCTGCCGCGATTTCGCGGCGTGTCAGACCGGCGGCGACGTGACCGGCGACGCGCTTTTCCGCTGCGGTCAATGCAAACAGCGCTGCGATCGCTTCCAGCGCCGGCACGGGTGTTGCGCCGGCGGCGGCGATGAAGATGGCGGCGGCGGCACGCTGCGACATGCGGGCCGAAATGTCACGTCGGGCCAGCGGCATGACATGCGCCACCGCCGGAGCCATGGCCCGCACCAGGGGAATGTTCATGCCGGAAGGTCCGAGCGCGAATTCGTTGCGGTTGCCGAGCTGGACGGCGCCGCCGATCGCCGTGTTGGCATTGGCATAGGTGAACGAAAGCTGGCCGCGTATCGAGGACACCGAGGTGTTTTGCGCGAGCAGTGCCTCGGCTGCCGGATTGGCGAAGATGATCTGCATGTCGTCAGCGACGATCAGCACCGGATGGTCGAGGCTCTCGATGATCGAGCGAAAGATGTCGGACTTGCGCCGCTCGGCCTCGAAGAGGTCGCCGATGGTCACCGCACGCCGGACATGGGGTGCGAGGGTGGAAATCAGATCGAGATCCCTGGTTGAAATCTGCGGCCTGTCCTTGTCGGTCACCACCATCAGCATGCCGGTGCGCGCCGGCTGCTTCATCAGCGCCACCCAGAAGAAATCGTCGAGACGGTTGGGTTCCACCCACTCGCGCACGATGCGGCTTTCGGTCCAGGTCTGCCGGGCATCGGGACCTTGCAGCGCATAGACGCTATCGACGGTGAACGGCACGTCTATGTCCATTTTCGGCACCGCCTTGAAGAAAGGCACTTCGGAGGCGTAGTCGCACTGCAGCGGCTCGAGCAGGGCCGGGTCGCCGCAACACACCGAAAACCGCGCCGAATTGCTTGATGTGTCGACGACCGCCAGCATGGCAAGCCGGCCGATCGCCAATTTGCAGATTGATTCAAGCGTCGACTGCCACCGGCCGACATCGGCAATCGAATCGTAAATTGCCTCGACGATCTGCGGCAGAGCGCGACCGTTGATGTTGGGCTGGATAGACATGGAGCCTCGTTTGCATCGCAGCGTAGTGGCAGGTCACACATTATCTACGCTTGAGGTAACACAACATTGCCGGGTACGCCGCGTCTGTGAAACATCTCACAACGACGTTTTGGTGTGTTATCGCTATCAGACCAGCCGATATGACCCTGAATGATCGCTGTTTACGGGCGCTCGCGCCAATCTGCGATACAAATCAAAGTGAATGGTTTTGGAATTTTTCAGGGAATAAATGAGGAAACTTCCACATTGTCGATCAGCCTGGTCTTGCCAAGCCAGGCCGCAGTAAGGAGGCGACCGTCGCTGTCACGCCGCCAGGGGGCGAGGGTCAGGCTCTCGCGCGCCGCGACATAGTCGACCCTGTCGAAGCCTGCATCGAGAAGCGCGGCGGCGGCCTTGGCAGTCACGCTGCTTTCGTCGGTGCCGGATGCAAGTGCCGCCGCCGCCTGGCGCAGGATGACATTGAGCTGGCGCGCGACGCCGAGTTCGGCGGCGCCGAGATAGGCGTTGCGCGACGACATTGCGAGGCCGTGCGCATCGCGCACGGTTGGCGCGCCGACAATATCCACCGGCAGGTCGAGATCGCGGCAGAGTTTTCGAACGACGCAAAGCTGCTGGTAGTCCTTTTCGCCGAAGACGGCGCAATCGGGCAGGGCTTGCAGAAACAGCTTGGCCACAACCGTGGCGACGCCCTCGAAGAAGGTCGGCCTGAAATCCGATTCCAGCCCCGAAGACGGGCCGCCGACCGAAATCCTGGTGGCGAAACCCGCCGGGTACATTTCGGAGACCATCGGGGTGAAGGCAAGATGGGCGCCGGCTTGCGCCAGCTGGTCGAGGTCTCGGGCCAGCTGGCGAGGATACTTGTCGAGGTCTTCGGTGGGCGCGAACTGGGCCGGATTGACGAAGATCGAGACGATGCAGCGATCGGCCGTCGAAAGCGCGGCCCTGACCAGCGAGATATGGCCGTCATGCAGCGCGCCCATGGTCGGCACCAGGGCAACGCTGAGCCCGTCGCGACGCCAGTCGCGGATCACAGCGCGAAGGGCAAGCACAGTCTCGACAACGACAGGCTGGTTCATGCGTTGTCCTTGCCCTCTTTGACTGAAAAGACATGGCCCGGTTCGGGAAAGGTGCGATTGCGCACCTCCGCCGCGTAACGCGCGGCGGCGTCGGCGACCACGCCGCGCAAATCGGCGTATTCCTTGACAAATTTCGGCACCCTGTCGACGGTCAGGCCGATCATGTCGTCGATGACCAGGATCTGGCCGTCGCAATCGCTGCTGGCGCCGATGCCGATGGTTGGAATGGCGACGCGCCGGGTGAGTTCGGCGGCAACAGTCTCGACCGTACCTTCGATGACCAGCGAAAAGGCGCCCGCTTTTTCGACCGCATCGGCGTCGCGCATGAGGGCAGCTACATTCTCCGGCGTACGGCCCTTGATCTTGTAGCCGCCGTCCTTTTCCACCGATTGCGGCTGCAGGCCGATATGACCCATCACCGGAATGCCTGAGGCGACGATGGCCGCGATCTGGCCGCTGACGTCGACGCCGCCCTCCAGTTTGACCGCCTGGCAGCCGGTTTCATCGACGATGCGGCGTGCCGAGGCAACGGCTTGCGCGGCCGAATGCTCATAGCTGCCGGCCGGCATGTCGACCACCACGCAGGCCTTTGCCGAGCCGCGCATCACCGCCTGGCCATGGGCGATCATCATCTCCAGCGAGGCGCCGAGCGTGGTCTTGTGGCCATGCAGCACCATGGCAACGCTGTCGCCGACCAGAAGAAGGTCGACATGGTCGTCGAGCAGGCGGGCGACGGGATAGGTGTAAGCGGTCAGGCAGACGATCGGCACGCCGCCCTTGCGGGTGCGTATCGTCTCCGCGCTGATCCTGCCGACCGACGCGTCTGGGGCCATTCCTCACCTCCCGCACCCGGCGTTGACCAGCGCCGGGCGATGAGAGCTTTAGGAAGACGCAGCCGGCTTGGCAAGTGTGGTGTTCGCAGGTGCGAAATGGATCGACCGCCGCCCATGCGTTCGGCGTGCCGTCAGTGCCGCAGGCAGCGCAAAACCCTTGCCTTCGCGATGGCCTGACGCCATAAGCAGGGAAGCGGGCACCGCCCCGCGCGCCGCGAGGATTTTGATGAAAACCTTCCTTACGCAGTTTTTCACCTGGTGGAACGGCCAGACGCTGGGAACGCGTTTCAACACCTGGCGTCACGGGAGCAAGGTCGGCCAGGACGCTGTCGGCAATGTCTACTATGAAGGCGGCGTCGATTCGGAAGGCCGCACCCGCCGCTGGGTCGTCTACGCCAACTATTCGGAAGCCTCGGCGATTCCCCCGGGCTGGCACGGCTGGATCCATCACCGCGTCGATGTCGCGCCGCCGAGCGACGACTATCGCCCGCGCGAATGGGAAAAGGCGCACGAGCCGAACCTCACGGGTACGCCGGCGGCCTATCGGCCGAAGGGTTCCGTGCTCACCAATCAGCACCGTCCGCAGGTGACGGGCGACTATGATGCGTGGACGCCTGGTTCTTGACCGCCGGCCGGTCTTTTGTCGCCACAATTGGCGTTTAGCTGCTTGCTGGTATGACAACGGCGAATAGCCTCGGGCGTCACAGAATCACCCTGGCCCAAACCACCGGTATATCAGCATGAACATTTTCAGCCTGACATCGATGGCCGGACTGACGGCAGTTGCCGCTGTTGCCATGTGGCCGACCGCGTTTGCGGCAGCCCAGGCGCCTGCCGCGGCGCCGGCAATCTCCGATCGCATCACCAACCCGGTCGCCGAATTCGCCGGCATCGACAAGATCACCGGCCGCATCATAACCTTCGATGTCTATATCGACGAAACCGTGCAGTTCGGCGCTTTGCAGGTGACGCCGCGCATCTGCTATTCGCGGCCGGAGAACGAGGAACCGAAGACCGATTCCTTCGTCGAGGTCGACGAGATCACGCTCGACCGCAAGATTCGCCGCATCTTCACCGGCTGGATGTTTGCCGAAAGTCCTGGCCTCAATGCCGTCGAGCATGCCGTCTATGACGTGTGGCTGAAGGGCTGCAAGCAGAAGTCGGACGTGCCGCCACCTGACGCGGCCAAGGCCGAAACACCCAAGGTCGATACGTCGAAGCCGAAGGCCGAGGCCACTCCGGACACGACTGAGCCGGATGCAACCGAGCCGAACGCCACCAACACCACCAACTGATCCTCCGGAACCGTCTTGCCCGCCATCCGTTGGATGACGGAGAAGCGCAATCAATGTGCATGGAGGTTCCCGATGTCAGCCAGCAAGCCGATCACGGCCAGCAAAAAGGACCTGCTCGAGCTCGAAAAAGGGTTCTGGACAGGCGATGAGGCTTACTATGCGGCCAATGCCGACGTGGAATGCCTGGTGGCATTCCCCGACATGGCGAAGGCGATGGACAATGCCGATCTTGCCAAGACGGCGACCAAGCCCAGGCGCTGGCGCGACCTCGATATCAAACTCAAGGGCATGGTCGAGCCGGGCAGCGACATCGTCATGCTGACCTACGAAGCGCACGCGACACGCGAAAACGGCGAAGCCTATGACGCCCTGGTCAGCACCGGCTATGTCCATCGCGTCAACGGCTGGAAGATGATGTTCCATTCGCAGACGCCGCTGGAGGCCAAGAGCTGATCTGACCGGCCACACTCCGTGACGTGTAGCCCGTGCTCGGCAAGGGCTGCAAAAATATCTCAGACCTCTCCGGTCAGGGGAAAAAGATCGCATCGCCTTTCAGCGCGTCGGCCAGCATCTTCTCGTATCTGCCGCGCGGCACGTCGACCGCACCGAAGCGCTTGAGGTGTTCGGTGGTGAATTGGGTGTCGAGCAGCGCGAAGCCGCGCGCCTTCAGCCGCTCGACCAGATGATAGAGGCAGGTCTTGGAAGCATCGGTCTCCCGGGCGAACATGCTTTCGCCGAAGAACACCCGGCCGAGCGAGACACCATAGAGGCCGCCGACCAGCCGTTCCTCGCGCCATGCTTCGACCGAGTGGCAATGGCCGAGACGGTGCAGTTCGACATAGGCTTCGCGGATCGGCGCGTTGATCCAGGTCGAACGCCGCTCCTCGCGCTTTTCTGCGCAGCCGTCGATCGTCGCCTCGAAATCGAAGTCGAAGCGGATGTCGAACGGGTGCTTGCGGATCGTCTTCTTCAGGCTCTTCGGCGTGTGGAAACCGTCGAGCGGGATGATGCCGCGCGTTTCCGGACGCACCCAGAACACTTCAGGGTCCGAAGCGCTCTCGGCCATCGGGAAGACGCCCGAGGCATAGGCCTTGAGCAAAAGGTCGGTCGGAATGCGATAGCCGGGCGCGTAGGGGCGGGTCATCGCGGCATCATACCGGTAATTTGGGCGCTATTCCTCTTGGGCCAGATACTTTTCCAGCCAGTGGATGTCGTAGTCGCCATTGGCGATGTCGGCATTGCCGACGAGGTCGCGAAACAGCGGCAGCGTCGTCTTGATGCCGTCGACGACGAATTCGTCGAGCGCCCGGCGCAGCCGCATCATGCATTCGACGCGGTTGCGTCCGTGCACGATCAGCTTGCCGATCAGGCTGTCATAATAGGGCGGGATCTTGTAGCCGGAATAGACACCGGAATCGACGCGAATGCCGAGGCCGCCAGGCGTGTGGAAATGCGTGATCGTGCCGGGTGAGGGCGTGAAGGTGCGCGGATCCTCGGCGTTGATGCGGCATTCGATGGCGTGGCCATTGAACTTGATGTCCTCTTGGCGCACCGAAAGCCCGCCGCCGGAGGCTACGCGGATCTGCTCATGCACGAGATCGATGCCGGTGATCGCTTCCGTCACCGGATGCTCGACCTGCAGGCGGGTGTTCATCTCGATGAAATAGAACTCGCCGTTCTCGTAGAGGAACTCGATGGTGCCGGCGCCGGAGTAGCCGAGGTCGGCGATAGCCTTGGCGCAGATACCGCCGATACGGGCGCGCTCCTCGGCATTGAGGGCCGGCGAGGGCGCCTCTTCCCAGACCTTCTGGTGACGGCGTTGCAGCGAGCAGTCGCGTTCGCCGAAATGCACGCCGCGGCCAGCGCCGTCGCCGAAAACCTGCACCTCGATGTGGCGCGGCTTTTGCAGGTATTTTTCGATGTAGACGGCATCGTCGCCGAAGGCGGCACCGGCTTCCGTGCTCGCCGTCTGCAAGGCGATCTCAAGGTCAGCCTCGGTAAGGGCGACCTTCATACCGCGCCCGCCACCACCCGCCGATGCCTTGATGATCACGGGATAACCGATCTCGGCGGCAATGCGCCTGGCTTCCTTTTGATCGGTGACGGCGCCGTCCGAACCGGGCACCACCGGGATGCCGAGCCGCTTTGCCGTGCGCTTGGCCTCGATCTTGTCGCCCATGATGCGGATATGGTCGCCGGACGGACCGATGAAGGTAATGTTGTGGGCGGCAAGGATGTCGGCGAACTTGGCGTTCTCCGACAGGAAGCCGTAGCCCGGATGCACGGCGTCGGCGCCGGTGATCTCGCAGGCGGCGACGATCTGGTGGATGTTGAGATAGCTGTCGCGTGATGGCGGCGGGCCGATGCACACGCTCTCGTCGGCAAGCCTGACATGCATGGCGTCAGCGTCGGCGGTCGAATGCACCACCACGGTCTGGATACCGAGTTCCTTGCAGGCGCGCAGCACCCGAAGCGCGATTTCGCCGCGATTGGCGATGAGGATCTTCTGGAACATCCGGCCCGCTCTACTCGATCACGACGAGCGGCATGCCGTATTCGACCGGCTGGCCGTCCTCGAACAGGATCGCCGTCACCGTGCCGGCGCGCGGCGAAGGAATCTGGTTCATCGTCTTCATCGCCTCGATGATCAGCAGCGTCTGGCCTTCCTTGACCGTCTGGCCGACTTCGATGAAGGCCTTGGCGTCTGGCGAGGGAGCGAGATAGGCAGTGCCGACCATCGGCGAGGGGACCGCGTTCTTGGACGGATCGGCCGCCGCGGGTGCGGCAGCTGCGCTCGCCGCGGGCTGCGCTGCCGGCGCATAGCCTGCTTGAGGTGCTGCAATGGCGTGGACGGCCGCCGGCGCCTGGCGCGATACGCGCACCTTCAGGTCGCCGAGCTCGACCTCGATCTCGGTGAGGTTGGTGTCGTTCAGTATGCCCGCCAGATCGCGGATCAGTTGCTGGTCAACACCGGTCTTCTTTATCGACATTTTCGAGCCTTCTGTTTGTTGGTCGGTCATAGGCGTGCCGCCAGCGCCTGCAGCGCCAGCGAGTAGCCAAGCGGCCCGAACCCGCAGATCATGCCGACAGCGACCGGCGCGACCATGGAGACGTGGCGGAATGGTTCCCGCGCGTGGATGTTGGAGAGGTGAACTTCGGCGACGGGCAACGGCGCAATGGCGCGGATGGCGTCGTGAATGGCGATCGAGGTATGGCTGTAGGCACCCGGATTGATGACGATGCCGGCTGCCTTGTCGCCGGCCTCCTGGATCCAGTCGACGAGGTCGCCCTCATGGTTCGACTGGCGAAAATCGATCTCGAGGCCAAGTGCGGCGCCCGCCTGCCTGCAGTCGTCGGCGATCGCGGCAAGCGTCTTGCCGCCATAGATGCCAGGCTCGCGCTTGCCGAGCGCGTTCAGGTTGGGACCGTTCAGGACGAAAATCGTTTTCAAAAATGCCGACCTTTTCCGGCGCCGGCCTCAAGCCGGCGCGCAGGGCCTTCTATAATGGGCATAGCTGCCCGCGGAAAGAGCACAAAGTGCGATCTTTCACTGTCCACAACAGGCGGAAATCTGCCCGTGAGAAATAGGCCCGCGCGCAAGATCAGAGCGCGGCTTTCGCCGCCTCGATCTTTTCCGCCAGCACTTGCTGGCCGAGCGCGCCGAACACCACCTCGTTGCCGACCACATAGGACGGCGTTCCGGTGATGGCCAGCTTGTTGGCGAGGTCGAAGGTCTTGGAGAAAGCCTCGGTGATGGTCGGGTCCTTCATCTTCTCGCGCAACGTTGCCTCATCGGTGCCGAGAGACAGCGCCACCTTGATGGCCGCCGCCTCTGTGGCGCGGCCCTGGCCGCCGAGCAGTGCGTTGTGGAACTCGCCGTACTTCTCCGGCTTCATGAGATGGAAGGCCATAGAGACGACGCTGGCCTTCTGCGAATCCGGACCGAGGATCGGGAATTCCTTGAGAACGAAGCGCAGGTCCGGATCGGACTTGGTCAGTTCACGCATGTCTTCGATGGCGCGTTTGCAGAAGGCGCAATTGTAGTCGTAGAATTCGACGATGGTGACCTTGCCCTTCGGATTGCCGACGACGCCGTCGAAGGTCGAGTTGAAAATCTCATCCTTGGCCTTCTCGATGACGTGGAGCGCGGCGATCCGCTGTTCTTCCTTCTGCTTGGCCTCGAGCGCGTCCTGCACTTCGAGCAGAACCTCGGGGTTCTTCAGCAGATAGTCCCGGATGATGCCCTCGACCTCGGCGCGGTCGATCTTGGTGTCCGAGGACGCTACCTGCACGATCTGCGCCGTATCGGCCTTGGCGGCCTGCGGACTGCCGGCGACGAACCCGAAAGCCAGCATGGCAAGAGCAGCCGCCACTCCTGTCGTGCCGAGCAGTATTGCCTTGTTCATCATCTCATCCTCTTGCCGGTTCTGGTCTATCCTAGTCGCTGCGGGCGACCGTAAGGTTCACTTCTTGAGTTTGCCTGAAGGGTTGTAGTTTATGATGTCCTGCGCCCGAATCCAGCCGGGCTCGCCGCGCTTCAAGTCCTTTTGCGCGCGCATGGCAAAGATTTTCGCATTCTTGTAGTCGCCGGAATAGAAATGGCCCTCGGCGGTCGCGAGCTCCGCCGAAGGGATGTTGCCGAGCTCGCCATAGGCCTGAGCCAGATAGCGGTATCCGTCGGTATTTTCCTTGTCGCGCCCGAGGCCGTTGTTGATCTGCACCACCGCCTTCTTCAGCGAATCCGGCGTGCCGACGGCCATCAGCGCCTGGCCGAGGGAAACGGGCAGCAGGCCCGACTTCACCGGATCGAGGCTGACCGCCTTGGCATAGGCGTCCGCGGCGTCCTTCGGCTTGTTTGCCTTCATCAGGATGTCGCCGCGCAATTCCTGGAAATAGGGGTTCTTCGGCTGTTCCTTGATCAGCGCGTTGGTCTTGGTCAGTGCCGCGCCCAGATTGCCGTAGAGGTAGGCCATCTGCGCTTCGCCATAGCGCGATGGGAGGCTCCCCGGGGCCTTGCGGATCAGCCGCGTCGCGGCGGCCTGGCCGCCCATATAAGCGGCGATCTTGATGCGCATCATGTCGTGGCGCTGCTGCAGGGCCGGCGGATCGACCTTGTCGACATTGGGGCTTTGCTTGACCAGCACTTCGAGATTGGCGATGCGCTCCTGCGGCATGGGATGGCTGATCCGGTAGGGATCGACCTGCGTGCCGGATAGCGACAGTGCGTTCTGGAAGCGGGCGAAGGTCTTCAGCATGCCCATGCCGGACTGCCCGGTGGCATTGAGATAGGTGATGGCCGAGCGGTCGGCGGTCGACTCTTCGGTGCGCTGGTAGGCAAGAATGCTGCGCTGCGCCATCTCGCCGCCACCGGCAGCGACGCCCATGCCGGCGCCGGCAAGGCCGCGGCTGTTGGTGGTGGCGCCGGCAACGATGGCGCCGGCGCCAAGCAGCGTGGCGATAATGGCCATCGTCTTGGCGCGCTCGAGCTGGTCGCGCAATTTCTGCTGATGGCCGCCGGCGATGTGGCCGGCTTCGTGGGCGATGACGCCGATGATCTCGTTGGGCGTTTCGGCCTGCATCAGCGCGCCGGTATTGATGAACAGCCGGCGCCCCGTGACGAAGGCGTTGAAGCTTTGATCGTTGACCAAAACGATATCGACGCCGTCATTGGCAAGACCAGCCGCCTTGAAGATCGGCCGCGCATAGTCGCGCACCAGCGCCTCGATCTCGGCATCGCGCACCACCGGCACGCCCTGCGCAAATGCTGTCACCGAGCCGGAGATGACAACGGCGGCGGCAAGCAAAAGCGTCGCGAAGCCCCGCGCTGTCTTCGCGATGGAAGATTTGGAAATCGTCGATTTGGGTCGGCTCAGCATGAGGTCCACTGGTAAACGAGTGGGCGAACGATGAAAAGTCACGGCACCGAAACTAGGTGAACTTGTGATCCTCACATCAATCGGGCATTTGTGCGGCGCTGCCATCCGGCTTGATGGCCTGGAGCGGCGGGATCGGGCGGAAAGAGTGAGGTCAAATGGTTGTTTCGCTGTCGCGCCGCGGTGAAGTCGAGCCGTTTCACGCCATGGACATTCTGGCCGAGGCCAACCGGCTGAAGGCGACAGGCGTGCCTGTCGTGTCCATGGCCGTCGGCCAGCCATCCGATCCGGCGCCGGTGGGGGTGAGGGAAGCAGCCGTAAATGCGCTCAAGATCGGCCGCATCGGCTATACCGACGCGCTCGGCCTGGCGGATCTGCGCAAGGCGATCGCCGCGCATTATGGCGAACACTATGGGATCGATGTCGCGCCGGGCCGCATCGCCGTGACGACGGGATCGTCGGCAGCCTTCAATCTGGCCTTCCTGGCCATGTTCGATCCGGGCGACCGCGTCGCCATCGCGGCACCCGGCTATTCCGCCTACCGCAACATCATGGCGGCGCTGGGCATCGAGATCGTAGAGATCGAGTTGGGCTCGGACGCCTATCTGCATGCCGACCATTTGAAATCGGCGCATCGCGAGAAGCCGTTGAAGGGCGTGCTATTCGCCAGCCCCGCCAATCCGACCGGCGCGGTCATTCCCGCCGACGAACTGTCGGCGCTGGTAAGGACTGCCGAAGAACTGGGCATCGCGGTGATATCGGACGAAATCTATCACCGGCTGGCCTATGCCGCGCCGGACACCACGGCGCTGGCCTACGGCAAGGGCGTGACGGTGATCAATTCTTTCTCGAAATACTATTGCATGACCGGCTGGCGCATCGGCTGGATGGTGCTGCCTGAGGCCCTGGTGCGGCCAATCGAGCGCGTCGCCCAGAGCCTTTACATCTCGCCGCCGGAGCTGTCGCAGATCGCGGCGATCGAAGCCTTCAAGGCGACGGAAGAGCTGGAGGCGGTGAAGGCCCGCTACGCCTGGAATCGGGAGCTTCTGATGCAGCGCCTGCCGGAGCTCGGATTTCCGCTGGCGGCGCCCATGGATGGCGCCTTCTATGCCTTCTGCGATGTCACCCGGCACACCAATGACAGCATGGCCTTCGCGCGCAAAATGCTGGCCGAGGCGCATGTGGCGGCGACGCCCGGCCGCGATTTCGATCCGCTGGCCGGACACCGCACTATGCGCTTTTCCTATGCCGGCAGCCATGACGACATGGTCGAGGCGATGGCGCGCATCGAGCGCTGGTTGAAATAGCGGGGACGAGCATGCCGGAACTCGAACAAGCGCTGTCTGAAGTCGCCACTGAGATGGCCGAGCGCACCGATCGCGGCGACGTCGCCACCTACATTCCACAACTCGGCAAGGTCGATCCGAAGAAATTCGGCATTGCGGCGGTGACCAATGACGGTCGCGTGCTGGTCGCCGGCGATGCTGACCAGGCTTTTTCGATCCAGAGTATCTCGAAGGTTTTCACGCTGACGCTGGCGCTCGGCAATGTCGGCGACGCACTCTGGCAGCGGGTCGGACGCGAGCCGTCGGGCAATCCGTTCAACTCGATCGTCCAGCTCGAGCATGAGAACGGCATTCCGCGAAATCCGTTCATCAATGCCGGCGCCATCGTCGTCTCCGACATCCTGCTCGCCGGCCATCAGCCGCGCGAGGCGATCGGCGAGATCCTGCGCTTCATCCAGTTCCTCGCCGACGACGAGACCATCATCATCGACCGCGAGGTCGCGGCGTCCGAGCGCGCCACCGGCTATCGCAACTTTGCGCTTGCCAACTACATGAAATCCTTCGGTAATCTCAACCACGCGCCGGAACTGGCGCTGGGCGTCTACTTCCACCATTGCGCCATTGCCATGAGCTGCCGGCAACTGGCGCTGGCCGGCCGCTTCCTCGCCAATGGCGGCAAGAACCCGGCGACCGGGCACTCCGTGGTCTCGGCCGAGCGCGCACGCCGCATCGGCGCCATGATGCTGACGTGCGGCCACTATGACGGTTCCGGCGATTTCGCCTTTCGTGTCGGCATTCCCGGCAAAAGCGGCGTCGGCGGCGGCATATTGGGAATCGTGCCGGGCGTAGCCTCGCTCGCCGTGTGGTCGCCAGGTCTCAACGCCAACGGCAATTCCAAGCTGGGCTCGATCGCCTTGGAAAAACTGGCCCGGATGATGAACTGGTCGATCTTCGCGCCCTGACGGTTTCGGTCATCTCCAGATACGAAAATCCCGCGCCGTCTTTCGAAAGGCGCGGGATTTTCATTATTCAGACAATCAGTTCAACTGGCTGAAATTCTTAGAAAAAGCCCTTCCGCTGCCACCAGCCGGCACGCTTAGGCTTTTCCTCGGCCTTGGCCTCATCGGCAACGCTGGAGGAAACCACCGGCACCACCGGAGTATCCGCTGCTACGGCTTTGCGCCGCGAAGGACGGGCAGGCGCTTCCTCCTTGGCGGCCGGCACGGGCGCAGGCGTTGCCGCCTCGGCCGGTGCAGCGTCCTCCACAGCCGCGGGCGCCGGTGCTTCGGCTACCGCCTCGGCGGCGATTTCGGCCACAGCCTTCTTCGCCCTCGAGGCGCGCTTCTTCTTGGGCTTTTCGACGACCGGTTCGTCGTCGTTCGCCGCCGCAGGAGCCGCGGCTTCTTCGACCGCTACCGCCGCGACAGGCTCGCTGACCGTCGCATCGGAGGCATCGGCCACCGAAACGTCAGCGGTTTCGCCGCCTTCAGTCTCCGTGCCGCCTTCACCGTCCTCTCGGCGATTGCGCTTGCCGCCGCGCTTGCCGCGCCGGCGCTTCTTGCCCTGGGCGTCGTCTGATGCTTCCACGGTTTCGACGGCGCCAACCGGAGCTTCGTCTTGCGGTGCCGTATTGTCGCCGCCCGGTTCAGAGGCAAAGTCGTCGCTTGCGATAGAGACCGAAGCGCCTTCGGCCGCATGGCCATGCTCGCGCTCGCCGTGCTCGCGGTCGCGATCCTTGCCGCCACGCCGTCTGCGGCGCTTGCGGCGCTTGCGGTCGCGGCCTTCGCCGTCCTCGGCCGATCTCGGCTGCTGCTGCGACTGCGGCTGCGCCTGGCGCGGCTGCTCGGCCTGCACCACAACTTCGTCGTCCTCCTCCTCGATGACGATCTCGTCCTCGGGCTCTTCCGGCTCGACATAGGCCGGAAAACTGCGCGCTTCGACAAAGCCTTCCGGCTTTTCGGCAATGGCGCCGCGGAAGATCGCATAGTGCTGCACACCGACCGCGTCGTCGGCCTCGACGGTGATGGTCAGGCCGAAGCGGCTTTCGAGTTCCACCAGCGTGCCGCGCTTGTGGTTGAGCACGTAGAGCGCGGTTGCCGCCGGTGTCCGCACCGTGATGTGGCTGCGCGAATCCTTGAGCAGGAACTCCTCGATCGCCCTGACCACCATCAACGCGACGGAAGAATCGGAGCGCACATGGCCGGTGCCGCCGCAATGCGGGCAGGGCTTCATGGTCGATTCCAGCACGCTGGCGCGGATGCGCTGGCGCGACATCTCCATCAGGCCGAAATGCGAGATGCGGCCTACCTGGATGCGCGCGCGGTCGTTCTTGAGGTGATCCTTCAGCCGCTTCTCGACGGAGCGGTTGTTGCGGTTCTCCTCCATGTCGATGAAGTCGATGACGATCAGGCCGGCGAGATCGCGCAGCCTCAACTGCCGGGCGACTTCTTCCGCCGCTTCAAGGTTGGTGTGGAGCGCGGTGTCCTCGATCGAGTGCTCCTTGGTGGAGCGGCCCGAATTGACGTCGATGGCGACCAGCGCCTCGGTCTGGTTGATGATGATGTAGCCGCCGCTCTTCAGCGTCACCTGCGGCTGCAGCATGCGGTCAAGCTGCGCCTCGATGCCGTTGCGCACGAAGATCGGCGTCGTGTCGCGGAACGGCTGAACCACCTTGGCGTGGCTCGGCATAAGCATGCGCATGAAATCCTTGGCCTCGCGATAGCCTTCCTCGCCGGAGACAAGAATCTCGTCGATATCCTTGTTGTAGAGGTCGCGCACCGAGCGCTTGATCAGGCTGCCTTCCTCGTAGACGAGGGCAGGGGCGGTGGATTGCAGCGTCAGATTGCGGACGTTTTCCCAAAGCCGCATCAGATATTCGTAGTCGCGCTTGATCTCCGCCTTGGTGCGGCTCTCGCCGGCGGTGCGCAGGATGACGCCCATGCCCTGCGGCACTTCGAGATCGGCAACAACTTCCTTGAGGCGCTTGCGGTCGACCGCGCTGGTGATCTTGCGCGAAATGCCGCCGCCGCGCGCCGTGTTGGGCATCAGCACCGAATAGCGGCCGGCAAGCGACAGATAGGTGGTGAGAGCCGCGCCCTTGTTGCCGCGCTCTTCCTTGACCACCTGCACCAGCAGGATCTGCCGGCGCTTGATGACTTCCTGGATCTTGTACTGGCGGCGCACCGGCTTGCGGCGGCTGCGCACTTCTTCCAGCGCATCCTCGGCGCCGACCGATTCAATCTCGTGGTCGTCGGGATGCGAGGACTGCACCTCTTCCAGCATGCCGCGATCATTGTCGGAGGAGGTGGCTTCGCCGCTGTGATCGGCTGAAACAATTTCGCCGCTAGCCTCGCTGGAGGCCGCCTCGTCGCCGGCCTCAGCCTGCGGGACGGCTTCGGAGATCACATCCGCTTCGACGCTTGCCGCAATCGATGTCGGGCCGCCTTCTGACGGTCCGGTCTCGGATGGCTCGGTGTCGGATGTCTCGGTCTCGGAGGTTCCGCTGTCGCCGTGCCCGGCGTGATCGTCGTGCGCAGCGGAATCAGCGGCGGCATGCTCGGAAGCAGGCTCTTCGGCCACTGCACCCCCGCCGGTGTCGCCATGTTCGCCGTTTTCATCATCGGTGCCGGCGTCGCGCTTGTGTTCGCCGCGCTCTCGGCCTTTGCCGCCGCGCCGGCGGCCTCGCCGGCCGCGATCGCGGCTCTGGCGGTCGTCACCATCATTGTCCTCGTTCTCCTCGTCCTCGGCTTCCTGCGCTTCGGCGCGCAGCAGAGCCTGACGATCGGCGACCGGGATCTGGTAGTAGTCGGGGTGTATTTCACTGAAGGCGAGGAAACCGTGACGGTTGCCGCCATATTCGACAAAGGCTGCCTGTAGGGAAGGTTCGACGCGCGTTACGCGGGCGAGGTAGATGTTTCCTTTGAGCTGCTTCTTGTCCTGGGATTCAAAGTCGAATTCTTCAATACGGTTACCGCGGATAACGACAACGCGTGTTTCCTCCGGGTGGGAGGCGTCTATCAGCATTTTGTTGGGCATTATTACGTTTCCTCCCGGCAGCCGTCAGCCGCAGCTTGCGAGGCAAAGCCCGCTGCTGCGTGTCTGGGATGTGGGTGCCGGATGTCTGGATGTCCGCGGGACGCCGCTTGAGCGCCATGGCGGTGCCGCCCGCAGCCATAATGGCGCGGTTTGATGCGGACCTTTCCATGATTGCGCTTGAAGCCATCGTCACCAGCAGAACCTTTTGAACCAAAGCCCGGACGAACCGGACCAGCTTGTTTGCTCATACAGAGCCGGCGCGGGAACAAACCCGGCCGTTTTCCTCACGCAGGCGATTCCCCCGCCACGGGCGCACACCTGCGAAATTCGTCGCGATCACCTCTAAGCCTTTTCGCTGGAAGCGAAAGGAGCCGCCTTTCATCTGACCTGTAGCGGGAAGCTGCGGGAGAAGCGGTTCCAGGATTGCAGTGATCCACCATCGCTTTTATGATTTGACGGGGTGGAAGGCAACCCCGATTTCGGATGCCGGCAAAAAGCGGTGCCGTAACGGAAGCACAGGCCTAATCCTCAATGAAAAGGCTTGGTTAACCTTCTCTGGATACCAATCGTTAATCGAGTCTGCGGCCTGACCGGCATTTCGACCAACCACGCGGGCGCGAGGCGCCAAACCGGGAGCGACTGCAAAGAGATGGGACTGGCGGGCACCACAGACAAGGGCCATGGCCGTGCAGGCCTTTTGCTGCGCGCTGCTTGTGTGCTTTTGCTGCTGGCGCTTTGCTTCGCCTTTGCGCCGGTTTCACGGGCGGCCGATGCGCCGCTCGGCGCCACCGCCTACAAGATGGCGGGCGACGCCACAAAGATGCGCATCGTCATCGATTTCGACCGCGAGCCCGATATCAAATGGTTCCTGCTGCGCGGTCCCAACCGGCTGGTCGTCGACCTGCCGCGCACGCGATTCGCCATCAGCGCGAAGGACGCCAAGGCGCGCGGCCTGGTCAAGGCGGTGCGCTACGGCGATCAGGGCGAGGGATCGCGGCTGATCCTCACCGGCAAAGGGCCGTTCTCGGTCGATAAGCTCGACGTGCTCAAGAATGACGACGGAACCGGCTACCGCATCGCCATCGACATGTCGGCGGCCTCCGACCGCGAGTTCGATGAAGCCCTTGCCAACCAGGCGCTGACCACCGGCTCGACCGTCTCCACCGACAAGGGCGCCAGGGTCGGTACCGGGCCGGTCTCCAATCCGGGGCATCGCTTCACCGTCGTCATCGATCCGGGCCATGGCGGCATTGACGGCGGCGCCGAAGGCCTCAACGGCACCATCGAGAAAAATGTCACGCTCGCCTTCGCCACCGAATTGGGCGCCAAGCTTGCCGCAGTCGGCAACTACGACGTGTTCATGACGCGCGAGACCGACGAATTCCTGCGCCTCGACGACCGCGTACGCATCGCCCGCCAGCACGAGGCGGACCTCTTGATCTCGATCCATGCCGACACGATCAGCGTCAAGGGCATTCGCGGCGCCACCGTCTACACCGTCTCCGACAAGGCATCCGACCCGGAAGCGCAGGCGCTGGCCGATCGCGAAAACCTCTCCGACCAGTTCGCCGGCATGGTGATCAAGGACGACAACAAGGAAGTCACCGACATCCTGATCGACCTGATCCGCCGCGAGACGCATAATTTCTCGATGAGCTTTGCCCATACTCTGGTCGGCCAGCTTTCCACCAGCGTCGGCCTTATCAACAATCCGCAGCGCTCGGCCGGCTTCAAGGTGCTGAAGGCGCCCGATGTGCCGTCGGTGCTGGTCGAACTCGGCTATCTCTCCAACGCCAAGGACGAGGCGCAACTGCTCGACGCCGACTGGCGCGGCAAGGCGGCGCAGAGCATCACCAACGCCGTCGCTTTGTTTGCTTCCGCCAAGATGGGAACGGGAACCGGGGGCTGAAATGGCCGCCCGGCGCCCACAACCGGAGGCAGCGTTGCAAGACGACAACACAAGGCGGTTTTATTTGCGGCATTGGTGGGCGAAACCCCGCGCTGCCCCATTTTGTCCACATGGTGGCGACATGGGTTTTCCATCACGGATCGGGACCGTTGCGAAGGCTTGCGCGAAAGGCGGCTTCGTCTAGGAAATTCCCGAACCTCGGACTGGAGCGGGCATGATTCGTCTCATCGGCTATTTCTTTGGTATCGGCACGACGCTGGCGCTTCTGGTCGCCGCGGGCGTGGCGATATACATCGCCCATCTGTCGAAGGACCTGCCCGACTACGAAGTGCTGGCCAAGTACGAGCCGCCGGTGACGACCCGCATCCATGCTTCCGACGGATCGCTGATGGCCGAATATGCGCGCGAACGGCGACTCTATCTGCCGATCCAGGCGGTTCCGGACCGGGTCAAGGCAGCGTTCCTGTCGGCCGAGGACAAGAATTTCTACAACCATCCCGGCATCGACATCACCGGGCTTGGCCGGGCCATCTACGTCAACCTGCAGAACATGGGCTCGGGCAGGCGCCAGGTCGGCGCCTCGACGATCACCCAGCAGGTGGCGAAGAACTTCCTGCTGTCCTCGGACCAGACCTACGAGCGCAAGATCAAGGAGATGATCCTGGCCTTCCGCATCGAGCAGGCTTATTCGAAGGACCGCATCCTCGAGCTCTATCTCAACGAGATCTTCTTCGGCTTCGGCGCCTATGGCGTGGCGGGCGCTGCACTGACCTATTTCGACAAGTCGGTCAACGAACTCACCGTCGCGGAAGCGGCCTATCTGGCATCGCTGCCCAAAGGCCCCAACAACTACCATCCCTTCAAGCATGCCGACCGCGCCATCGAGCGCCGCAACTGGGTCATCGACCAGATGGTCGAGAACGGCTACGTGACGCGCGAGGAAGGCGACAAGGCCAAGGCCGAGCCACTCGGCGTCACACCGCGCCGCAACGGCTCCTATCTGTTTGCGGGCGAATACTTCACCGAGGAAGTGCGCCGCCAGATCATCGCCCGCTATGGCGAGAACGCGCTCTATGAGGGCGGCCTGTCGGTGCGCACGACGCTCGATCCGAAGGTCCAGCTCATCGCCCGCAAGTCGATGCAGAACGGTTTGCTCAAATACGATACGCTGCGCGGCTATCGCGGACCGGTGACGCATATCGATGCTTCCGGTGATTGGGGCGTGGCACTGGGCGCCGTGAAGGGGCTGGAGGACGTGCCGGAATGGTCGCTTGCCGTCGTGCTCGACAGCTCGGAGACCGGCCTTTCCATCGGCCTGCAGCCGACGCGGCAGATTTCAGGTGAGATCGTCAAGGAACGCGTCGAGGGCACCGTCAGCAAGGAAGACATGAGCTTTGCCATGCGCCATGTGGTCGATGGCAAGACGGTCAAGGCCAAGTCGCCAGCCGACGTGCTGCAGCCGGGCGATGTCATCTTCGTGCAGAAAAACGAAGGTTCGGAAGGCGCCTACACCTTGCGCCAGGCGCCGGAAGTGGAAGGCGGCCTGATCGCCATGGATCCGCATACCGGCCGCGTGCTGGCCATGGTCGGCGGCTTCTCCTATGCGCAATCGGAATTCAACCGCGCCACGCAGGCGATGCGCCAGCCGGGCTCGTCGTTCAAGCCGATCGTCTATTCGGCAGCGCTCGACAATGGCTATACGCCGGCCTCGGTGATCATGGACGGACCGATCACCATCCAGAGCGGCAACACGACCTGGACGCCAAAGAACTATGACGGCACGGTGGCCGGTCCCGCGACCTTGCGCTCCGGCATCGAAAAGTCGCGCAATTTGATGACGGTGCGACTGGCCAACGACATGGGCATGAAGCTGGTGGTGGAATATGCAGAGCGCTTCGGTGTCTACGATCATCTGGCGCCGTATCTGCCGATGGCGCTGGGCTCCGGCGAGACGACCGTCATGCGCATGGTGTCGGCCTATTCGATCATGGCCAATGGCGGCAAGTCGATCAAACCCTCGCTTATCGACCGCATCCAGGACCGCTATGGCAAGACTGTGTTCAAGCAGGACGAGCGCGGCTGCGAAGGCTGCAATGCGTCCGAATGGAACAACCAGCCCGAACCGGAACTGGTCGACAATTCCGAGCAGGTGCTCGACCCGATGACTGCCTACCAGATCACCTCGATGATGGAAGGCGTCGTCCAGCGCGGCACCGGCGCCACCATCGCCGAACTTGGCCGTCACATTGCCGGCAAGACCGGCACGACCAATGACGAGAAGGACGCCTGGTTCATCGGCTATACGCCGAACCTCGTCGTCGGCCTTTACATGGGCTACGACACGCCGCGCGGCCTCGGCCATGGCGCCACCGGCGGTGGTCTGGCGGCGCCCATCTTCAAGGACTTCATGCGCGTGGCGCTGGACGGTACGCCCAATGTCGACTTCAAGGTGCCGGAAGGCATGAACCTGGTCGCCATCAACCGCAAGACCGGCATGCGTGCCGCGTCGGGTGATCCCGGCACCATCATCGAAGCCTTCAAGCCCGGCACCGGCCCCGCCGACAGCTATTGGGTGATCGGCATGGGTGCCGACGGCTCCAATGGAGCCGGCGGACCGCTGTCGCCGGAGGCTTCGCAAGCCATCCAGGCGCCCGGCGGCGGGCTTTACTGACGACCTGATTTCTTATGTTGAATGGGCTGGCTCGTTGAGCCGGCCCATTTCGCTTTACAGGCAGCAATGCCGTGCCTATGTATCGCGCCGACCCAAGCGCCACTTTAAAAACGGGACAGAACAACCAGCCATGCGCGCGGAAACGCAGAACATTGTCGATGAAATCAGGCAGGCGATAACCCTGCTGAGGAGGCATCTTTGACTGGGATCAGGCCATAAAGCGGCTTGAATACCTGAACGTGCGGGCCGAGGACGCCAGCCTCTGGAACGAACCGCTGGAAGCGCAAAAGCTGATGCGAGAACGCCAGGGCCTCGAAGAAGGCATCGCGGCGGTCAAGGGCCTGACCCAGGCGCTGGAAGACAATATCGGCCTGATCGAGCTTGGCGAGGAAGAGGGCGACGAAGGCGTCATTGCCGAAGCCGAAGCCGCCATCCGCTCGATGCAAGGGGAGGCCAAGGCCCGCCAGGTCGAGACGTTGCTGTCGGGCGAAGCCGACGCCAACGACACCTATCTCGAAGTCCATGCCGGCGCCGGCGGCACCGAGAGCCAGGACTGGGCCTCGATGCTGTTGCGCATGTATACGCGTTGGGCCGAACGGCGCCGCTTCAAGGTCGAGGTGCTGGAAGTGCATGACGGCGAAGAGGCCGGCATCAAGTCTGCCACGCTCTTGATCAAGGGCCATAACGCCTATGGCTGGCTGAAGACCGAATCCGGCGTCCACCGCCTGGTGCGGATTTCGCCCTATGACAGCAATGCGCGCCGCCACACGTCCTTCTCCAGTATCTGGGTCTATCCGGTCGTCGATGACAGGATCGAGATCGACGTCTCCGAATCCGATGTCCGCATCGACACCTATCGCTCATCCGGATCGGGCGGCCAGCACGTCAACACGACGGACTCGGCAGTCCGCATCACCCATATCGCGACGGGCATTGCGGTCGCCTGCCAGGCAGAACGCTCGCAGCATAAGAACAAGGCGAAGGCCTGGGAAATGCTGCGCTCGCGGCTCTACGAGGAAGAGCTGAAGAAGCGCGAGGCGGTCGCCAACGCCACCGAGGCGTCGAAGAGCGACATTGGCTGGGGTCACCAGATCCGCTCCTATGTGCTGCAGCCCTACCAGCTGGTGAAGGATCTGCGCACCGGCGTCGAAAGCACCAGCCCGTCGAGCGTGCTCGACGGCGATCTCGACGACTTCATGGAAGCCTCGCTGTCGCAGCGCATAGAAGGCGGTGCCGGCGAAGCGGTTGCCGATCTAGACTAGGAAGGAACCGATGACTCGCAAGCTCAGCGGAAAGTGCTTTTGCGGCGCGGTCCACTATGAGGTGGCGGACGAATTTGTCTATGCCGCGAACTGTCATTGCTCAAATTGCCGGCGCACCACAGGTTCCGCCTTCAAGCCGTTCGCCGGGATCGAGCGCGACAAGTTCGCCCTTGCCGAAGGGCATCACGGGCTCATCCATTTCGGCGACGACAGCGGCCACGATGCGCATTGCAGTCGCTGCGGCTCGCTGCTCTATTCGCTTGTCCGTGACGGCGCCTATGTCCATGTCGCCATGGGCACGCTGGTCGATGATCCCACCATACGGCCGACCGCGCACATTTTCGTCGGGTCCAAGGCGCCGTGGTTCACCATCGCCGACGACCTGCCGCAATATGAGGGGCACGCCTCCGGCGGCTAATGCCTCTTGGGCACCGCGTCGTTAACCTCTCGTTAACCAAGCCGGCGCACCCTTTTGGACGGCAGATGTCGGCGCTCGGGGTGCGGCACTGTGGTACCCATGCACTTCTTGCGCCGACCAAGGAATCAGCCCAACATCTCGGGCTGAGGGTTGAAAAAAGCATTTATGGCCGGACGCGGCGTATCTGCGAGCTGACGATTCGGCCACTGGGAAGACACGTTCCAAGAACGGGCAAGCAAACGCTTGATGCTCGCTTGAAAGGAACGTTTCCATGTCTGCTGCCATAGTCCGATCGGCCAGAGCCGTTCAACCGGCCGGCCGACTTTTCTTTTTTCCCTTGTTTGCGATCGGCGCGATCGCGGTGCTGACCGCACCGGCCTTCGCCCATGACGCCAAGCCGACAGCGGCGAAGCCGCAAGGCTGGAGTTATCCCTTCGCCTGCTGCGCCAACTATGACTGCCGCGCCACCCACACGGGCGAGGTGCTGGAAAAACCCGAGGGTTATGTCATCGCCGGAACGGGGGAGGTCGTTCCGATGAGCGACAAGCGGGTCAAGGACTCACCCGATGGCGATTTCCACTGGTGCGCGCACCAGGCTGGTCTCGACGCCGGCAAGACGATCTGCCTGTTCGTGCCGCCGCGTTCCTACTGAGTATCGTTGACAAGGTTCATCGGAAGGCAGGCCGTAGGTCCAGAACGTTTTGCTGAGAAGGCTGGCATGTGACATGGGGACATCCTCGGCACTGGCAAGCGCTTCTCAGTTTAGGTGTATTTGTGCTTGCGTCAGACGGAAGCGGCGACTGCTGAGGCGAAGTCGCGATATCGGCGCAGTGGACGGCCCAAAAGCCCAGTCAGGCGCTCGACGTCGCCGTGCTCAGGCAGCATCCCGTCGGTGAAGAAGCGCTCACCCATCAGGCGCATGTCGTAGGCCATCCAGGCGGGCAAGAACTGCTTGAGATTTTGCTCGAAGCCCTCTGTATTGTCGCCGCCGTAGCTGATCGGGCGGCCAAGCACGTCAGACCAGATTGCGGCAATATCCGTCCCGGTCAGCGTCTGCGGACCGACGAGGTTGAGCCGGTCGAGCGCAAGCGGTTCCTTGGACTGTTCGCGGCGCAGCAGCTCAAGAGCTGCGATCTCGGCGATGTCACGGGCGTCGATCATGGCGAGACCCTTGGCGCCGATCGGCATTGGGTAGGTGCCATAACCGGTGATGATGTCTTCGATCGTCAGATCATTCTGGATGAAGTAAGCCGGGCGCAAGATCGTAGCCTTGAAGTCCATCTGCTCGATCATCCGCTCGACGCCGAACTTGCCCGCGAAATGCGGAACGTTCACATAGACATCAGCGTGGATCACCGAGAGATAGACGATCCGCTCGATGCCGGCCGATCGGGCGACGTTCAGTGCGATCAAAGCCTGGGTGAATTCATCCGGTACCACGGCGTTCAAGAGGAACAGGGTGGAAACCCCGGACATGGCTTTGCGCAGCGAATCGACGTCGAGAAAGTCGCCTTGCACGACGGATACGCCAGCCGGGAAGCCGGCTTTCGACGGGTCGCGGACGAGAGCACGCACATCGACGCCGCGCTTGGCGAGGTGTTCGACGACTTGGCGGCCGATATTGCCGGTGGCGCCGGTAACGAGAATAGTCATGAAATTTCTCCTGTTGGATTGCTTGACACCTCCAATATGAGTGGCTCACAAAGCGTCCAGTAGACGGCAATTTTAGACACGTCGTCTCACTGGTGGAACATCGATGGATCTTCTTGCCCTCGCCGATTTCAATCTCGTTGCCCGCCATGGTGGCTTCGGCAAGGCGGCAAGGGCCGCCGGCCGACCCAAGGCAACGCTGTCCCGGCGCGTTGGAGACTTGGAAAGCAGTCTTGATCTGCGCCTGTTTGAACGGGGTGCGCGTAACCTGAAGCTGACCGAAGAAGGACGGGCGCTCTTCGAGCGGACGGGTGCGTTGCTTGCCGAGCTGGACGAGACGGCTTCGGCGATTGCCTCGGGCGGTCAGAGACCCAGGGGTAGATTGCGGATCAGCGCGCCTTTGCATTTTTCGCAGACCGCAATGGGGAGGATCGCTGCCGGGTTTGCCCTCAGGTATCCGGAGGTGAGGCTTGAAGTGACGACCGAGGACCGGCAGGTGGACATGATCGAGGAAGGCTACGATCTGGTCATCCGGGTCAATCCAGATCCCGACGAAAGCCTGGTTGGGCGAGCGTTTCTCCGCGACCGCCTGGTCGTTGTGGCGAGCCCCAACCTTCCTCGTACGACCGCTGGGCTCGCCGCTCCTGGCGTTGCCCGCGGGACAGGCGAGCGGCAAACTTGGCAGGTGAAGACACAAGGTGGCCGGTCGACAATCAGGATCGAACCTGTCCTTGCTTTGTCAACGCTCATCATGGTGCGGGATGCGGTGCGAGCCGGCGTTGGCGCAGGACGGCTTCCCATTTCGTTGGTGGCCCACGACCTGGCCGACGGCACACTGGTGAATTGGGGGGATATTGACGGCCCCGAGATCTCTCTGTGGACGCTCTACCCATCGCGGCGGCTGCTCAGCGCACGAGTGTCTGCGTTCCTGGATTTTCTAAAAGAGGCTTTCCCAAATGGGACGCCGGACGAACTGGCTGCCTATATTGGCAGGTGACGACAGACCGATCAGCCAGAACGCCGCTCGGCTCGATCGATCAAGCCTGCTGACAGACGGTTGTCAGGAGCGTTCCTTTATGTTGCCTTTGCCGCATAGGGCGGCAACGGAGAGGAAAGCGGTTCATGACCATCAAGGCCAGTTGTCACTGCAAGGCGACGACATTCGAGGTTTCGCAGGCGCCCGAGACTGTGACGCAATGCACCTGCTCGTTCTGCTCCAAGCGCGGGTCGCTGTGGGCCTATTACGTTCCCTCGCAATTCAAGCTCACCAGCCCGGCCGAGAACGTCTCCGTCTATGAATGGGGATCGAAAACCGTCAAACATGGGTTCTGCGCCATTTGCGGCTGCGGCACCTTCACGCAAACGCCGGACTGGTCGACCGGCAAGCCGGACTTCGACAATCCCAAGATCTCAGTCAATTCACGGCTGTTTGACGATTTCGACCTCGACAAGGTCGAGGTGGTCGTCATCGACGGCAAGAACCTCTGGTAGGCCGGCGCCAACCGCTTAAGCAGAAGAGTGGCGCAAGCGGGGAAAAGCCGCTTTCGCCGCTCGGTTTTTCGCCGTATTTCATGGTACAAGACCCGTGGAAGGGCTGAAGTGCGCGGCCGCGAGGGCCGCGGTTTGGAGAGGGACGTTATCTCATGAAAAAGACTGTGCTCGTCGCCGTTGCGACGGCTGTGCTGGTGAGCGCCTGCACGACTACTGATCCGTATACTGGCGATCAGAAGATTTCCAACACCGCCGCGGGTGCAGGCCTTGGTGCCTTGGCCGGCGCCAGCCTTGGCCTGCTTGCTGGCGGCAATGACCGCCGCAATGCGCTGATCGGCGCGGGCATCGGCGCATTGGCCGGCGGCGCGATCGGCGCCACGATGGACCAGAACGAAGCGGAATTGCGCCGGCAGCTCGAGGGCACCGGCGTCAGCGTTACCCGCACCGGTGACCAGATCATCCTCAACATGCCGTCCGACATCACGTTCAACGTGGACCAGGATGCGGTGAAGCCAGGCTTCTACCAGGTGTTGAACTCCGTTGCGCTGGTGTTGAAGAAATTCAAGCAGACGACAGTGGATGTGTTCGGCCACACCGATTCGACCGGTGGCGACGAGCACAATTTCGATCTGTCCCAGCGCCGTGCATTGGCGGTCGCCAACTACCTGTCGGGACAGGGCGTCGATTCGCGCCGCTTCGCCGTCACCGGCTTCGGCAAGACCCGCCCGATCGCGTCTAACGCAACGTCGGCCGGCCGCGCGCAGAATCGGCGCGTCGAGATCCAGCTTTCGCCGCTTACCTGATCGCCACCATGATCCCGAAAGTGGGTACCGGTTTTCGGAAAAGATCATGGTCCAATAGGAAAAAAGCATCGAATGCGAAGGCGGCCCCGCAAGGGGCCGTTTTCATTTTGGCTCCCGTGGTCCGCCAAAAGATCTAAAGCATTAGAGTTTTCTAATAATCTCTTTCCGGAGACCTTGGAAAGGATTAGCATTGGCACTGTTCCAGAGAGGGGATGGGGCGGGTACAAACGGCCGCGCAATCATCATCTATTCGGCCCCGGTCTTGCACGGCCAGATCATGAAATCTGGGAGGAATGCATGACAAGAACAGCTCGTCTTGGGCGTTACGGCGTCCTCGTTTTGACAGGTCTAGTCTCTGCTTGGTGCGTGGCCGCCACGGCTCGCGCCGAAGACGCCAACAAGGCCGACATCGAAGCCTTGAAGAAGTCACTCGCCAAATATGAGGACTACACGGCCGCCATCCGCGACCTTTATCTGTCGACCGAAGGTTGCGTCTACTTCAGTGGCGAAAAGATACCCGGCACGATGGATTATCCAAAGGGCGCCATGGGCATCCATTTCGTCAATGTTCCCAGCGTCGGCCAGAAGCTCGACCCGATGAAACCCAATGTCTTGATCTACGAGCCGACCAAAAAAGGCTTGAAGCTGGTGGGCGTGGAATGGCTGGTGCCACTGACGCCGGACGTCAAGGAAGCCCCCAAGCTATTTGGTCAGACCTTCATGGGACCGATGGAAGGGCACTATCCGCTCATTCCGAGGGAGTTCGTCCACTACGACCTGCACGCCTGGTTGTTCAGGGACAACCCGAACGGCATGTTCAGCCCGACGAACCCGAAGGTGAAATGCAGCAAGGCCGAGTTTCCGATGCTGGAAAAACCGACAAAGATGATGCCCGGCCCGATGTGACGGGACGGAAATGATCGCGGCAGGCAAGCCGGGTGATCGGCTTGCCTCGCGAAACCGAAAACCGGAAATCAGACCTTGGCGACGATCTTCATGAAGGCCGGCATGTCATCGCCGAAGCCGACGGTGCCGTCATTGTCTTCGCCGCCGCGGTTGCTGCGGGCAGGGCGGCTGTTGTTGGCACGCTGCGGCCTCGTGTCGCCGCGTTCGGGAGCACGGCTCTCGTTGTTGCGATCGGAGACCTTGCGCTCGCTGTTATCGGAGCGGATCGCTTCCTTGCGCTGATGCCGTTCGCCGATGTCGGCGACCGCGGCTTCGGCTGCGACTGGCTGTTCCTCGCGTGCGGCATCTGCCGCCGGCGTGTCATCGCTGCGCTTGGCGTGGCGCTCGCGTGGCCTGCGCTCGCCGTTGTCTTTGCGATCATGGGCCTTGCGGTCGTCATCCTTGCGGCCGGCGCGGCGCGGGGCGCCACGGCCACGGCGGGGCGCTTCGTCCCCGCTACCCTCGCTGGCGACCACCGTCGACAGGTCGCCGTCATGCCACTCGATCTTGTTGCCGATCAGCCGCTCGATGGCATCGATGTATTTGGTGTCCGACCTGGTGGCGATGGTGAAGGATTTGCCCGAGCGTCCGGCGCGACCGGTGCGGCCGATGCGGTGGACATAGTCCTCGGCGTGGATAGGCACATCGTAGTTGAAGACGTGGCTGACATCGGGGATGTCGAGGCCGCGCGCGGCGACGTCGGACGCCACGAGATAGCGCAATTTGCCGTCGCGGAAATTGGCCAGCATCTGCATGCGGGCGCGCTGGTCCATGTCGCCATGCAGGGCGCCGGCGTCGAAATCATACTTCAGCAGCGAGCGGAACAGCTCCGACACTTCGACCTTGCGGTTGCAGAAGATGATGGCGTTCTTCAGCTCGGCGTCTTCGGCCTTCATCAGATTGCGCAGCGTCTCGCGTTTGTCCCACGGCTTCGAGCCGGACTTGACCAGGCGCTGGATGATGCTGGTGGCGGTCGATGCGGCCTTGGAGACCTCGACGCGCACCGGCGCATGCAGGAACTTCTCGGTAAGCTTGGTGATCTCCGGCGGCATCGTCGCCGAGAAGAACAGCGTCTGCCTGGTGAACGGGATCATCTCGCAGATGCGCTCGATGTCGGGGATGAAGCCCATGTCGAGCATGCGGTCGGCTTCGTCAATGACGAGGATCTCGACGCCGTTGAGCAACAGCTTGCCGCGTTCGCGGTGGTCAAGGAGGCGGCCTGGCGTGGCGATCAGCACATCGGCGCCGCGCTCCAGCTTCTTGTCCTGTTCGTCGAAGGAGACGCCGCCGATCAGAAGCGCGATGTTGAGCTTGTGGTTCTTGCCGTATCGAACGAAATTCTCTTCGACCTGCGCGGCAAGCTCGCGCGTCGGCTCGAGGATCAGCGTGCGCGGCATGCGGGCGCGGGCCCGGCCTTTTTCGAGGCGGGTCAGCATCGGCAGCACGAAGGAGGCGGTTTTGCCCGTGCCGGTCTGGGCGATGCCCAGAATATCCTTGCCGAGCAGCGCATGCGGGATGGCGCCGGCCTGGATCGGCGTCGGCTGGGTGTAGCCGGCATCGGTGACTGCGGAAAGGACCTTCGGCGACAGGCCAAGGTCTGAAAAGGTCAACGCTTCTGGAGCGGTCGTGGTGTCTGAGGACAAGTGTTGATGTCTTTGGCTGGTTCGGGGAAGCGCAACGGCATCCGTCGCGGCAAGCACAGCGTGCCTGCAAGATTGGTATTGCGATTAGGCGCAAGCCCGCGATTTGTCAACAGAAACGGGCGGGATTGGCACGATTGTGAAAATGTAACCTTAATCGCGGTGTTTAACGTTGCAGATGACCGTACGCTCCCCGATGCGCCAACTCGCCCGATGGCGGATGTGATGCAAGCTTGCAACGCTGGCGGGCGTTCTCTAGTCCTTGCACCTCTAAAGACCTGACTAAGCAATTGACTTCTATATTTCTGCAGCCAGAGTCCGCACAGTTGATTTCGCTCGCTTCAGTGACTCTCTCAGGACAAAGACTATGAAAAGCGCTCTCCTTGCCGTGGCATTCGCGGCGATTGCCCTGACGCCTGCTCTTGCCGCGGATGCGTTGGTCGAAGCGCCTGTAGCGGCGGTCCATGACTGGACCGGCGTCTATCTGGGTGGCGTTGTTGGTTATGGATGGGGCACGACGCACGCCCTGGACGACGGATCTCCCTCCGACGGTATCAAGTACGATGGCGTTCTGGGTGGCATAGCCATTGGCTACAACAAGCAATTCGGCAACATCGTCGCAGGCGTTGAGGCAGATTTTTCGGCCTCCGGCCTGAAGGGGTCGGGCGACGGCGGGACTGGCTGGGGGTGCGGGACGACCGATACCTGCACATTCAGCACACAATGGCTTGGCACTGCGCGTGCTCGTGTTGGATATGCGGTAGAGAATTTCCTTCCCTACGTCACCGGCGGCCTCGCCATTGGCAGGGTAAAGGGAGAACTGTCAGGTTTTTGTCCCGGTGATGAATGGTGCGGCAGTGACACCAAGACTGGCTGGACGGCCGGCGGTGGCCTGGAATGGGCCTTCAATCAGAACTGGTCAGCCAAGGCGGAATATCTTTATACCGATCTCGGCACAGGCCATTTTGGCACCGGAAATGGCGGCGATGGTTTCGAGGCCAAGTTCAAGTTCAACACCGTTCGGCTCGGCGTGAACTATCATTTCTAGCATTGCGTCTCGCAACGCTTGAAAGGGGCGTCGCCGCGGCGCCCTTTTTTGTTGGCGCCTGCGCATCTCAGGGACCGGCTCAGTACCGGAACTGTTCGGCGAGGATGCGCTCGTTCCATGAATGATTGGGGTCGAAGAGCAGGGTGGCGGTCGCCGTCAGCGATTCCCTCACCGTCACCGACGCCACCGCTTTCACTTCAGTGTGGTCGGCGGCGGCGTTCACCGGCCGCTTTTCCGGCTCCAGAATGTCGAAGCGCACGGTCGCCTTGTTGGAGAGCAGCGCGCCGCGCCAACGGCGCGGCCGGAACGGGCTGACCGGGGTGAGCGCCAGGAGCGGCGCGTCGAGCGGCAGGATCGGCCCGTGCGCCGACAGATTGTAGGCGGTGGAGCCTGCCGGCGTTGCGATCATAACGCCGTCGCAGTTCAGTTCCTCGATGCGTACCTGTTCGTCTACGGTGATGCGGATCTTTGCCGTCTGGTAGGATTGGCGCCACAGCGCCACTTCGTTGATGGCCAGCGCCGAAACCGCCTCGCCCCCATGCGTCTCCGCCAGCATCTCCAGCGGCCGGATCGTTTCGGCGACAGCGGCCGCGATGCGTTCGGTGAGACCGCCGACGCGGTATTCGTTCATCAGGAAGCCGATGGTGCCACGGTTCATGCCGTAGACCTTCTTTCCCGTGCTCATCGTGTCGCGCAGGGTCTGCAGCAGGAAACCGTCGCCACCCAGCGCCACGATCACCTCGGCGTCCTCCTGAGAGGCCTGGCCATAGCGGGCCGACAGGCTTTCCATCGCCGCCTTGGCATCGGCGGTGTCTGAGGAGACGAAGGCGAGACTGGCTTTGCTCATGACTTCCCGATGGCGGTCGGCGGCGGTTGCGTGGGGTAGCATGGGCAAGCGCATCTGCAAAGGGAGGCAGCGTCCGGTCCCACTTCGGCTGCGCCGGAACGAAATTCGGTCCCTCGCGCTTCATGTCGCCGGAGCGGCGAATGTGATGGTTAAGATGGAGCTTAAACACTCGTAAAGCCCGATAGATCATGTTAGCCGGCAGAGGATGGGTGGCTGGGGGGCTAGCCAGTCGAGACCTGTCTATTGCCGGTGACACGCCTGATTATCGTCTTCCTCGTGTTGGGAAGTTTCGCACTTCTCTTCGCCGAACTTGTGCGACAGTCCGAGGACTCCAGGCCAAGGCCGACGGCCTCACGCTGCGGCGACGCCGGCATGCCATGCCCGCAAAACGCATTGTAGGCTAAAGGCGCAGCCTATCCGCCGACGGCGATCCATCGCTCATTGCGCGACAATCTGAAAGATTTGACGGCATCGACCATGCGTCGTCGACGTTTGGCCGATGCTGTCGCCATGCGAGCAAAAAGATATTGACTGTATGTTTAGTAATTAATACCGTTGCGAACATACCGAGTTGGTCAGCCGGCATTTGCCGGTGAATGGCCACCAGGACGAAGGGAACATACGGACTCGAGGCGGCAACGCCGGTCCCAACAATGGGAGAACTAAGCATGCAGCTGAAATTGACTGCGGCGGCGCTATCGCTGCTGGCCATGACCGGCATTGCCCGCGCCGATGGCGAACTCCAGATCTACAATTGGGGCAACTATACCAGCCCGGAGCTGATCAAGAAGTTCGAAGAGACCTACAAGATCAAGGTCACCGTCACCGACTACGATTCCAACGACACCGCACTTGCCAAGGTCCGCCAGGGCGCCTCCGGCTACGACATCGTCGTGCCTTCGGCCAGTGTCATTCCGATCTGGATCAGCGAAGGCCTGCTCCTGGAAACCGATCCCAACCAGATGGAGAACTTCAAAAACGTCGATCCGAAATGGGTCGACGTGCCGTTCGACCCCGGCCGCAAATACACCGTGCCGTGGCAATGGGGCACGACCGGCATCTCGGTCAACAAATCGGTCTATGCGGGCGACCCGAACACCTCAGCACTTTTCCTCGACCCGCCGCCGGAGCTCGTCGGCAAGATCAATGTCGTGCCCGAAATGGGGGACATCATGTTCCTCGCCATCGCCTATGAGGGCGGCAAATACTGCACCGACGACATGCAGGTGCTGAAGAAGGTGCATGACAAGCTGGTCGAGGCCAAGGCGAAATGGCTCTCACTCGATTACGCCGCCGTCGATGGTCTCGGCAGGGGCGACATTGCAGCGGGCGTCAACTGGAACGGCATTTCGCTACGCGAGCGGCTGGAGAACGACAAGATCGTCTACGGCTATCCCAAGGAAGGCTTTCCAATCTGGATGGACAATGTCGCGGTGCTCAAGGATGCCAAAAACGTCGAGAACGCCAAGCTTTTCCAGAATTTCATCATGGACCCGAAGAATGCCGCACTGATTTCGGCCTTCGCGCGCTACGCCAATGGCATCAAGGGCTCCGAGGCCTTCCTGCCGGACGATATGAAGGGGGCGCCCGAAGTGGATGTTCCCGCTGAATTTGCCGCCAAGGGCCAGTTCATGCCGGCCTGTCCGGCCGACGTGCAGGCGCTGTATACCAAGATCTGGACCGATCTGCAGAAATAGCATCGACCGCCAGCCCAAACCTGACGAACAGCACCTGATGAACAACCATCGGGCCGCGAAGCCGCGGCCCGGCCTTCATGCCAAAAAAGCGGTCCACCGATCGCGGGAGAACCTTGATGTCCGATCTCGACCTTTGCTACATGCCGGCCAGCGAGGCGTTGCGGCTGTTCAAGGCGAAGAAACTTTCGCCTGTCGAACTGATGCAGGCGACCATAGATCGCGCCGAGGCGACGAAGTCTGTCGTCAACTGCCTCACTTTCACTCACTTCGACGAGGCGATGGCGCTCGCCAGGAAGGCGGAGGCGAAATACGCCAAGGGCGCCCGCACTGGCGCGCTGGAAGGCCTGCCGATCGGCATCAAGGACGAGAGCTACATCAAGGGCAAGCCGACATCGCATGGCTCGCTGCTGTCCAGGGATGCCATTGGCGGCCACACCTCGACGATGAATGAGCGCATCATCAAAGCCGGCGGCATTGTGCACGCCCGCACGGCGACGCCCGAATTCAGCTGTGCCGGCTATACCTGGTCGAAGCGCTGGGGTGTGACGCGCAACCCCTGGAACCCGGATTTTACGCCGGGCGGTTCATCGGGCGGCGCCGCCGCGACGCTGGCGTCCGGCACATCATCGATCGCCACCGGCTCCGACATTGCCGGCTCGATCCGCATTCCGGCCTCGGCCTGCGGCCTTGTCGGCTTCAAACCGCCTTACGGCCGCAATCCGGACGAGCCACCCTTCAACCTCGATTTCTACTGCCACACCGGTCCGCTGGCCCGGAACGTCAGGGATGCGATCCTGCTGCAGAATGTCATGGCCGGGCCGAGCCCGCTCGACATCGCCACGCTGCGTCCCAAACTTCGGCTGCCCAACGACTACAAGCCGATCAAGGGCTGGAAGGTCGCCTTCTCGATGGACCTTGGCTCCTTCGAGGTCGATGCCGACGTGCGCAAAAACACGCTCGCCGCCTGCGATGTGTTCCGCTCGCTCGGCGCCACCGTCGAGGAAGTCGACCTCGGCTGGAACGACGGGGTGCTGAAGGCCGGCATGACCTATTTGGAGCATCTGTTCGGCGCGTCGCTGTCGCAATTGCTGGCGGAGCACGGCAGCGACATGACCAGCTATGCCAGGCGGTTCGCACAGGACGGGCAGAAGTCGAAGGCCACGGATTTTGTCGCGACCCTCGACGTAGCCGCCAGGATGTACCAGACCCTGGGTCCGTTGCTGGAGACCTACAATGTGCTGATCTGCCCGACCAACGCGCTTCCTGCAGTGCCGGCGGAGTTCGATCAGACCAATGGGACGGTAGAGATCAACGGGAAGCAAGTGGACCCATCGCTGGGCTGGGTGATGACGACGCCATTCAACATGATGAGCCGCTGCCCGGTTCTGTCTGTTCCATCGGGCCGCGCCGCCAATGGCGTGCCGACGGGCATCCAGATCGTCGGCCGCACCTATAGCGATGCCGATGTTTTCCGGGCCGCGATGGCCTTTGAGACGGCTCAGGGTCAATGGTACACGAATGCCGGGACACGCCCATCGATCTGAGTCCGCAATGGACCGGCGTGCCCCAATGTCAAGCAGCGGCGGATAATTCCGCCGCGGAGGAAAGGCCTGACGATCATGGCGCAACGCAAAGCCACCGCGCAGGCGGGCAAACGCAAGGCAACAACCAAAGGCAGGGAGTCGGCAAACGACGCCGCGCCGCCCCGGGATCGTCGGCGCGAGCGCGGCGAAGCCAGCGTCCAGCGCATCATCGACGCCACCGTCGAGCTTATCGCGGAGGAGGGGCTGGCCAGTGTCACCATGCAGCGCATAGCCGAACATGTCGGCTCGTCCAACGCGCTGGTGGTCTTCCATTTTCGCAGCAAGGAGAACCTGTTCCGGGCGGTTCTGCAGTATCTCAGCGACCAGTATGACGCGCTGTGGCTGACGCGGGTGCGGGCGCCCGGCCTGTCGACGGTGGAACGGGTCCTGGGCGCGGTCGGCTGTGCGCAGGATTTCGCAAGGCAGCACCCGAAATGGGTATCAGTCTTTGTCGCATTCTCCAGCGACCGCAAGAGCATGCAGATCTACAATGAAATCGGCCTGCCCAGCGATCTCGCCTACACCGCCGAAGCGCGCGATTTTCTGATCGAAATTGCGCGTGACGGCGGCTACACCGGCGTCGACATCGACACGCTGTCGGAGAGCCTGAACTATCTGGTTCACGGCGCCTGGTATTGGGATCACCTCAACCCGTCCGGCCGCGACACCGACGTGCTGCGTAAGACCATGCTGCTTTTGTTGCACCAGGCATTTCCTCGGGATTTCGGGTGAGGGATGAGCCAAATTTGCGAGCGGCAAGGGTCGTCCGCGATTTAGACCCAAAAAGTCTTCGGGATGCCTTGATCCCTGTGAAAATGCTTGCACAATCCAGGGGTGTACGTTAAACAACCTGGAGGTGCATTCAAGGGGTGGGCAAAATGTGGCATTGGGCGATACTTCTCTTGCTGATTGGAGTGCCCGTTTTCTTCGCCGTCCGGTCGTCACGCAAATCCTCACAGAGCCCGGAAGACCTCGTGGGATTTGGCGGCTGGTTGATCCTGCTGGCGATCAGTCTGTCCCTTTCGCCGCTGCGCACACTTGTCGACATGGCCAGTTTGGTCAAAACCTACCAACAGCTTGTTACAGTTCCTAACGGGGCCTTGGCTGTTTATGGCGAGGCCGCCCTCAATCTGGCATTTCTGGCGCTTCAGCTGGTCGTGCTTGTTTCGATGCTACGGCGAAGCCATCGCTTCCCGCAGCTGTTTATATGGCTGTGGTTTGCGATTCCTCTCTTGTTCGTACTGGACACAGTTTGGATATCGACCGTGCTCGGTGTTCCGGTAAACCAGTTGCTTGCCGGAGGGGCACTGGTTACACCTTTGGCATCCTTCATAGTCACCGGGCTCTGGGCCGCCTATGTCAACAGATCGGTGAGGGTGAGGAACACGTTCAGTGGCGATACGGCAGCGACGTTCTCTTAGAAGGTCAGCTGGGTCGAAGGTTGCGAGTTGGCCTGCTGTGGTGCTGCCAGCCGATCGTCATCGTTCGCCACGGCTTCCGAGGACACTTCTTCGTCTAACGAGCTTCGGGTGGCCTGCCATCCGAAGCTCGAAGAGCGAAGGATGGTGCCCCCGGACGGCGCTAAATGCCAAATCCAACTGAGGCGTTCCACCCGAACTTACCGTGAGAAATCAAGGGGGTAGAAGGGTGTCTTCCCCCGAAGCGGTTAAGCTCAGTGTACCTCTTTTTGCCCGAGCGGTGTACCTTCTGTCAAGGCGGGGCAGGCGGCCACAATCTTCTCATGCTGTGGACAAAAGACCCACGGCTGTGAAGGCGTTCTCGATCACTACTTAGGACAGGGCCACGCGTCGGTGAGCGCTGTAAATGCCAAGTAACTAGCTGGGACTTGGCGGTCCTGGGGGTGACTGTCGATGTACCTGCACATCACGTCGAAGAGCTGCTCCCCTGTTACATCTTGCGGAGGGCAGAAGAGGCGACTGGCTCCCGACTGCTCTCCGACGTCGTACCCGTCGAGAAGTCCGAAGACGTAGCCATACGCGAAAGCTGGTGGCTGCTTCTTGCATTCGTTCTGAAGTTGATTACCGCTCCGCCATGCCCCCTCTGCCACGGCCTGTGATGCGTTGAAAGCGAAGGCCAAAGACATCAGAAGGGCCGTCGCTAAGGTGCTAGTGCTTCGCATATCTTGGTCCTTCTGGGGGGCTGCCCCGCCGCAACTCTTGGGGCGATGCAGCGGGGCGGGCGAAACGTTAATACAAGTCGGCGCTGGTGTCGCGCCGCGCGATTGCAACTATTCGTAAGTGAAGGCTGTCCCCGTCCTCCGGGCCGCTGCTATGGCCTGAGCATGGCCATGGAAGACGTGCCATTCACCCTTGGCCGCAGCCCTTCGCAGCGCCGGGTAGTCTGCCTCGTCGACATGCTCGAAATAGGTCTGAAGGTTCAGCCCATGCTGCCGCAGAATGTTCCTATCCAGATGCTGGCGAAATGCAGTCTCGACAACAGCCGCCTCCACCTCCTCGATCCCGAAGGCTTCTCCGGTCGGAATTTCTCCGGTCTCCGCATAGGCGTCGACGATGAACTGCTGTTGAGGTTCGCTGTGGGTTTCCCTGAAGCGATCAAGGCTCTCGTCGGCCATGCGTACAAACTCGGCATGCTGCTTCTCTTCCTTCTGGTCGGCTGTCAGCTCCTCGTCATCGGTCTCGGTCTTCTCATCTTCCCCGGCGGGCAACGGAGCGGAATCAACCGCCCCATCACTCTCGGCCCCCGAGGTTACCTGAAAGACTTCGGCGCCGCGTAGCCTCGGGCAGCCAGCCCATCGACCACGGCCTTGTTGAACTCGGCCAGCGTGATCTGCCCCGTCTCGGCCATGTCCTTGGCCTGAGCGAACGACAGTTCCATGCCGCTGAGCGAGGGCACACGAACGGTCGTCTTCTCGACCTCTGACATCGGCGGGATTACCCCGACGTCCTGAGACCGGATCGCCCCTTGGGTCTTCACTCCTAGACGCTGCGCGGCGATTTGCTGGTTGAACTTGGACATCGAGAGTTCGACCGCACGGTCAATCTCTTCCTTCTGAGCGCGTTCCTTGGCCTCGAACGCAAGGGCCGCCTGCTTCGCCTTGTCAGCCTCGGCCTGCGCTTCCTGTGCCCTGAACATGGCCTGAGCCACGGGCGTGTTGTCGTTCTGGTACTTGTTCGGGTTGTCGATGTAGTCGGTCATTTCCTCGTTCCTTCAACGTTGGTGTGAACCCCGGAGCGGAATGCCCCGAGGCTTGATCTGCTTGGTTCTGTGGTGGTGGTGGTGATAGACGCGGTCAGCGTCGAGGCGTGAACCCATAGGTGGCCGTCTGTGAGCCTTCAGGGGATGCGGTAGGTGTTGCTGGGGTAGATGGTTCGGAAAGGCTGCCGCTGCCTCCGGCGGACTCTCTGCGGGACGCTGTGGGCCGCATCCACACCTCGCCAATTCTCCGGGCGACCGCTACAGCCTCCAACTCGGGATAGCCATAAACCTCAAAGCACCGCGCGGCCGCCGAAGAAAAACAACTTGTCCAGTCGATGCCGATGCCCGGCAACCTCCGATCAAGCTCTGATGAGATTGACCAGTCGTCGGCCTTCAGCCACTCGATCAACGCAAGAGCCGCCTCCCGCGTCGGGTAGGTCTTCACCCAGTCCCGCCGCCTGACCTGATCAAGGTTCAAAGCGCGCGTTCCGGTCATTGCGCCACCGTAGCGGCCCGTGCTTCACGACCAGTGGCAGATGGTCATGGAAAGTCTCACCATGCTCACTGCCCGCCGTCGACGCCTCCAGCATGTCCAACACCGTGAGAGCCTCGCGCGATGGGTGCCGAAGCGGCAAGCTGTCGAGCCAGTCCAGAACCTCTTGGCTGACATGCCCAACAAGGCCCGACTTCATCGCACCGTTGCCGACAAGGCGTTTAAGTTCGCCGTTCAGCATCGTCCGGCTGGTGAGGTATGCACGGTCGGTCCATTCGCCGGTGGACTGAGCGCCGCGCCTACGGGTCCGCTTCTTCTCGACCGCCTGGACGATCCATTCTCGGTCGGTCTCGACCACTCGGATTGTGGGGATGATCTCCACGTGACGTTCAGTCATTGGCCGGCATCGCCTTCAAAGACTGCCGCCACTCCGCGAACAGCTTCCGCACCTCCTTACGCTTCCGGTTGATGGTCTCGCGGTTCCGGTGATAGGCCCGGCTGTCGAGTTCCCTGTTGCGCTCCGGGTTCTCCGCGCGCCACTTGCTCTTGTACTCACGCCATTTCCGACGTGTTGCTTCGTCTTGCATTTGTTGATCCTTGGTGATGATGAGGTGGTTATCGGGTGAGCCCCCAAAGGTGCCCCTGACGGTTCCCTGACGTGGGAGACCACAGAGGTGGAGACCACGGGAGGAAGTCCGTCGGGTGGCTCTGTCTTCAAGTGAGACTTCGGGGGGTAGCTCTAAATCACCTTCGTTACGAAGGCTCAGGCTAGAGACCATTCCGAAGGTGGAGTGAAGATGTGCTGGGGGTGATCAGGTACTAAGGAGGCACGTTCCATGGTCTGCGGAGCGAAGCGACCAATGAGGGTGTCTCTAGGGTTCTCTGTTACAGAGGGTTTCTAGAGGTGTGTCTCATGTCCCTGGGCAGCCTCAGGAACACTTCAGCACAGGATTGGATCATCTTCGGTCAGCCTATCGAAGATAGCGAACCCGAAGGGCTGGCCAATGGTATCACCTGAAGGGGGAAGCCCTGAAGGTTCTGCTCTAAATAGGAATGTTGCCTCCTTCACGGCACCTTAACCGTTTGATACTAAATCACAAATCGGTCTGGCCGGGGAGGCAGATGCACCTTAATTGCACTGTTAGTTCAATGATTGAACAATCTTGCCGACAGCCTGTCGCGTGATCCCCAGCAGCCCGGCAATTCGCTTCTGAGAGAGGATGCCGTCCGATCGGTATCTGCGGACCTTGTCCTTCGTCGGAAGGCACCTGAACGGCTCATCGCCGAGCCACGACGCCTCGGCCTCGGACACCGAGCCGTTGGCCACAAGGTGAGCCTCGACATCGAACGGAGCTTTGCCCCGCTTGATCCGGTTATGGTCCTCGATTGCCTTCCGCTTGGCGATCTCCTGGCACTCAGCCGCAAGGGTCATTGAGGGGTTGCTGAGGTGCGACCTGACAGAGCGTAGCGAGATGCCCAGCACCCGCGCTACGGCTGGACCCGAGAAGCCACGTTCGGTGAGGATGAGGGTGGCCTGATGGTTGAAATCGGTGTCCCGCTCGGTGTCGCTGGAGGTGACCTTCGCGTAGAATGGCGAGGACCAGCGCGGGCCTTTCTTTCGGTATTCCTCCTGCTCCATGATCCAGTGACGGGAGATGTTAGGGATGATGTTTATGGGATCGAACATAGCGGTTCCTTTGGGTTGATGGGGGCATTTCTGCTGCCCTGAGCCGTCCAGTCAAAAAGGGGAGGACAGATAAGGCCACACACGCGCCTCACCAAAGCTGCCCCGCCAAGCGCCACATCCCGTCGCCCCGGAAGGAGCGAAACAGGGCAACAGGCAGTCGCAACAGGGAGAACTGCACGGGGCAGCTTGGGTGAAGAGCGTTGGGCCGTGCTAGTTGGTGGGTTATTCGCCTCGGTAGTGCCAGTAGGGGCCTTAATCGCCCTCGTAGTGCTAGTGGTGTCCCTATCAGCCTTCGTAGTGCTACTGGGTGGGTATGTCCTCGGTGAGGAAATCGCCTTCACGTAGCTAGTGGAGGCCTTTGTCGCCTCCGTAGTGCCAGTGGGATAGTCGCCTCGGTAGTGCCAGTGGGGGCCTTCGTCGCGTTCGTAGGTCCAAGGTGGGCGGGGTAGTCGCCTGCTCAGTGCTAGTAGGGGGGTTATGCCCCTTGTTAGTGCTAGTGGAGGGGCTGGTCGCCTTCATAGTCCTAGTGGTGGCCATATGCCCTTCGTAGACGTAGTGGTCACCTTTGTGGGTCTACGCTGTCAGAACCTTCTGGACCGCTGAGGGTGAACACCCCGCCTCCTTGGCGATCTGCCTCACAGAGCGCCCCTCGGTCTTCAGGGCCTTGATCAGGTCGTGGTCGAGGGTCACCGGCCTGCCGGTCTTCCACGGCTCACCTGCGGCCTCGGCCTTGGCCTTCGCCTTGGCGATGCCTTCCATCTGCCGCTCCTTGCGAAGCGCCGTCTCAAACTCTGCGATGCTGGCGAGGATGCCGAACACCAGCTTGCCTGTCCGGGTGGTCGTGTCTAGCGAGGCGTCGTCCAGCACCTTGAAGCCCACACCCTTCTTGTCTAGGTCCCGCACGATCTGGTGGAGGTGCGCCGCTGATCTCGCCAGACGGTCGACCTTGGTCACCACGAACACGTCACCCTCACGGGCAAACTCCAGCGCCTTCTCAAGCTCGGGTCGCGTCTCGTCCAACCCCGAGCGCTTCTCGCTGAAGACCTTCTCGGCACCGGCAGCCGTCAGCTTCTCAAGCTGGGTGTCTAGGTCTTGGCCGGTGGAACTGACGCGGGCATAGCCGATGATCATGATGTTCACTTTCCTCTAAGGCTGTTGGTGAACACCACTTAGTGGACGATTAGTGTACAAGTCAAGCGCTATGTTCACGAAGGTATACCTTTGTGAACGGGGAACACAGTCACAAACCGTCCCCGCGTGCATCAAGCGTGGCCTTCCAAAGTAAGGCTTGAACGGGGGTACGGGGGGTATTCGCACGATCTGGCTATCCGATCCCCGGCGCAGATTTTTCCGTCAGATATTTCTTGGACCATGCTTCGGGCCTAGAACAATGGGCTTTACCTAAGGTGAACGCTGCCGGCCCATGCAATCGCTTCGTCGCTGTGTCTCGCTGGACAGCCTCGTTACGCATGCATTGTTCGACCAAGGCGCCCTGGCGTACACATGAGCCAACTATGCGAATCTAAGTTCGGGAATGGTTTGGCCAAGCCGATTACTCGACCGAATTGGCCAAACGGATCCGATACGCAGTTGTGGTAATGGCCATATATCTGTGGTAACTAATATGACACCGCACAGAGGGATCATCGAGATAAATGTTCGCGACTTTCTGAAGCGAATGTTTCTTCGGAAGTGGCTGCTCTGGAAAATGCATTTCTGGCGTTTTGGCTTTGGATGATGATGAGTCATCTGGGGTGCCTGTGATGATGGCTTTCTGTTATCGGCTATATCCCTGGGGAGGAAATAATGTTCAGAATCATCTTTCTATCGTTGGTTTCCGTGTTGAGTGTTGCAGCCCTGGCCAACGAGGCGTCGGCAAAGCAATGGGGACCTCGCATCGTAGTCAGGTCAAACGGTAGGGTCGAGGTTGGCCCGGTAAAAGTCGACACCGTTCCGCCATCCGCTCGTGTAATCGAGCGTGTCATAAAGGGGGAACCAGTCGACAAGGCGATCGGAGATGAAGTAAAATCGCGTGTGGATGACGCAAAAACCTTGGCAAGCGCTCCTCAAATACAAACCGAGGTAGAGAACTCTTTCTTTGATCAGCTAAGAGACGTTATCGGCAATGACGCTGTCGATGTCATCGAGGTGCTACATCTGCCGGAGCAAATATCACGGGCAGCTCCCGCCGCGATCGTAGAGCTTTTGTCGGGTCCAAAGAATTTAGATGACACTTTAAAGGAACTTGCTGGTCAACCTTTATTGACATTACTAATTCAGGCGAGAGATTATTATAAGGATAAGGCAGCTCCTATACCTTCCAACGTCAAAATTCTACTTTTGAAGACTTTTCCGCCAGGGGTAATAAAAAGGGCAAGGTATGTTGTTGATGACTTTGGGGGAAATGTTCCCGCAATAATAAATAAGTTCCAAGAAACCTTCAACGGTCAGCATGCGGTTACCGTTGATAATATTATTGTTTTTTCATCTATGCCAGCAGATGACAACATATTTTTCTGGGCCCATGAGATGCAACACACGGTCCAATATGCTAAGCTCGGTATGGCCGGCTTCGCAGGGGAGTATACCACAAACTACAAGGGCCTTGAGGCAGAGGCCAATCGTGTGGGCGAGGAGGCAGAAAAGAACGCTGAGGCGATACGCGCGTTCATGAAGGACATGGGTCAAGTTCAAGCAGAGAAGTGACGCTGTGCAGTGAATTGCTGCACGGAAGCTCTGGAGGACAAAAGGGAGAGGCGTCACGATCCCCGGTCTGTAGGTTTCTCCGAACCTATTCACACCCCGCCGGCTGCTCAGTATTGTGGGGGACGCGCGGGGAAACCGGAATGGAGCCCGAGGACGATCTGAAGTCCCGTATTGAGGCTGCTCTTGTTCGTGGCCGTCTTAGCCAATGGCAGCGGCAATTCCTGCTCGACATGCACGCGCGGCTGACGAAGTACGGCCCACGCACCCGACTGAGCGCAAAGCAGTGGGCGAAGCTCTACGAGATCATGGGCTCCGCGCCACCAACCACATCAGAACCACGCCCGCCGCGCCAGCACGGGCCCTCGTCGTCGGCCCACTGGCGATCTCGGCGGTCACGAAGCCCCCTCGCTCGCGAAGCCCGGTACTTGGGGGCGAGGTTCACCAGAGCCTTCGGTTTCACCCTGGCCCTGATCGTCGGCTCACTGATCTACTCATACGTCGAGAAGGGCGGGCACATCTCTTGGCCCACCATGCCGTCTTTCGCGAGATCAAGCACGGGGGACCGGATGCCGCTCGCAAGATCGCAGTTCACCGTCACGGACGGGGACACCATCCGCCTCGACGGCGCGGCGAAGGGAACCCGGCTGGTGGGCTTCAACGCGCCTGAGAGCATCGAGCCGAGGTGCACGGTTGAAGCAGACCTTGGGCGTCGAGCGAAGGCACGCCTGACCGAACTGGTCGCCTCCACAAAGCTCGAATTGGAAATGGTCCCGTGTGCCTGCCCGCCGGGAGCCGAGGGCACCAACCGCTGCAACTATGGGCGGAGCTGCGGCTCGCTCTTCGCCAATGGCCAAAATGTGGGGGACGTACTGATTTCCGAAGGGTTGGCAGTACCGTTCACCTGCGGCTCGACGAGTTGCCCGCCGACGCCTCGCCCTTGGTGCGGATAGCAGTGGCCACTTGGAGCCCGATCACCTAATGGCTCTCCATTGGTTCAACCCTCCGGTCTATGTCAGGACGGATCGACCTGGGCTCCGCTATGGCGTCAATCACGTCGAGGGTGCCGCCGAGGAACTCCTGAAGTGGACCAAACGTGGCCCTAAGTGGAAGCAGGCGGTGGAAACCTGCATGGCAGCCTTGGCTGACCAAGCGACAGCTCAAGAGGTCCGCAATGCTTTCCTGGCCGCTGCCGAGGAACAGGGGGGACTCTCGTCCGATCACTCATCAGTAAGCAGGCAGTAGTGAAGATTACTCGTCTGCTCTCGTCTAAATGAAGCGGAAATGCTAGCGTTTCACGGGGGGATCATCATGAACGGGATCAGAGGCGCACTGGTCGACGCAGTAATAGCTGTACTGCCGATTGCGATAGTGTTCTTCAGTGGTTGGGCGTATATCTCGAGCTACATCGGCGAGTTTGGAGTGGACGCCACTGAGGTAACCGTCCCCCTGCCCACTGTGTTGGTGTATGCGTTCTCGCCTCTCAAGTCCCCTAGGGTTTTGTTTTTCCTTGCCATTTGCTTGGCTGGTTGGCTGGCTTCTGAATATTTCCGAGAAAAGGAGTGCCGAAATCAGATCTTGCTCGTCGCGTCACTGGTTGGCCTCGTCATTTTTCTATTCGTCATCAGGGACGCCGCTCAAAATGAAGCGAGGACCATGGCACAATTCGTGTGGACCGGGGACAAGGCATTCTCGGTCCCCGTTCTCATCACGCCACATCAAGATGAAGCCTATGACGCCTTTGAGAAGTGTCGAGACAGGCGCGGACTTCGCCAGATCATCGGCTTGCCTGATCGTATGTATCTGTTGTGCCGGGATAAGTACTATCCATGTGAACGCGGTAGGATGTTCGTAGTCTCTAACACCGGTGCCATAATTTACTCGGCAATCAAACGTCGAGAACCTGAGGCTGGGGAGAAGAATTGTGAATAATAGACGGCTTTTTTTGGCTATCACATTAGCCATGTTCCCTTTGGGTGATGTTACCGCGCAGCAGGCTACTTCGGACGACCAAAAAGTAGCTGAGATCGTCTCTGGGGTCGCCGTTCTGGAGGGCCCCTACGAGCTTCTGGGAGGTGGCGGAGTTGTGGGGTATGTGTTGTCCCGAGCTGGAGATAAGGCGAATTTTCAACCATGTACGGGCAAGGTCAAGATGGTCGATTCATCAGACCTCATGCCTTCACCGTTGTATTGTAAAGACGAGGCTCCGAAGAAAACCCCAGTTTTCAATCTCGCATGCAATGATGTTGAGTCGCAGGTCGCAGAAGTGACCGCCAAGGTCGGCCAAGACATCAGCAAAGTAGATGTGGGAACGGTGTTCCTGAAAGCTGCGGAGGGGTACAGTCAGGCGATCGCGCCACCAAAAGACTCAACTTGGGTCCAATGGAACAATGCGTCTGTCGCACCTTACTCTGTATGTGGCCAAAAGTATGTTGTCCTTCCGAAGGTTGGATTTGACCAAGCTTGGATCGGAGTTATCAAGGCGCCTTCGCAGTAAGGCTTTGTTTACGCGCCAAATTCTTCGTGATTGGTCGGCACGGACGGCAACGCTACTCCATGTCCGGCACGTCGCCACCCACAAAAAGCGTGGTCGGTTCCCCGTATTCGCCAAGCGCCGGGTTGGCCTCCCGTGACCACGCGATGACCCCGGCGTGCTTCCCCGCCAAGCCCTTTGCGGTCCTGATTGCCCGATCCTCGGTCTGCTGCTCGGCTGGCCCATAGACAGGCAGGAGCTCGCCGGTCTCATCGCGATCAAAGGCGGCGACGACGATCAGCTTAGGGGACTTCTGCTGGGGAAGAATGTGGTCTGACATGGTGTTGGCCTTCGGTGATAGTCAGTCGGTCCCGCCGCGCTTCCGTCGATGCCACCCCCGGCTGAAGCCATAGCTCACCGCAGGAGCCCACAGCGCCACCTCGCGTTCCAATGAAGCGTTGGCGGCGAGGAGCGCCTTCACGGCCTCTCTGGGGTCCCCGCCGCAAGTTGCAATGACTTCATCGGCCGCAAGCTCCCAGTCCATGGCGGGAGGATCGGCTTGCTGTTGCTCGACTGGCATTGCTTACCTCACAGGCATCTCTCACCATCGCCGCGATGCTCGAAACAGAACCAATGCGGTGCCTGCTTTGGCTTTGCGAAACCCCAGCCGGCATCCCTGCAGCAGCCAGGATGCTCGCACCAATGGTGCTGGACGCCGGGCGCTGTGGCGTAGTCTGGCCTCGGGAGGATGATTTCGTCACTCATGTCTATTACCCCTGCCGGCGGCGCGGAGCGGAGTGAGTGTCAAGCTGGTCCTGAAGTCGGCTATTGAGGACGATCATTTCCTTGAGCGCCTTCATCACGTCGCCCTTGTGGACGGCAACGAACTTATCGGCGAGGGCTTGAAGGCTAGCCTCTTGGCGGCTGTTAAGCGTCACAATCTGATCCATGGCGATTACCTCCAACCACACTCCCTGCCCGCAGTGAACAAAAAGAGAACATAGATGTCAAGAGCAGATTGACCCGGAGAGGAATGAGTTCCTATTTTGGATCATGCCTGATACTGGTGGACGTCGAAAGCGCGGTGGCGAATGGAAGCTCAGCAATGCTCATGAGACTGGGCAGCTCGTGCTGGTCCGCTGTGGGCTGTGTAACGTCAAGCGGTGGTATCAGCCGAGCGATCTGAGGGAAATCTTCGGGGACATCGAGGCCGATACGGTGGGAAGCAAAATGAGCTGCAAACGGTGCGGCAAGAATGACTACATGCACGCCGAGACGCAGAAGCCGACAGCACGAGAGCGGCAGGGCATTCGAGTTAGGAGCTTGCCGAGATTAAGATGGTGCGGCGCGTGGTCTGCACTTGTGGCTGTGAGCTCGGTCCCACATTGCCAAATCGTTCAGGTGGAGGGTAATCGTAACCTCTACAGTACGGGCTTGCTGGGATGACCGATTCGGATGGAGAGAACGCGAGGGCTTACCTCGACAGCTTGCGGCGCGGCGATCTTTCGGCGCTGCTCCTGCATGCGCGGGTGGAGACAGGTGTCCAGCTAGGCGATTTCGGGAGCGGCCAATGGGTCGTAGTCGTGCGCGCCCCGCAGCCTTTTGCGGAGGCCCTGACCACTCTGTCGGACATCGACCGGAAGCGCATCGCCGAGGCGGCGGTTAGCAAGAAATCCGGCTCCGACTATCGCGCACCCACTGATATCATCGTCAAGGTTGCCGGTGAGTCCTTGGAAGGTCCGGTCACGCTTCTGCCCGACCTTGTCATCCACCGCGCGATGATGACTGCCGTCGCCACGGGGAAAGGCGGTATCCAGGAGGTGGACGACTACTACGTCGCACGGCAGTTCCGGCTCGTCGAGGGATGCGCGGCCACGGGCATCAAGTACGAGAACCCTCACGAGAGCTTGTGGGACTTCTACCGCTTCTGGAAAGCGGAAGGCATGGATGCCTACCAACCCCGGAGAGAATACGTCCGCAGCCTCTTCGCGGGACCGTTGGCTGTCGCCGTGGGCCGCGTCCACAACCCGAGTCCGGTCGGGGAGCGGGAGCCGACCGGATGGGAGCGCGTCGACCGTTCCCTTGCGAAGGCCCGCACGCAATTCTCGACGGCCTCGGCGGAAGAGGACTGGCAGGCCATCGGGTTGGTCTGCCGTGAGGTCCTGATCTCCCTCGGGCAAGCAGTCTACGTCGAAGGAATCCATGAGAGCGCCGACGGTGTGAAGCCGAGTCCTACTGATGCGAAGAGAATGCTGGAGGCTTATGTCAGGTACAGGCTACCGGGGGACGGGTACAAAGAGGTGAGAACCCACACTCGGGCCGCAGTCGACCTTGCTGTGCATTTGCAACACCGTCGCACGGCAACGCGGCAGATGGCGGCTCTCTGCCTAGAGGCGACTTCGTCGGCTGTTGCTGTGGTGGCGATAATCGCGGGTCGAAGCGTCTAGGGCCACGCGAGGCGGTGACAGTGCGTGTGGCCCCTACAACAAAGACAACTGGCCATTGGTTGCTGTACCCCCTTGCGATGGAAACTTGATCTGGGTGGCTGGTTTCTCGACAATCACTAGGGCATCATCAGGTGCGGTGCGCTGTAGCCGCTTTGCTTCCGACCAGGGGGCACTCAGCCATGTCTCCGTCTCCTCTTGCGTCCTCAAGATCACGGGCATGGCCTTCTCATGGATTGGCTTGATGAGGGCGTTGGGCGTGGTCGTCATGAAGCCGTAAAGCTCGAAGTCGCCTGGGCCGTCCTTGACCTTGCGCACCCCTTGCCAACGCGTCCATAGGCCCGCGAAGAAGAACAGCGGACGGTCCTCATTGAGAGCGAACCAATAGTTCCGCTGAATGCCGGTCTCGGCGTCCTTATCGGCCGGCGTTGGGCTGGGCTCCGCGAAGCTGGTTACTGGCACCACACAGCGATGCTCGACACCAACATACTGCTGCCAGTGGCCGTACTGAGGATTGCGTATGTTCGTGGTGCCGTAGTCGGCCTTGCCCTTGACCCGCTCGGGTGGCGTCGGCATCCCCCACAGCAGCTTGGCAAGCTCGCGCTGACCGTCGGGGGCGTTGCGTACCACTGCGCCCGGCATGTTGGGGTAGACATCTAGCGACGGCTCAAGGTTGCCCATGATATCGCGCATGGCGCGGGTCCACTCGCGGATGGCGTCCTGGCTGGTGGTGATGTTGTAGAGATTGCACACGGTCGCCTCTAAGATTTGCCTTCGTGAGGTGGGCTGGAGTCAATGGTAGTCGGTTGCCCAGCGTCGATCCCGACAATTGCTCTCGTCAATCTATGAACCAGATCGGCTAAGTCGACGATGCTTTGATCCTCCTCCCTTGTGGAGTAAGGCGAAACCAAATTCCCGTGCATCACGTGATTACGCAGATCAGACCAAGCACCGACATTGGCGGCAGTAAGGGCGCCCGTTTGCTGAAGGTCTCGAAGGAATTTGCCGACGGTCCGTACTCCAGCGTTGCGAATCGCGCTAAGCAGACGCGACTTTAATTCCGCGTTGCCTTTCCAGGCGGCGACGTGGGCGCGAATGCTTTCTAGATCCTCCTCGGGGTAGTCGGCCTTTAGGGGAGTCGGACCCATTAGCAGTTTCGTGAGGCCTTCTGCGACACCCGCCAGCGTGAGGCAAAGCACCCATCGCGACCCTTGTGTAGCCTGAATGATTTCCTCGTAGAGGCGGGTAAGTAGATGTGCTTCGAAATTCGGATGACCGCTCTCATCACGGGCGTTTGCGATAAATTCGAGCAGTTTCCCGTATAGCGTCCAGAAGTCCGGTTTGGCCTCGAGTGGGTTTCCGCCCACGAGCGAGGCGAGGGCCGAATCTCTGAATTGCCTCGGAGATGGCCGTAACGAAACTTGCGCCCTGCCTCCACCAAAGTTGCGGGCAACTAGGCGTGGATAGCTCAACTGACCGAGCAAGATTCGCAACGGCTCACCAAGCCAATTCTCGGTGTACGGGTGCGGTAATGCCTTTGATGATCGCGCGGTTATCCAGAGAGAGCCACCTCGTTTGGTGCGAAAAAATTCGATTTCTGAGTCAAGAACTTTTACGGTCCGTTTGGCGAGGCGCCAACCCCGTTCGATCTCCACACCCTCTAGCGTGGAGACCGTGACCACGGGCGTATCCACAGGCAGCCGAAGCTCAGGCTGGAAGACTAGTTCCACTCCAGATTCGTCGGACACCCACGGCCCGGAAGCTCCTGTTAGTAAGGAGTGTAGATCACCGAACAACTCCCAGACGCCGCTCTTCGTCTCTCCTAGCTGTGGATGTGTCCAACCCGCTGCCCATTCAGTTCCTTGGATATCCGTGGCAATCAGGCGAAAGCGACTAGTGGCGTCGTAGGGGTCTTTCTCCATCTGAACGAGGCGCCTGAAGGCGTCACCACCTTCCAAGGGGGTGGCATACATCCGGTACTCAATGCCGGTGAAACTCTTGATCACGATGCGACCGGAACCTGTAAAAATGGGCGGTTCAAAGTCACGACCGATCATCTTCATGGTAGGGCAGTCGAGCGTAATTGGAAGCGGCTTAAGTAGATGTCGCCAGCGATCTAGAGTCCTTATAGGCACCGGTGCGCCTCCTTCATATCACTCGCTATGCAGTACTACGTTAATTCGGCCCCTGCGGTAGGTCTCTCGATGCGTCGTTCTTCCCAAGGGCCTTCAGCATCGCCTCGGTCGCCACCTTAAGCCGCGCCTCTTCGCCCCCGTAGTTGTCCCCAGCGCCGCCCCCCGAGTGACCCATGATCGACCGCTTGAGCTTCTCCGGGACCCAAGCGATCACCAGCAAATCCTCCATGCGGTGCCGCAACGAGTGGGTGGTCACCTTCTTGTCGGTCACGGCAGCTCTGACGTGCTTTCCTAGCGCCGCCGAGGCTTTGTCGCCGCCGCCTTCGTGACCGTAACGGGCGAATAGCATCTTGCTGTCGCCTGCCGCTTTGACAGCCTCTCGCGCTGCCTGGAGGGCGTCACCGATGAGCGGGACCTTCCGGCGAGACACCTGGGTCTTGACCCGGCGCTCGTCATGCCACTCTACGTCGATATGCGGATATTGTGCCTCCAGCATAACGTCCCTGACCCGAAGCCCAGTAATCTCAGATAGACGGCAGCCGGTGCCTTCTAGGAGCCTCCAAATCTGTTGGAGATCGCTGGCAGCGCGATCAAGTACCCGCTCCCGCGTCGCTGCCAACTGCTCGGCAGTGAAGGGGAGCCTCTTTCGCTTGTCCGGTTCCTTACTGCTGTCGGCAACATCAAGCTTCTCGAATCGGTTCTTTGTGCCGGTTAGGTCGAACTCGCGAATGCCGTGGGCAACGATTGCGCGCACGACATTGAGGTATCGGTCTACGGTCGCGGCAGTCGGGATTTCCTTCAACATGGCGTTAGCAACAGTTCTTGCATCGGCGCGCTTCATGTCCGCCAGCACGGGATCATAGCCGAGAGCCGATATGACATGTCCAACCACGCGATCGGCTTGTTGCTCGTCCCGCTTCTTCGATTTCTCGGAGGGGTTTGTCTTGGTGAACCTGTCCGTCAGATAGCGCCGCTTGGCGTCCTCTAGAGTAGGTGAGGGACCGATGGGCGTATTTGAGGAAGTCAGTAGCGTCAGCAGTGCCCGGTCCTCGTCAGAAACGCCAACGGGGTGGTCCGTCTGTTCATCCCTCGGATAACCTTTGACGATCTCCTCAGCGATGACTTCGCGAGAGATCCATTCGGCAAGCTCATCAGGATCATCGGGCGCGCCGCTGCCAGCGCGATACGGGTTGAAGCCGAGGTCCCGAAGTCGCTTGGTCGCTTGGTCGAACAGTTCGCGCGCTGTGAGCTTCGCTGGCGCTGCCTTCACCCCACGCAACTCGTCCCATGCTTTGGCGAAGATTTGCTCCGCCTCAGAGTGGGTGGTGTCATACTGCTTGCGAACCTCGGCGTCGGTTTTGCCGAGGCGAAGCACCATCTCCTTCTTGCCTAGAATGCCTTGAAGTGCCTTGGGCACCTTCCGACGATAGACCTTCCGATTGCCGCGCGGCTGGACATGTTCCAGTGCCATTTTCATCCTTCGTGTACCCCTCGGTGTACCTTTTGGTGTACCTCGGGGGACGTTGAAACCCTTGAGTTCCTTGATTTCTGGGGATTGTCGGGTGGAAACTGGTGCCCCCGGACGGAATCGAACCGCCGACCTTCGGTTTACAAAACCGCTGCTCTACCAGCTGAGCTACAAGGGCATGGCGCTCCGGTTAGCATATTTGCCGCGCCAGTAAAGACAAAACTCCGTTTTCGGTTGCCAATGGACCAAGCCGGCCGGCCGGCGGCGCCGTGCTGAAAACCGCCAAACCTGTTCCTACATATCGTGGAGATGCAATCGCCTGGTTAGGGGGCTCGCATGATCAGACTTGTCATCATTCTCCCGCTCGTCGTCATCGCCTGGTTGCTCGTGGTGAAGCTCATCAAGGACGTGAAGAGCGCCAAAATCGACTGGACCGGCATCGCCACCATCGTCGGCTTCGTCGTGCTCGCCTTCTGGCTGCGGCATGTGACGGGGATGGGTTGAGCGAAGCGAATAGCGAATAGCGAATAGCGAATAGGAAGCCCTTTCCCTACTCGCTATTCGCTACTCCCTGTTCGCACTGTGTGGCGCCGAGGCCCGGAGAGCGATGAAAGCCGGTAACAGCAGGGTTTTTCAGGCTCGAGAAAAATCTCAAACAACCTTCGAACCTTTTTCCTGCTCGCTGCGACAGACGATCAAGAGGCGGATGGATCGCCTCTCCAACGAAACAAGGAGATCGTCATGTTCACGCGCAAAATCGCTTCGGCCCTCATCGCCAGCACCGTCGCCGCCACCTCGCTGGCCGGCACCGTGCAGCCTTCGGCCGCTCACAGCCATCATCACAACCGCGAAATCGGCATCGGCATTGCCGCCGGCGTTGGCGGCTTCGTTCTCGGCAGCCTGCTCAGCCAGCAGCCGCGCACCGTCTATGTCGATGACGAAGGTGGTTCCTGGCACGTCCGCCGCTGCGCCAACCGCTACGCCAGCTACGATCCGTACTCCGACACCTATGTCGGCTATGACGGCTACCGCCACTATTGCCGCCTCTGACACGTCGGCTTCAGGCAAATGAAGAAGGGGCTCTACAGCCCCTTTTTCATTTTTTCGCTAGGATTTCTGCGCGTCGATCGGCAACCCTGCCGCGCGGCAGGCATCCGCAATCTCGGCTTGCGACGTGTTGCCCATTGCGGCGAGTTCGAAGCTGTTGTCGGCATCCGGGTAGATCTTGCCAAGGAAAGGCTCATAGCCAGTAGAACCGCCGGCAGCATTCTTGTCATCGACAGAGCCGCATACCATGATCTCTTTGCGGCCGTTCACCTTGCGCTCACCGGCAAGCATTGGTCCAAACCTCGCTGCCACCGGGTTTTTCAAGTGCTGGCGCACGCCAATGGTGATGGTCTCCTCCAGGGCGAGCGAGATCGCAATCGGATCGGCGCGACGGCCACTGGCATCGGTGCGAGGTGGTGCCGCTACGCACCCGCAAAGCGAGGCCGCGAGCAAAATCTGAACCGTTTTCCGCATCCATGCCCTTTCGCACGCATCCGGATATCGCGGCAAGACGATCATGCAGTCGGGATGCGACCGGGAGCGCTCTGCCGGGCGGCCGATCAGCCTGACCTATGTCCACCGATCATCTTCGTCACCTCCGCTGCGGCGTCGCGCACCAGCGGCCCGATCTCGTCAAGCCGCTCGGGCGTCACCCGCACCGTCGGGCCGGACACGGACACACCGCCGATCGGTTCGCCGAACTCGTTGAAGATGGCGGCGGCCACGCAGCGCATGCCGGGATGCCGCTCTTCATCGTCGACCGACCAGCCACGATGCTTGATGACGGCCAGATCGTGGGCGAGGGCCGAAATGTCGGACAATGTCTTGTCGGTAAAGCGCTGCAGGCCCGATTTGCGCAGGATGGCGGCGACGCGTTCCGGCTCGAGCTGCGCCAGCACCGCCTTGCCGATGCCCGAGGCATGGAAGGAGCTGCGCGTGCCCGGGCGGAAGAAGGCGCGGATCGCCTGATGCGTCTCGACCTGGCTGACGAAGACCACGCAGTCGTCTTCGGCGACGCCAAGATTGGCGGTCTCGCCGGTCTTCTCCATCAGCTCCTGCATGACGACACGGGCGCGGTCGACCAGCTTGCGGCTGCGCAGGAAGGCCGCGCCCATGCGATAGGTCTCGACCCCGATCGACCACAGCTGGTGGTTGGTGTCGAATTCGACCATACCGTGGTTCTGCAACGTGGTTAGCATGCGATAGGCGGTGGAGGCGGCAAGTTCGCTGCGCCCGGCAATCTCGCTGAGAGACAAGCCGCTGCCCTCGGCAACAATCGCCAGAATGCGCAAGGCGCGGTCGAGCGACTGCACCGAGCCGGCCTCGGCCGGCCCGTTAAAGGCGCGCGGCCGGCCGCGCTGACGTTTTTCACTGGTTTCCATGGCGTCATTCTCCCCGAATTCGCCGAACAAGCAATGAAAAAGTTTTTCACTCGTTTGCGTTGCCGGATTCTTGGAAAACGAAAAGCCAAATAAAATCAGCTATCAGAGGCGGTTTTCTCTAAATGAAAAAATATTCTGAAAAAATTGAAAAATCGAAACAGCACTGGCATTGTCAGCCAACCAACAAACTTGCGGAGGCTGGACATGGCCAGGATGCGCGCTGTCGATGCAGCGGTTCTCGTTCTCGAAAAGGAAGGCATTTCCTGCGGCTTCGGCGTGCCGGGCGCGGCGATCAATCCGTTCTATTCAGCGCTGAAGGCGAGGGGCACGATCCGCCACATACTGGCGCGTCACGTCGAGGCGGCCTCGCATATGGCAGAAGGTTACACGAGGGCGAAGGCAGGCAATATCGGGCTCTGCATTGGTACCTCGGGGCCGGCCGGCACCGATATGATCACCGGGCTCTATTCGGCTGCGGCGGACTCCATCCCGATCCTGTGCATCACCGGCCAGGCGCCGCGGGCGCGGCTGAACAAGGAGGATTTCCAGGCGGTCGATATTGCCGCGATTGCCGCGCCGGTCGCCAAATGGGCCGTGACTGTCATGGAGCCTTATCTCGTGCCGATGGCCCTGCAGAAGGCGTTTCACCTGATGCGTTCGTCGCGGCCGGGTCCGGTGCTGATCGACCTGCCGGTCGATGTGCAACTGGCCGAGATCGAGTTCGATATCGACGCCTATGAGCCGCTTGTCCCGTTCAAGCCGGCGATGACGCGCGCCCAGGCCGAGAGGGCGCTTGCGATGCTCAACGCGGCTGAAAAGCCGCTGATCGTCGCCGGCGGCGGCATCATCAATGCCGATGCGTCCGACCTGTTGATCGAATTTGCCGAAATCACCGGCGTTCCGGTAATCCCGACGCTGATGGGCTGGGGCGCGATCCCCGACGATCACCGGCTGATGGCCGGCATGTGCGGGCTGCAGACCTCGCATCGCTATGGCAATGCGACCATGCTGGAGGCCGATTTCGTCTTCGGCATCGGCAACCGCTGGGCCAACCGCCACACCGGTTCGGTCGATGTCTACACCAAGGGCAAGAAGTTCATTCATGTCGATATCGAGCCGACGCAGATCGGCCGCGTCTTCGCGCCCGATCTCGGCGTCGTCTCGGATGCCGGTGCGGCGCTGAAAATGCTGCTCGATATCGCCACCGAGTGGAAGACGGCCGGCAAATTGCGCGACTGGTCGGATTGGGCGAAGGAATGCCAGGGCCGCAAGAAGACGATGAAGCGAAAGACGCATTTCGAGCAGGTGCCGCTGAAGCCGCAGCGCGTCTATGAGGAGATGAACAAGGCGTTCGGCCGCGATACCACCTATGTCACCACGATCGGCCTGTCGCAGATCGCCGGGGCGCAGTTCCTGCATGTCTACAAGCCGCGCAACTGGATCAATTGCGGCCAGGCCGGCCCGCTCGGCTGGACGCTGCCGGCGGCACTCGGCGTGCGCGCCGCCGATCCGGACCGCACCATCGTGGCGCTGTCGGGCGACTATGATTTTCAGTTCATGATCGAGGAACTGGCCGTCGGCGCGCAACACAGGCTGCCTTACATCCATGTCGTCGTGAACAACGCCTATCTCGGCCTGATCCGCCAGGCGCAGCGCGGCTTTTCGATGGATTATGAGGTCAGCCTCGCCTTCGAGAACGTCAACCGCGCCAACGATCCGGAGGCCGGATACGGCGTCGACCATGTCGCGGTCGCCGAAGCGATGGGCTGCAAGGCGGTCCGGGTGCGGAAGCCGGAAGAGTTCGCCGGCGCGTTCAAGGAAGCTCAGCGCCTGATGAAGGAATATCAGGTGCCGGTGGTGCTCGAATTCATCCTCGAGCGCGTCACCAACATTTCCATGGGCACGGAAATCGACAAGATCACCGAATTCGAGGACCTTGCCGAAAGCCATGAGGATGCGCCGACAGCGATCGTCATGTTGGACTAGGGAGAAAAAGAATGCCGCGTTTTTCAGCCAATCTGTCGATGCTCTTCGGCGAACATGATTTCCTCGACCGCTTCGATGCCGCTGCCCGGGCCGGCTTCAAGGGGGTAGAATATATCGGTCCCTATGACCATGCGCCCGATGTGGTCGCGGCGCGGCTGAAAAAGAACGGGCTCGCCCAGGTGCTGTTCAACCTGCCCGTAGGCGACTGGGCAAAGGGCGAGCGCGGCATTGCCGTGCTGCCTGACCGGGTGCCGGAATTCCGGCAGGGCATCGCCAAGGCGATCAGCTACGCGCATGCGCTCGGCTGCGAACAGGTCAATTGCCTTGCCGGCATCGCGCCGCAAGGAGCGGATCGCGCCGTGCTGGAAAACACCTTTGCGGAGAATCTTGCCTTCGCCGCCGAAAAGCTGGAGCAGGCCGGTATCCGGCTTTTGATCGAGCCGATCAACACGCGCGACATTCCAGGCTTCTTCCTCAACACCTCGGAGCAGGCGCTGGCGTTGGTCGACCGCGTCGGCTCGAAGAACCTGTTCCTGCAATACGACATCTACCACATGCAGATCATGGAGGGGGATCTCGCCCGTACCATCGAGGCAAACCTTGGCCGCATCGCGCATATCCAGCTTGCGGACAATCCCGGCCGTCACGAGCCGGGGACGGGCGAGATCAACTATCCCTTCCTGTATGAGCACATCGACCGGATCGGCTATTCCGGCTGGGTGGGGGCTGAGTACAAGCCGAAGGCGGGGACCGAGGCGGGGCTGGGGTGGTTTCGGGAGCGTGCCGGGCGGGGGAGCGCGGCGGCTTAGGGGCTGTCGCAATTGAAGTAGCGATCCTTCGCGCCCCCCTCTGTCCTGCCGGACATCTCACCCACGAGGGTGGAGATCAGATGTCATCGCGGCTTTCGCCAATGTACCACGTTGGGTGAAGGGAGCCGGCGCCACAGCTGCCAATCTCCCCCCTCGTGGGGGAGATGGCCGGCAGGCCAGAGGGGGGCGCGAAGGAACGCGGCCTAACAAAGGACGGAGAACCACAATGGAAACCATCGGCTTTATCGGCCTCGGCATCATGGGCGCGCCGATGGCGGGGCATCTGCTGGATGCCGGCTACACCGTCGTCGCCAGCGACCACCGTTCGAAACCGCCGGCCGATCTCATCGCCAAGGGCCGCCTGAAGTCCGTCACCGGCCACGCCGCGGTGGCGAAAGCCGCCGACATCGTCATCACCATGGTGCCCGATACGCCGCAGGTCGCCGATGTGCTGTTCGGCGAGAACGGCGTTGCCGCCGGCCTCAGCAAGGGCAAACTGGTCATTGACATGAGCTCGATCTCCCCGATCGAAACCAAGTCCTTCGCGAAAAAGATCAACGATCTCGGCTGCGATTACCTCGACGCACCGGTTTCGGGCGGCGAGGTCGGCGCCAGGGCGGCGTCGCTGACCATCATGGTCGGCGGCGAGGACAAGGCGTTCGAACGCGCCAAGCCTGTGTTCGAGAAGATGGGCAAGAACATCACGCTTGTCGGGCCGAACGGCGTCGGACAGACCACCAAGGTCGCCAACCAGATCGTCGTCGCGCTGACCATTGAAGCCGTCGCCGAAGCGCTTGTTTTTGCATCGAAAGCCGGCGCCGACCCAGCCAAGGTCAGGCAGGCGCTGATGGGCGGGCTGGCGGCGTCGCGCATCCTCGAGGTGCATGGCGAGCGCATGGTCAAGCGCACCTTCGCGCCGGGCTTTCGCATCGAACTGCACCAGAAGGATCTTAACCTCGCACTGGAAGGCGCCAAGGCGCTCGGCGTCGCCTTGCCTAACACCTCAACCACGCAGCAGCTTTTCAACTCCTGCGCGGCGAATGGCGGGGCGAAGGAGGATCACTCGGCACTGGTTCGTGCGCTGGAGCGGATGGCGAATTTCGAGGTCGGCAGCGAAGCAACCGCAGCCAAAGGAAAAGCAGCATAAGTCAGGAGAGGGCAGCGCAACGTTCCCAAGCTGCCAAATCTTGTCCGATCAGAGAACGGGTTCCTGCGCCTGTCGCCGGAGCCCGTTTCTCGTTTCGTTATGTCTCCTGGGCGGCCTGCCGTCTCAGCCGCGCTTCAAGAAAGCCCGCGCCGCATATAGGCTCACCGCCGCGGCATTCGACACGTTGAGCGAACGAATCGCGCCGGGCATGTCGAGGCGGGCGAGGGTGGTGACCGTCTCGCGCGTCTTCTGGCGCAGGCCCTTGCCTTCGGCGCCGAGCACCAGCGCGATCTTGTCGCCCGAAAAACTCGTCTCGAGTTCGGCCGGACCGTCCGAATCGAGGCCGATGGTCTGGAAGCCGGCCACGTGCAATTGGCCCAGCGCGTCGGCCAGGTTCTTCACCTCGATCTGGTCGATATGTTCCAGCGCGCCGGATGCGGATTTGGCCAGCACGCCGGATTCCTGCGGGCTGTGACGGGCCGTGGTGATCAGCGCGCCGGCGCCGAAGGCGACGGCCGAGCGCAGGATGGCGCCGACGTTGTGCGGGTCGGTGACCTGGTCGAGCACCAGCACCAGTTTCGTGTCGCCGAGCGCGTCGAGGCGCTTGGGTTTTAGCGGCTCAGCCTCGATCAGCACGCCCTGGTGGACGGCGTCCGAACCGGTGACTTTGTCGATGTCTCGCGGCTCGACCAGTTCGGCCTTGAACGGCAGAGCCGCAAGATCGGCGATCGCTAACCGCTCGGACGCATTGCGCGTCACCAGCATCTTTTTGATCCGCCGGCGCGGATTGTCGAGCGCTGCGCGTACCGTGTGCAGGCCATAAAGCCGCACCAGCCCGTCCGCGGCGTTCTCGCCCGGCGGAACCGGCTGGCGCGGCCGGAAGGCAGGCGCGCCGCCGGCTTTCTCGTCGCGGTGGGCGCGGCGCAGCTTGGCGTAGTGGGTGTCTTTGGCGGTCTTGGGCGTGTTGTCATTGCTCATGGCCGGCTTCTATAGCTGTGTCGCAGGGGCATGGATACAGGCAGAAAGCCGGCTTGCCGGGCGGGCTGTCAAATTCAGCGCATTTTGCCCAGACGTGCGGTTGACACCCACTGGCCTTGCCGCCATAAGGCGCTTCGCTGATTTCGGAGAAAACCTTCGGGTTCAAACGGGATCGGCGAGAATGCCTCGTTGCAAGGCTTCGACGGCAGGCTGGAGAGGTGCCCGAGTGGTTAAAGGGGACGGACTGTAAATCCGTTGGCTTAGCCTACGTTGGTTCGAATCCAACCCTCTCCACCACTGCCAGCCCGCGAGCCTTGAAACGACGCGCGGGTATAGCTCAGTGGTAGAGCAGCAGCCTTCCAAGCTGAATATGCGGGTTCGATTCCCGCTACCCGCTCCAAACTTCCTTCCCTTCGACCGACAGACACCAAGACGCCGCGCGGGCTGAAGCGCCCGCAGTGTCCAGATGGCCAAGGTCAGCGGCGCCTAGTTGTTGAATGCGGACGCGACCTGGTGCTGCTGCGGCACCTGGCCGTTTGGCGTCAGCTTGTCGACGATGCCGGGCAGGGCGGTGGACAATTGCTTGAGCAGCTCCTGCTCGTCGAGCCCGGTCCTCTGCGCGATCTCGCGGATGACCTGCGGACCGATCGCCTTGCCAAGATCGTTGGCGTTGATCGGCTGGTTCTGCCCGGTGCCGACCCATGAGTCAGCGACGTTGCCATGGCCGGCGTCCTTCAGCCTGTCGAGCAGTCCGCCGAGCCCGCCGAGCAGGCCGCCGTCGCCGGAAGCGGTGGTGCCGGTGGGGACGGGCGTTTGAGGCTGGGCGGGTTCGTCAGGCTGTTCGGCATTTCTGCCGCTCAGCATCTTTCCGACCAGCAGCGCGCCGAGCGCGATCATCAACGGCTTGGTGATGTTGCCGCCGGGTACGGCGTTGTCAAAAAGTCCCATAGGTCAATCCTCCATAGCGACCAAGCCCGTCCCATCGCTAGAATGGCGCATGCGGGCCGAATTTCAAGTTGGCTTGAGCTTTTGACAATCATGTGACCATGATCGGCCGGCAGGGGAATGGAGAGGAAAAATGGGCATCATCAGCTGGATCATCCTTGGCGCCATCGCCGGCTTCGTCGGCAGCAAGATCGTCAACAAGACCGGTCAGGGCCTGATCATGGATATTGCGCTCGGCATTGTCGGCGCCATCGTCGGCGGCCTGATCTCCAGTCAACTCTTCGGCGTGGGTGTCACCGGCCTCAACATCTGGAGCCTGATCGTCGCCATCGTCGGCTCGGTCGTCGTGCTGTGGGCCTATCACCAGATCAGCGGCAAGCGGACGCTTTAAGCGCCAAGCCTGCTCTAGAAGGTTTTCCGGCCAGGTCTGCTTCGATGCGTTGCCTCTCGGGGTCAGGCGACGACGGTCAGCCTGCGCTTGCGTTCATCCAGCGACACGATGGTCAGTCCGCTCGCCACCACCAGCAAGATGCCGCACACAGCCAAGGCATTCGGGAACTGTCCGAACACCAGCACACCTGAAATGACCGCCCAGACGGTGAAGCAGTAATAGAACGGAGCCACGACGCCGGTCGGCCCCACGCGATAGGCCATGAAGATGAAGAAATGGCCGAAGATCAGGAAGAACCCGGCGCCGGCCATCAAAAGCAGGTGACGGGCTTCCGGCATCACCCAGCGCTCGGAAACCAGATGCGCGGCACCCGCGCCGATCAGCACCACCACGACGGCGGAAATGGCGACGATCATGCCCGGTACCTCCGCCGGAACCCGCCTGCCGGCGAGATCGCGTGCCGCAGCCAATGCCGCGTTGCCGAGCGCCAGCAAGGCATAGACCGAGATGCCCTCCATGGTCGGCTGCGCCACCATGACCGCGCCGACGAAACCAAGACCGATCAGCGCCATGCGCACGCCGCCGATCCGCTCGCCGAACAGGATGGAAGAGCCGACCAGCATCAGAAGCGGGGTGATCTGCCCGAGCGCGGTCGAATCCGCGATCTGCATGTTGGCCAGCGCCACCACGTAGCAAAGGATCGCCGCCAGCTCGAGCAGGTTGCGGCGCAGCACTTTGCTGTCGAAGATCAGCGGGATCTGCCTGCCATAGCCCAGCAGGAACAGCAGCGGCATGCCCCACAGCGTTGCCGCAACCCCACGCAGGAACAGCACTTCATAGGACGGCAAGCCCGTGGTCGCGAGCTTCATCATCGTGTCGTTGACGAGATAGGACCCCGTCGAAACGATCATGAACAGCGGGCCGCGTATGGAGGTGGGGATGAAATGCATCGGACGAGAAAATCAGACCGGCGCCGCAGCGGCAATGGGCCACGCGCGGGCTGCCCGTCGGGCAGGTAAAGGCCAGGACATGGGCGGGAATTGCAGGCAGGCGGCGAAGCCTGCAGCCCCCATTTCATTTCCCGTCGCGCGTTCCTATATCAGCGCCATATCCCGCAATCGGATCATCGGTTCTGACCGAGTGGACAGCGCAGCCGGCCACAAGGCACTTGTGTTTTTCGGCCGTAGTCGCTAATCGCCCCGCATTCGACTGAACTGAAGGTCAAGGCCGTCCAAGGAAAGAGACTATGGCAAAAGGTAAATTCGAGCGCACTAAGCCTCATGTGAACATCGGCACGATTGGTCACGTTGACCATGGCAAGAC
>NZ_JBSKBQ010000009.1:0-234200 GCF_053714375.1 Mesorhizobium sp. ArgA1
TCGCCGAGGCTGCGCGCTACGCCCTCGCGAAACAATGGATGGTCGTCGACAATGGCAATGCGGATGGCGTGGGTCACGATTGCTCCTCGATGGACAATGATATCACCAGTCGTGTGCCTTGTGGGCCGGATACGGTTTCGAACTGGCCGCCTATGCTCTCGATACGCTCCCGGAGACCGGCGAGGCCAAGGCCCTCGCTTCTTGCCGGGTCGAATCCGGGACCGCCGTCCAGCACCTCGACGAACAGCTTGCCACCTTTCATTGCCGCTTTCACCGCCTGATCCCGACCTTTTCCATGGCGATAGGCATTGTTCAAGCCTTCCTGGACAAAACGATAGATGCTGATCTTCTCGGAAGGACCGGGTTCGCGCAAGCGCTTCGGCAGCGTCAGCAAAACCGAGGTTCCGGTCCGCCGTTGGTGTTCGGCGACCGCCAGCCGCAATATGTCCAACACCGCCGCCGTCTCGATCTGCGGCAGGACGAGACCGTTGCAGATGCCGCGTATCTCGTGGATAGCTTCGTCAAGCGTTTTGTGGATGTCGGCGATCTCGGCTTCGCGCAGCGCGGTGGAGGCGCCGGGATCAAGCAGGATCGGGCTGTCCATCCTGAGTGCCGCCAGCGCCACGAGTTGGGCCGGCCCGTCGTGGAGATCGGCGCCGATGCGCCTGAGATAGCGTTCGTTGAGCGCGGCGGCGCGGCGCGAGGCGTGCTGCACGCGTTGGCGCAGCGATGAATTCTGCGACAGCAGCGCCCGCAATTCGGCAATCTTGGCCTCAAGCGCCGTCCGCTGGGTTTGAATGGTGCGGCTGCCGCGAAAGACGATGCCCGACAAAAGCGCCAATGCCGCCGCCGTGGCGCCGGCCACCACCAGCCAGCTTTGCCACAGGGCGACGTTCAGAGTCGATTCGAAGTCGTCGGCAACCTCGTAGAACTCTGAAACGGCAACGACTTCGCCCGACCAGGGTTCGCGTATCGGATTGTAGATTTCCAGCAGCGGTCCAGCCACCGTCTTTTTCTCGTATGAGCTCTCGGCGTCGTCATCGAGGTCGTTGTACTCGGCCACGACATTGCCGCTGAAGGCGGCGACCAGGTTGGCGTTCGGCTCGAACACCTTGCCGATCAGCGTCGTATCCTTGGCGTAGAGGATCGTGCCGTCGCGCCGCCACAGCTTGAACGACGCCAGCCGCTTGCCGAGTGCACCCTGGTCGAGCGTCTCGTCCAGCGCCCGCTTGACGGTGTCGTCGAGCTCGCGGCTTTTGCGCATGTCGGGCAACAGCGGCGCGATCACGCTGTCGACATAGAGCGCCGTGGTCGCGGCGGAATTGCGCATGACGCCTTGCCGGATCTGCGAAGTCACCCACAGGCCAACCACCAGCATCACCACCAGCAGCCCGATACCGCCGGCAATGAGGAACTGCAGGGCCAGCGATAGTCTGCCCCACCGCTGCAAGAATTCTCCCAGGAAAACCCCAAGCAATCGCACGATCCACCTTTCCCACCCGGCCTGTTATAGAGGCACAGCGGCGTTTGCGACATTGCCTGTGCAAGATTTTACGCCCATGGAAAGTTTGGCGTGCCAAGGGTGATGCTCCTGCTATTGGCGCACCGGCCGATAGGTCTCACAGTTCCTTCTCCGCCAGTTCGCGGAAGGCGTCGGGAACCGAGCGCCGGGCTTCCAGCGCCACCGCGCCATAGCCGACCGCCTCTTTGCCAAAGCGCTGGCGGATCTTGTCGATGGCGCGGTCGGCGCCAAAGCGCGCCAGGCCCTTTTTGCTGCCGGGCCGCTGCTTCTCGTCATCGAGGCCGAGCGGCAACTCGAGCTGCAGCTCGGCACTTTCTTCCAACTGCGACACCGAGATCGCCAGCAGCGAGATGGTCTTCTCCCGCGGGTTGGCGGCCAGCACGCCGCGCACCAGCTCCTCGGCGATTTCGGCCAGCATCGCGGTTGCCGAAATCGGCTGATCGAGCGTCACCGAGCGCGTGGCCGCATGCAGATCGGCGAAACGCACCCGCACCGTCACCGTGCGGCCGGGCCGCGATTTCGCCCTGAGCCGGCTGGCGACCCGGTCCGCCAGATGCAGAAGAACAGGTCCGAAGACATGGGCCTCGGCCGGCCGCTTGCCGAGTGCCGACTGTGCGCCGGCCGAGTGCGCCCGCCGGTGCGTCTCGAGTTTTCGCGGATCGCGGTTCCATGCCAGCGATGCCAGCTTCTCGCCGGCGGCGGGGCCAAGCAGCCGGCGCAACGCGCCGCTATGGGTCTTGGCCAGCTGGCCGATGGTCTCGACACCGATCTCGGCCAGCCGCGCCTTGGTCGCCGGGCCGACGCCCCACATCAAGCCGACCGGCAGGTCGTGCAGGAAGGCGAGCTCCGTTTCCGGATCGACGACCACCAGCCCGTCGGGTTTCGCCACTTGCGAGGCGATCTTGGCCAGGTGCTTGGTGCGCGCCACGCCGATCGAGATCGGCAGGCCGAGCTCGGCCCGCACACGCCGACGCACCGTGGCGGCGATCTCGGCCGGCGCCCCGAACAGATGCGTGCAGCCGGCGACATCGGCAAAGGCCTCGTCGATGGAGATGCGCTCGACCAGCGGCGTAAAATCGTCGAGCACTTTTATCGCGGCATCGCCCATCCTCTGGTACTCGCCGAAATTTCCGCCAACAAAGATCAACTGCGGGCAGAGCTCCCGCGCGCGTCGTCCCGGCATCCCGCCGCGCACGCCGAAAACCCTGGCTTCGTAGGAAGCGGCCAGCACGACCCCGCCACCGACGGCAATCGGCTTGCCCCTGAGCGACGGGTCGAGCAGCTGCTCGACCGAGGCATAGAAGGCATCGAGATCCGCATGCAGGATGGTCGGTTCCATCCCGGCCGTTCCTTTAGGCGTTGCAGCATTAGCCGCGTCTGTTGCGAGGGGTGGCTTTTCAGAACAAATAGAGAACAAACAGGGTCCGCTGTCAAGCGTGGCGTTTAACCTTCGCAGGAGATCCGGCCGTCGATTTGCCTTGCCGCCGGATGCAGGGAACATTGTCTCTCGCCACGGCGTTGATTGTCTCGATGGGACATTGTTTCGTGGAGGCCGGTATGGGCCAGTTCGAGATGAGCGACCTCGTCAGCGTCATTGACGCTTGTACGAGCGATCGCGTTGCCGGGCACTGCGTGTCTATGGCCAAGGCGGTGGAAGAGTTGCGGGTGCTGACGGGTGATTTTGTGTCGCCGGACGAGGCAGTCGCCAACGCGCTGTCGGCGGTAGCGCTGGGACGCGGCTGTGCGGTGCTGTTCGACGAACAGCCGGGCGCCGATATCCTGCTGATGCCATAGGCTCAATGCCGCAAGCGCTTGAAAAAAGGCCGTCCGTCCCGGGCGACAATTGACCATCACCGATGCGCCGAAGGCTGCGTTCTGGAAGCTTTATCATTAAGTTGATGGCCGGCAGGTGATGTCAAATCTGTGTTCGATACTGCTCGATAAGTTATGCGACGACGGTCATGGGTTCCACTGGTTGCGACCTAAGTATCCCAGCATTTAGGCCTAAGGTCTGATCAGTATAGGGCGTCAGTCGCGCAAAGGGCCGGTTCGCCCAAGGGTGTTCATATTTATATTTATATATCAATTGGTTACAAGATTTGCCCAACCTTTTTGCAAAGCCGATTGTCGCGTATCGCAACCACATTTATCTAAAGTTTACTCCATCGAATTAGCAAATTCTCATATGGCGCTGCTATAGCGAGTCAGCGGTGGCGGCTATCCCCCGAGGAGGTATCATGACATCCCGAAAAACTCTTTTGGCGGCGCTTGCCGCGTTTGCGCTCCTGGCCTCTCCGGCCCTGGCTGGTGCCGGTGGCAACGGTGGCGGTAACGGCGGTGGCCACGGCCATGGTGGCGGTAACGGCGGCGGCAACGGCAATGGGGGCGGCAACGGCAATAGCGGCAAATCCGGCGACAGCGCTTCGCATGGCAAGTCGGCATCGACTCATGCTGGAAAGAAGGCCTCGACCGATGACGTGGCTGACGTCGATGACGTCGAGGTGGCCGCGACGCCCAAGGAAAAGAACATCCATGCCAAGCTTGGCCGGCTGAACTCGCTGCAACGCAACATCAACGCCTATATGAACTCCAAGAGCAAGAAGTTCGCCGGCGTTCAGGCTTATGTGACGGCGTCCGCGAACGCCAAGCTCGCCGCCGCTGCGCTTGAGGAAGCAAATGCGGCGGTGACGGAGGCCGAGGACGCGGTGACGGCCCAGCAGGCGGTGTTCGACGCGGCGAACGCGATTACGCCTCCAACGCCCGAGGAGCAGGCGGCACAGGACGCGACGATCGCGGATCTGGAAGCTGCGGTCACGGATGCTGAGACAGCAGCTGCCGCGGCGCAGACGGCGGCGGACACAGCTGTCACCGACATCCCATCGCTCGATGACGCACTCGCCGATATGGCCAACAAGCCGGTCGACGCCGAGGTCACCGACTGGGCCAACGGCGTGCTTGCCGAGAAGATCGACCAGATGGCGGCCAAGCTGGCACCTGCGCCAACGCCGTAAAGCCGATCGCGGCTGAAACGGCCCAATCTATATGCCGCCGGGGTTCGCCCCGGCGGTTTTTTTGCCGGCACGAGGGAACTGCCAATATCAAGGGAAAAGCGGTGCTAACCCCAAGTACGGCATGGAAAATCTTCACTCCCGAGTGTAGTCTTCGCAATGTTGGGGTAGACGGCATAGGGGAGAAACGACATGCCTAGGGTTTCGGAACTTTTCTTTAAAACCGCCATCGTGTTCCTGATATTGGGAATTGCGGCTGGCCTGCAGATGGCGATCTCAGGCGATCACAGCGCCTTCCCGGCGCATGCGCATATCAACCTGCTGGGTTGGGTGACGAGCGCCATCTTCGGCGGCTACTACGCGCTCAATCCGCAAAAGGCGGCACGCCGCGTCGCCATGATCCACTACTGGCTCTATACGGTTGGCGTGGTGATCATGCTGCCGGCCCTCTACGTGATGCTGCAGGGAAACCCGGCGCTTGAGCCTGTCGTTGCCGGCGGCTCGCTCATCGTCGCCGCCGCTGTTCTGGTCTTTGCTTTTGTGGTGTTCTCACCCGAAACGGCACGTTCGGCCGCAGCCGTGCCGTCGGTTTCTCGCTGACTGTCCGCGCAAGGCGATTGAAGTCTGACCCGCGTCGCGAATAGCGACGGGGTCGGTTGGCCTGATGGCTGCAGCCAGCGGTTGCAGCGCGCGCGGTCGCGTCGGCTACCGGCCCTCCCGTATTATTTAGTGACCATTTGGCGCTGGAACCTTCCCTGGTACCGCGCGTTGCCGCGACTGTATTCGTGCTGCCTTATAAATAGGCAGCACTGGGTACAGCTAAGCGGGCAAGGGGCAAAACAGGGTTGGGGAGGAGCACGGCACCATGTCGAAAAGAGAAATCGGGGCGTCCGCCTCGCTGGGCAGACGCGTCGCCGATCTGAAAGCCAGGATGCGAAATGCCAGGATTACCGAATACGAGATGGAGACATTCCAGAAGGTCGCAGCCATTATGGGGGGCAGCGAAGGGTCCCTACGCCTCGACGCCGACGATCTGATTGCGGCGTCCTTCGTCACCGAAGCACTCGGCGATTCCGCGAACTGAAGGCCCGATTGCCCCGCCGTCGGCTTTCAAGCGCCGGCGGTTGCCGGCCGGCCGAAGCGTGCGCGCGCGCTCAGCGCCGGGCGATTGCTTGCGCGCTTGAAGAGGTCGGGTGAGCGATCTCAATGGCGCTTGAAATACTGGACTTCGCGTTCGTGTTTCTCGGCCGCCTCGCGGCTGTCGAACGTGCCAAGGTTGCGTCGCCGTCCGGTCTTTTCATCGACCTTGCGCGAATAGAGGCGATATTTTCCTGATTTGAGTTTTCTGATCATCGGTCTCTCCCTGATCCCCAGGGCGCCGCTGAAGCCAAACCGCCAGGGCGCACTGGCGTGACGAAGGAAGGGCCTGGCCGCAGCCCGACCCTTCGAAAAATATCAGTCGCGATGCTCCGGCATCGCCTTGAGCTGGTCCTTGGTCCAGCTGGTGACGGCGTGGACGTCGCCATCCTCGTCGCGCATGAAGTCAAGCTGACTGGCGGCGACAGCCACCGGCTTGGCGCCGATGCCAAGAAAGCCGCCGACGTCGATGACAACCTGACTGCCATGCAGATGATCGACAGAGCCGATCTTCTTATCGTCAGGACCATAGATGGTCGCGCCTTCGAGTATGTCGGGCGTCAGTTCCGTGCTGGCAAGTCGTGCGTGATTGGTGTGATCCATGATCGATCTCCTCTGGGTTCGGACAATTTCCTAACCAGCGAACAGGCGAAGGGTTCCGGTAAAACACCACGAAAGTCCGGTGCAGACAGCTTCGGGCCTACACCTCGTCGAAAGGACCACCGCGCCGCGCCGGGTCGCGACCGATGGCGGCTTCCTCGGCATCGTCGGGCAAGGCATCGTCACTGTCCTGATAGGGGTTGTCGTCGTCTTCCTCCGGCAGGTCGCCTTCCTTCTCGACACCGGTGGTGTCCGGCAGGCTTTCCTCATCTGCTCCGTCGGGCAGGATCCTTGCGCCACGCAGCGCATCCCAGTCCTGCTGGCGCGGTGTCGGCGCTTCCACTTCGTCGCTTCGCTTTCTACGCGGGTCCATAATTTTTCTCCCTGGGTCGGTCCTCTGCATCGAGAAGTGGAACTCGCCGCTGGCAAGCAGGTTCCCGAAACCGGTCCACCTTGCTTGGGGAATGCCCTGGAACCACTGGGGGGAACCAATTGCCGCTGGGCTGCATTTGCCAAAACGAAGACGATTCCGGACGGAGACGGACAATGAAGATTCTTGTTTTCTTGCCGTGCGCTCTGCTGGCCCTTGCCGGCCCTGCCGCCGCGCAAGACAACGGCGAGGGAGCTCCTCCCGTGCCTTGCCAGGCACAGCCCCAGGATGGCGGCCAGCAGCCGCCTCCCGGCGATGACGGCAATGGCAATTCGACTACCGATCTTGGTTCTTGCGGCGGCGTGCTGCAGCCGCCGCCCAGCGGGGATCAGGGCATGACGCAGCCGCCGCCGGATCAGGGCAAGACGCCGGTGATCAAGCCCGGCGAGGTGCCTGTGCAGCCGCCGAAGCAATGATCTCGGCTGAGGCCCTTGTGTGCCGAAGCCGGCCGGTTCCAGCCTTGGCCAAGCGTAGCGCAGTCACCGGATCAATGCCGGTCCAGGCAATGCCGGCCGTTTCGGCAAAGGCTGTGAAAGCCCGCCGCGCCTGGTCCTTGGTCAAGTGTCCGGCCCTGGCCTTTTCGCAAGCCCTCAATGCCGTGTCGTAGATTTTGCCGCGTCTGGCCTGCGGCCATTCCTTAAGAAAATTATGCATCTCGGCCAACGTCGCGATGTTGCGTTTGAAGCCGGCGCCCACCGCAATCGCCACGGGAATTTGGAGCCGCAAATCGTCCATATTGAAGGTCTCCTGAGGGATCGTCTTCAATGCCAATCATGCCGATGCGGTTCCAGCTGACATGACCGGAAGTAGTAGCCGCTTGCGGAACAAGACCGTACTGGCGGCGTTTGCCTCCAGGAGCCCGCCATCTCGATTTGTGCTGTTTTCGCCTCGTGCGGGGACACGGCGGAGCTCGCACACAACGACAGGAGACGAAGATGAAAACCGTCCTTATTCCCGCTGTCGCCGGGCTCGCCATGATCGCCGGCCTCGGCGTTGCCGCCGCCGATGAGGTCATCGTAACACAGCCGGCACAGCAGCAGGTGATCATCACCCCCGAACAGCGCACGGTCGTGCGCCAATACGTAAAGAAACATCCGCTTGCGTCGATCAATCTGCTCGGCGTCGAATTGAATGTCGGCTCCGCCTTGCCCGACACTGTCGAGTTGCAGGAGGTTCCTGACGTTCAGTACAGATACGCCGTCGTCGACAACCACACCGTGCTGGTCGATCCCAGCACGCGAAGAATTGTCGAGGTGGTCGAGTAACGCTCGACAACCGACCTGACTATTTATCGGTGATACCGGCCCTGTCGTTCTTCCCAAAGGGCGGCAGGGCCGAAGGACGAAAAGAAAGGAGTATTGCCATGTTGCCGCATGTCGAGACAAATGTGGCGGCGTGTTGTGACAAGCTGTTGGCCGAGCGCAGCACCGCGCTGCTGTCAATGAAGGAAGCAATCGCGCTCCTGCGCGAGCGCACCGGAACGGATCGTTCGGATGCCGACCTCGCCGGGCTGATTGTCAAGAAGGCAGCGCTACTGGGCGTCGCCGTGGTTTCGGATCAGCACTGAGACGTCTCGTCCCTCAAGACGCCGGCTGAATTTTCGGCTAATGTTTTCGTGGAATCTGGACCAACCGATCGGACCCAACCACGGAGGCTTAAGTGACGGACGACAAACAGGACCGTATTCGCCAGCGGGCGCACGAGATTTGGGAAAACGCCGGCCGGCCCGAAGGTGCGCATCAGGAGCACTGGGAACAGGCCACGGCTGAAATCGATGGCGCAGCCGCCAAGCCGAAGAAGGCGGCGAAGAAGGCTGCTGCGAAGCCCGCCAAGGCCGACGCCAAGCCAAAGGCCGCAAAGCCGGCAGCTGCAAAGTCCGGCAAGGCCAAGTCGAAATAGGTCAAGTCGAAACAGGGCAAGGCTGAAATCGCGCGGCGGGCCCATCCTTGGCGCTCGCCGTTGAGCCCGAGACTCTCAACCTGACGAATTGCGACTGCAACGGCAGCGCAATTTGTTTTTTCGCGACAGGGCAAACCGCGTCTCATGCCTCCCAGGCATAACTCGACAGAGCAAAGCGGATACCGGCAGCTGTCATGGCCAGTTCGCATTCGGTGATCTGGCGCAAGTGCCGAAGATAGCGCGCCACCGTTTGCGGCAGCCAGCCGGCGCAGGCCTCGACATAGGCGCGGCTGTGAACGAGCGTGCCGGTCGACAGCCTCTCCTCCTTCTCGGCAATCACCTTCAGATACTGGCGGATGAAACGGATATCGTCGGCGATGTCCTGGCTGGCCATTCGCCAAGCTCCGGCAAGGCGTTCGCGTTGGTCGAGCGACAAGGGCGGCAGCAGTGGCAGTGACAACAACGGGCGGGAGAGGTCGGCGAAGGCGGCATGGTTCGCTGTGCTCACGGAATTCCCCCTTGTTGAAAAGAATTGTTGAAAGGATTATCGTACTTTATGTACGAAATAACGTCAAGCCGACTTCGTACAATTTGAACTGTTCAGCGCGGGACGTGACTTGCCTCTTCCACAAGGGAGAAGGCGAAATCTGGCCAACACTCCCACCGTGACGTTTCAAAAAAGACTCTTCCCCAATGCGTCGAACAGTGCTTTAACCCGCTCATCCACAGGGGTGCTCCGTATGGTCGGGGCTGAGATGCGGGCGGCAAGCCTTCGGACCCTAAAGCTGATCTGGATAATACCAGCGGAGCGAGGCGGGCGATGTTTTCAGGCGCACAGATTTCCCTTTATCCCATGACCGACGATTTCGTCGGCGTCATCCTGGGCGCGCTTGGCGCGCTCGATCCATGGCGTGACCGGCTGCGGATCGAGACCGACGACATCTCGACGCTTTTGGTCGGGCCGCCCGAAGTGCTGTTCCCCGCCATGCGCGACCTGTTCGTGGCGGCGGCCAAAAGCGGCAGGCACTGCGTGCTTTCGGCTGCGGTTTCGCGCGGCTGCCCGGGTGAGCCCGACGATCCGATCTGCCGCTCCGACCAGACCGGCGGACCCGCCATTCCGCTGGACGAGCGCAAGGTTGCCGCGATCCGTGCCGTCCAGGCGACGCCATCGACGGACCAGCCGGTGGCAGCGCAGTTCTCGCTCTATGTGATGGGCACGGGCGACCATATGGATGAGATCTATGGCTGCATCGATTTCCTGAAGCAGTCCGGCGTCTTTGATCGCTCAAAGAACTTCTGCACCAAACTGCGTGGCGATGCCGGCGCGGTGTTTGCAACGCTCACGGAGGCCTTCTGCCGCTTCGGCCCCGGCGCCGGCCATGTCACCCTCGACATCACGATTTCGGCGAACAGCCCGAGCGCCGTCTGAGCCGCGCTTTTTCGCGTGCCGTGGAGGGAAATTGCCCTGGCTGTTTTGCCCAACCCATTGCGTGGAAGAGATGCCTTCACATCTGACCTTGAGCTGCAGGGCGAAGGGGAAGCTTCGGCGATTGGCGAAGGCGGACGCGACATCCAATCTCCCCCACCAGGGGGCAGATCAGCTGTGGCCTCGGTCATCGCCAGAACTGCACCCGCCGCCCTTTCCTTCGCCCTGCTCCTCGCGGCCTGGGAGTGCTACGCACGCTATGGCGGCGCGGCGCCCACCATGCTGCCGGCGCCGTCGCGCGTGCTGCTGCAGGCCTGGGATAATCGCGCAGCACTCGCCGAAAACACGCTTCCCACCATCCGCGCCACATCAGCCGGCTTTGCCTGCTCGCTGGTGGCTGCCTTCGTGCTGTCGGCACTGGTCGATTTCTTGGCCCCGCTGCGCCGCGCGCTCTTCCCGCTGCTGATCGTCAGCCAGACCTTGCCGCTGGTGGCGATCGCGCCGCTCATCGTGCTGTGGTTCGGCTTCGGGCTGATGCCAAAGATCCTGCTGGTCGCGCTCGTCACCTTCTTCCCGATGATGGTGGCGCTGGTCGAGGGGTTCGCCGCGACGAACAAGGAGATTTCCCAGATGCTCGCCGCCATGGGGGCAGGGCGCTGGCGCATCTTCTGGCTGGCGCGGCTGCCTTCCGCGCTGCCCTATTTCTTCGCCGGGCTGCGCATCTCCATTACCTATGCCGTGGTCGGCGCGATCTTCGCCGAATATGCGGGGGCGGCGAAGGGGCTGGGCATCTACATGCTCAACGCCAAGAACAATTTTCGCCCCGATCTGGTGTTGGCCGCGGTCGCCGTCAGCGCGGCGCTCACGCTTGCGTTGTTCGGCCTTGCGGTGCTCATCCAGCGCCTCGCCATGCCCTGGGAAAATGCCGGGAACGACAGCCGCGACCGCAAGCCTTCGGGAGAGAGCCGCCAATGACGCGGCTCGAACTCCGCGATGTCAGAAAAAACTTCGGTGCACTGGAGGTGCTTGCCGGCATTTCGCTCCATGTCGCGGCCGGCGAGTTCGTCTCCATCCTCGGCCCCTCCGGCGCCGGCAAGTCGACGCTGTTCCAACTGCTGACCGGCGCGCTGAAAGGCGAGGGCGAAATGCGCTTCGACGGCGCGCCATTGCAGGGCAGCCCGTTCGCCTTCATGCCGCAGCGCGATGCGCTGATGCCGTGGCGGCGCGTCATCGACAATGTGACGCTGGGGCTGGAAGTGCAGGGCGTGCCACGCCGCGCCGCCCGCGAGCAGGTCGCGCCGCTGTTTGCCGAGTTCGGCCTTGCCGGCTTCGAGCGCGCCTGGCCAGCGGAACTCTCCGGAGGTATGCGCCAGCGCGCCGCCCTATTGCGCACCGTGGTGCAACGGCGCGGCATGCTGCTGCTCGACGAACCCTTTGGCGCGCTGGATGCACTGACACGCGCGGCCATGCAGCGCTGGCTGGAAGGCATGTGGCGGCGCCACCGCTGGACGGCGCTGCTGATCACCCATGATGTGCACGAAGCCGTGTACCTCTCCGATCGCATCTATGTGCTGTCGGCGCGGCCGGCCCGCATCATCAGCGAGATCGCCGTGCCGCTGCCGCGCCCGCGCGCCACCGGCGGCGATGCCGCGCGCCAGGCAGCGGTGCTCCAAGCCGAAATCCTCGACACGCTGCTCAATCCCGGGGCTGACCGAGCCTCGTTCCCGCAGACCCTCCAAAGGAGATCATCATGACCGACTTCACCCGCCGGCAAGCCCTGCTTTTGACGCTGGCTGCCGGACTGCCGCTGGCCTCGCGCGCTCACGCGGCTGCGCAAAAAATCACCGTCGCGCTCGACTGGACCGTCAACACCAACCACATCGGCCTGTTCGTGGCCCGCGACAAGGGTTTCTACGACGAGGCCGGGCTCGACGTTGACATCCTGCCCTATGGCGACACCGGCGCCGGCACGCTGGTCGCCAGCCGCGTCGCCGATTTCGGCATTGCCGGCGTTGGCCTGTTCACCCAGCGCGCCGCCGGCGCCGATCTCAAGGCGGTCTATGCCGTGGTGCAGCAGGAGACCGGTCGGCTGGTCTTCAACGCGGATCGCAGCGAGATCAAGAGCCCTAGGAATCTTGACGGCCTGACCTATGGCGGCTTCGGCAGCGCCTGGGAAAACACTCTGATCTCGACCATCATCCGCCACGATGGCGGCAAGGGCAGTTTCGAGACGGTGACGCTCGGCACCTCGGCCTATGAGGCGCTGGCCAACGGCTCTGTCGATTTCACGCTGGAGGTCTCGACCTGGGAAGGCGTCGACGCCGAGCTGAAAGGCATTAGGCAGCGCAGCTTCCGCTACGCCGATTACGGCGTGCCCGACGAGCACACCACCGTCATCGCCTCAAGCGATGCCTATCTCCAGGCAAACCCTAAGGCGGCGTCTGCCTTCGTCGAGGCAACGCGGCGCGGCTATCAGTTTGCCGTCGACCACCCGCAGGAAGCCGGCGATCTGCTGATCGCTTCCAACAAGGATGCTCTGACCGACCCGGTCCTGATCCACGCCTCGCTGAAGATGCTGGTCGACGGTCACCTCCTCAGAAGCGAGGCCGGCGTCATCGGCACCATCGACAAGGCCAAGATCGAGGCGATCGGAAACTACCTCTTCACCGCCGGCATCCTGCTCGACGCCGACGGCAAGGCGTTGAAAGTGAAGCCCGATTTTGGAGCGTATTTCAGCAATGAGTTTTTAGGATAACGGTTTTCGCGAGCAGATATCTCAGCCGCTGTGCGTCCACGGTCCCTTGGGTGCAGGATCGGTCAATGCCAGCAACCGCTGCTGCAAGGCGCCGGTAGCGAAAAAATTGACCGTCGCGAACTGGCCGATCATGAAGCGGATTACGGTGACAAACAGCGTGCCGCCATCGTGGACGATCTTGAGCATGCTTCCCGTTCCGAACATCCGGAACAACTCCACGCTTTGGATGTCGCTAGCGGGGATGTCGATCGTGACTTTGGCGCCGGTGATCGTCAGCCCCCGCTCGCTGACCTCGGCCGTGCCTCTCATCGCCTTGGTGCTCCACCCGACCGTACCGCCCTGATGGTAGATGACCTTGTAGGGTTTCATCGCTTGGCCCTCACATATCGATCATCGAGCGCTTCACCCGGCCGATGATGGTGATGGCGCCTTCCAGCGCCGGCGGCGGGATGTCCATGTAGGAGGCCGGCTGGAAGGGCGGGTTCTCGTTGGGGCGATAGCGTTTGTAGGTGGCCTGGCCGCTTTCGTCCGAAATGACGTAGCAGCCATTGGTCACCAGACGCTTGTCGCGCAGATTGACGAAGATGATCGAATCCGGCGGCGAGATCTTGTTCATCGACGGGCCGTCGACGCGTAGCGCGATCCATTGGCCCTGCTCGAGATCGGTGGTTGGGATGGTCGGATAGTCGCTGAGATTGACCACCATGTCCTGGCTGCCGAGTTCGCCGGCGCTGATCCACGAGACGATGGGCACGTCGACCGTGGCCAGCGACGGCATCGGGATCTGCCGGCCCGCCTCGTCAAAGCCGAAATGGCCGCCCGAAAGGCTGCCGCCCTCGCCATTGAACAAGAGCCAGCCGGGATCGACGCCGAACAGACGGCCATATTTCTCCGCCGCCTTGCGCGACAGCGGCCGGTTGCCGTTCTCGTGGCTGATCAGCGTGTTCTTGTTGATGTCGCGCAATGCCCGCGCGGCATCGCTCGGCGAGGCATAACCCGCCTCCGCCCGCGCCTGCTGCAATCTGTGCCTCGGTTCCTTCATCGTACAAATTGCCTGAAATTTATCGTCCGTATTGTACGATTTCGCTTGCGTGCGTTTCGTACATATCGTACGCTTAGCGCATGATCGAACAAACCGCAAGCGTTTCCGCAGGCATCGTCAGCTTTCTCCAATCGTCCGGGCTGTCCTCCTCCCCGGTCCGGACGCAAACCGGGGCTTTTGCCCCGGATCCGGTCGAACTCCCCCTGTCGACCGGAACGGCCGGAGCCGTTCCTCTCCCGGCTCCGGCCACTTCTCTGCATCAGGGCGCCGCCGATGCCGGCAGCGTCTCCTGTATCCGCACCGAAGACGGCACCGTCATCCTGTTCGACCGGCTGACGGGCAGAGCGGTTTCCGGCCTCACCAGAGTGGCGGCCGAAGCCGCATTGCAGCGCCTCGCCGCCGGCACCCTGCCGGCCGCCTGACGACACCAACCCACACACTCATTTGAACCTTGCCCGGCCTTCAGGCCGAGCGCTCGCCTTTGCGCGCAAATCAATGGATCCGACATGACTGCCTATACCGACACCGAATTGCAGGAGATTGCCGTCTGGTTGAAAGACGGTCTGTCGGCAACCAGAATCGCCGTCCGCTTTACGGCGTTGCGCGGCAGCCCGGTCTCGCGCAACGCCATCATCGGCATCGTCCACCGCAACGCTGCGCTGAAGACCATCGGCTTCGCCAAACCCAAGGGTGGCCGATCCGGCGGCCGGCCGAGGAAGAATGCCACAGGGAAGACTGCGGCCAATGAGAATACGCCCAAGAGCGCGCCGGTGCAGCCGAGCAGGCTCGCAAGGCGGCCAGACGCTTCGAAGCACGCAATACCACCCTCGCATGTCGCCAGACCGGTCCGTCAGCCACTGGCCAAGCCGCTGTCGCCTCGGCCGGCGCGTTCGATCCCGGGTGAGGGGCGGCTGGTGGTGGATGGCGAAATCTACCGTTTCAAGATCCCGGCGCCGCGCCCTGCCACCATCGGGCGCCAGCCGCATGTCGCCGCCATGCGCCTCATCGACTGCCTGTTCGACCGCTGCCGTGCGCCGCTCGACCTGACGCTCGAAGAAGACCCTGAAAACGATGCTCCCGGCAGCCGGCCGGGGCCGGAGATGTTGTGCTGCGGCCTGCGCACAAGGGCGCTGAAGAGCTATTGCGCCTACCACCAGGCGCGCTTCCACCGGCCCGTGGCCGAAATGGTTTAGGCGGCTAGGCTCGGTTCCTCGCCCCCGCAACGCGGGGGAGAGGTGGCTCGGCGAAGCCGAGACGGAGAGGGGGACGACGTCCGCGAAGCCAGAACCGTGAGGAACGAGGGCTTCGTGCTCGGTGAGAGCTGGTTCACAGCCGCCGCGCTGCCCCTCTCCGTCTCGGCTTCGCCGGGCCACCTCTCCCCATTTCATGGGGCGAGGAACTCAAGTCCAGTTCAACACTCAATCCCCAACAAGGACCACCCGATGAGCAAAAAAGCCGCGCAGAAAGCAAAACCGCCAAAACTGCCCAAGGACGAGGCCGAGCAGGTGCGTATCCGCCGCGAGATAGGCCATGACTTCGCTCTGAAGGACGACCGCTTCGGCCGCAAGCGGCTGAGTGTTGGCACCGAAGAGGCGCGTCGCGTCTACGAGGTCTCCAATGACGGCTACACCACGACCGGCGGCATCGTGCGGGTGCGCAATGTCGATCCGCTGGTGGGAATCACCTCGCTGACGCGTCAGCAGCGCGAGGCCGGTCAGCGCTTTCGCGATAATTTCGAGCGCGCCTCACGCGAAGGGCTGCGGCCGATGCCGTGGGAAGAACGCGTCGACTCAAGCCGCATCAATGGCGGCGTCCCCGACCGCATGCTCAACGCCGGCCGCGCCCATGCCGGCGCCAATGCCGCATTGGCGCATTGGGAACTGGCCGACGCCGTGCGCCAGATCTGCCTCGAAGGCCAGTCGGTGAAGTCGCTCGCCGAGCGCACCGGCGAGGGGCGGGATGTGGTAGTGAAGCTGCTGAAGATCGGGCTCGACCTGCTGGCCGTGCATTACGGGATGATGCTGATGCGCAAGCCGCGATAGGCCAGCGATCACGCAGAAAAGCAGCCGGCCGACAAATGCCGGCCGGACCCGTTCACGCTACCAGGATCACCATTCGCAAACGCGGACTTCCTCAACGATCCTGTGGTGATGGCGCCAATGCTTGACCAGTTCTATGTGGCAGCGGCGATGATGCCTGTGGTACCTGTGATACCTGTAGCTGTTGTCGTAGGTATCATACTGATAATAGGGGCGAGCAACGTAGCGATCGCCGTAATAGTCGCGATATCCGTCATTATAAGAATCGTCATAGCCGTTACCGATGCCGATCACGACGCGCCCGCCGGCACTCGCCGGGACGACCATCGCCGAGGCTGCGGCGATAGCGACAATCGAAGCAAGCAGGAGCTTTTTCATGGCTGCCTCCTATTCAAGGTTGATCTAATACAATCCCCGAGACGCAACCTCGTTCCAAAGTTTTGCAAGATGTGAACACCCCTGCGCGCGGGTGCACGCGGGATGAGGGTAGCCACCGTAGCCACCTGTCAGCATCATCCCTTCGATCTTGAACCCTTAGCTGTCCCAGCTATCAAACCCAGCATGTGAACCAGCAAGGGACCGTATAAAAACAAGCGCTTGGGGCGGTTCAGTGAATCAATCTCTGAACCTGCTCCAGGCGCCTTTCTTGTCTGGCTTCGCCGCCTCGCCAGCCTCCGGCGCCTTCTCCCACCCGAACACGCTGCGCCCTCCCAGCAGATGCGACTGGTCGAACTCGCCGGCGACGATCTCTTTCAGGCTCGGCCCGGTGACATAGCGCTCCAGCCGCCGCGCTTCGCCATCCAGCCGTTGCAGCGCGCCAAGCTCTTCTTCGCGACCGAGCTTCGCCTTGCCGACGGCCGATTTCAGCACCGCGATCGTCTCGTCATAGACTTTCAGTGGCACCGGGAACGGGTGGCGGTCCTTGCCGCCATGGGCGAGCGAAAAGCGCGCCGGATCGGAGAAGCGGCAAGGCGCGCCGTGCACCACTTCGGCCACCATGGCCAGCGCCCGCACCGTGCGCGCGCCGACGCCAGGCACCAGCAGCAGCCCGGGAAAATCGGCCGGCCCGCTTTCGATGGCGGCCGAGATGTTGCCGTGCAGCCGGTGCATGACGATGTCGCTCTCGCGCACGTCGTGGTGTGCCGGCATCACCAGATTGGGCAGCATCGGCTGGGCGGCCGGTTTCGCGGGCGGTACTTTCGTCGGCGGCTCCAGCACGGCAAGCTCGTCCAGAATCCGCTCCGGGCTCATGGTCTTCAGCAGGTCGAGCTGCCCGGTCCGTGACGGCTCGGCGCGATGGTCGGTGAGGTTGACGATCTCGCCCTGGGTCTCGCCCTCGATGGCCGCATGTGGCTGGTCGACAAAGCTGGTCAGCCCTTCCGACAGCCAATGGTAGCGGCGCGCCTGGCGGCTCTCGCCGTTCATGCCTTGCTGCACAACCGCCCAGCGGCTGTCGTCGGTGACGATGAAGCCGTGCAGATAGAGGTCGAAACCGTCCTGCACGGCGGCGCTGTCAACCTTGGCGACAAGGCGGCTGGCGGTGGCAAGCGCCGCGCCATCGATGCCCACGCGCTCGCCGATCGCCGTCAGCTCCTGCGGCGTCTTGCGCGAATGCGCGCCGCGCCCGCCGCAGACATGGATGCCGAGCTCGCCGGCAAGCGGGTTCAGCCCGCGCTTCAGCGCGCCGACGACCGAGGTGGTGATGCCCGAGGAGTGCCAGTCCATTCCCATCACGGCGCCGAAGGACTGGAACCAGAAGGGATGCGCCAGCCGCCGCAACAGCTCGTCGCGGCCATAGTGATGGATGATCGCCTCGCACAGCACCGCGCCCAGCCGCGTCATGCGGTCGCCCAACCATTTCGGCACCCGCCCGCCATGCAGCGGCAGGTCCGCACTGCCGCTTCGCTGCGTCAAATTTCGCCTCCGTGGATGGCGGCGCACCGACGGTGCGCCTGTGATCTAGATGGCATTTGGGTTGAGATTTGCAAGCAGGCAGGTGCCTGCGCCTTTTCGCTCGGCTGTCGCCCGCCTGCGGCATCCTTGCGATCCCACCAAAACCGTTTGAATATGCGCGTCGCCGCTTGGGGGAGCACACGTGGCGCACATCGCTGTGGTCACGCATGAATACGACCGGTTCCAGACGCCGTGGCACCCGCTGCGCCGGCGCGACAGCCCGTACATGCTGTTCGACATTCTGGCCGAGCTCGAGCGGCGCGGCCACCGGGTGAGGCGGCTTTGCGGCCTGTCGCAACCGCCCGATGCCGATCTCGCCATCCTGCATGTCGACGCCACCATCGTGCCGCAAGCCTATGTCGACTATGCCGTCCGCTTTCCGTTCTGTCTGAACCTTGCGGTCTCGGACATTTCCAAGCGCCGCATCAGCCAGGCGCTGCTGCGCGATGGCGACGGCTGGCGCGGGCCAGTGATCGTCAAGAGCAACCTCAACCACCACGGCCTGCCCGAAGCACGCTTCAATCTGCGCGCCGCGCGCCGCGGCCGCCCCACACCTTTCCCAGGCGTGCGCGAAATGCCCCGCTACGAAGTTTTCGCCGCGCGTAGCGACGTGCCCCCCGAGCTGCTCGAACGGCCCGATCTGGTGGTGGAAAAATTCATCCCGGAAATCGTCGCCGATGGTTTCGGCACCCGCATCTGGGTGTTCTGCGGGACCCACGAACGCTGCGCGCGCTATGTTTCGCCCAACGCCGTGGTCAAAGCCTCCGAGACGATAAGGCGCGAGCCGGTGCCGGTGCCCGACGAATTGCGCCTTCTGCGCGAAGAACTCGGCTTCGACTACGGCAAATTCGATTTCGTCATCCACCAGGGCCAGTCGGTGCTGCTCGACGCTAACCCGACCCCCGGCCGCCCGAAAAGCGTGCGCTCGATGCTGGTGGAGGCGGCGGCGAACTTGGCGGATGGGTTCGAGGGGATGATGGGGCGGGGTGGGTAGCGCCGGCCATTCTCTTCATTCTACCACCCCCTCCTAAAATAGCGCCCGTTCCAGCTCCAGCGATTCCGCAAACGGCGTCGCCAGATGGTGGCGGTCGCGGTAGGCGAGCCGGCCGCTAATGAAGACATGGCAGTCTTGGCGTCGCGAAATGGTTGGTCACGTGTCACGACCGAGACCGGGACCACGATCGGGGTGCGGTCACGGAACAAATGCACGGCTTGAATTTGATGAGCTTGTACCTAGCGCAGTTCAAGCGCGGCTACGCCTTATACATCGGTCTATCTGTTGCGGGACCGTACTGACGAAGGCGGCAACCAATCTTTCGGCTTCTACATGGAGCCGTCTCTCGGCAAGGCGTCGCTCTTTCGCGACCCATCCCGGAAGGGGCGCCCTCAGCGGAATAGGTCGGGTCGGCTCCGACCCAAGAGCCATCGGAAGTATGAGGAAAACATTATATGATTGCGCGGCAGGTGAATTTGCCGACGAGCGCCGATGCCCATCTTCTCAGTCAAGCACACGACCGTCTATCGCTATCGCCAGCCCGTGAGCTTTGGCGAGCATCGGGTGATGTGTCGGCCGCGCGACAGTTTCGATCAGCGGCTGCTGGACCATGCTTTGTCCGTGGACCCCGAACCGAAGGCGGTTGGCTGGATCCATGACGTTTTTGGCAATTGCGTTGCAGTGATCGATTTCGAGGGTTCGGCCAAGGAACTCCGTTTCGCCACAGACATCCGGCTCGATCACACGCCGCAGCATGCGCCCGATTTCCGCATCGATGAGACCGCGCTGATTTATCCATTCTCCTACGATCCCGACGAGGCGGCCGACCTCGCTCAGACAATGGAGCGCCATCATCTCGACGACGACGACGAGGTCGGCAAATGGGCGCGACAGTTCGTCAGTGCCACGGGACACACCGAAACCGGCAAATTGCTGATGACGCTCTGCTACGCCATCCACGAGAGCTTCGTCTATTCCCGAAGGGTCGAAACCGGGACGCAGCCGCCGCTGATGACCCTGCATCTGCGCAAAGGCACATGCCGGGACTTTGCGCTTTTCATGATGGAGGCGGTTCGCTCGCTCGGCTTCGCCGCCCGCTTCGTCACCGGCTACGTCTATGTGCCGAGCCGCGACAGTGCGGATGTGCGCGGCGGAGGCTCGACGCATGCCTGGTGCCAAGTCTACCTGCCCGGCGCCGGCTGGGTCGAGTTCGATCCCACCAATGGCATTGTCGGCAACCGGGATTTGATCAGGGTGGCCGTGGCCCGGCATCCTCGACAAGCCATACCGCTTTCTGGAAGCTACTCCGGCAGTGCGTCGAGTTTTCTGGGGATGACCGTTGATGTGAAGGTGGCCAAGGAAACCGGCGCATAGGCGCGCTCGGCGTGGCCGGCCTGGCGTTCGTATAGTGGCCGCCGACAGGCTGGAGCCGGGTGAGATGTGTTCCAGCCTGGGGAACACCTCTCACCCGCATTTGCCCGATCCGGGAGGGGACGGATCGGAGCAATGTGACCCGTCCCTCGAGGAGAAAGGTCAGGCCGCCAGCGCCCCCGCTGTTTTCATCTCACCACCCTCTCAACCACCGCCCGTTCCACCACCGGCTCCAGCGATTCCGCAAACGGGGTCGCCAGGTGGTGGCGGTCGCGGTAGGCGAGTTTGCCGTTGATGAAGGCGTGGCAGGTGTTCTGGTCGCAGAACTGGTTGGTCAGGTCGATGTAGCTGGCGCCGGGCACGGTGCGCACGATGTCGCGCTCCATCGCCGCGCCGGCGTCGTTGGCGGCCTCGGTCCGTTTCTGGTCGCACATCGACGGCGTCTGCCCGCGCCACAGCGCGCGCGCCACGCAGGTGTCGACATGGTCGTCGTTGAACGGCACGTCGCGGATGAAGGCGACCTTCAGCCCGGCCCGGCTGAACGCTTCCAGCGTCGCGCGCAGGCCGGTCCGCGCCTCGGCATCCCGGCTTTCGGGCATCTGCATGCCGACCGACATCTTGCGCAAACTCGACTGCGCGATCTCCGAAATCACCACCAGGCTCGGCCGCGCGGCGATGATCTGCCTGATCGATCGCTCGCGCCACTGGTCGCACTCGGTATAGTCGCGTTTCAGCTTGCTCACCCAGACCGTCATCCGCGAGGCCCGGCAGGACGATTTGAGCCAGGTGACGACCTTGGTGTTGTTTTTCTCAGCCGCTTCGATCAGCGGCGTCGACCAGTGGTCGGCGTGCGAGTCGCCAAACAGTGCAATCGTGTGCCCGGCGGTTCTGGTTCCGAACATGCAAGGTTTTGGCGTCACCGTCTCATAGCTGAGAACGCAGCCGGCTTTGCGGGCGGTGGAGGGGCGCGCCGCACTGGCGGCGATGCTGCGCTGCTGTGGGTCGAGATCGTGGACGACCAGCCTGGCATTGGCGTAGGCGGCTGCGACGCCGGTGCCGGTGAGGAGGACAGCCGGCACCAGCGCCCGCGCCGCGTTGGCCATCAGCCAGCCGTTGCGACGGATCGGGTTTTCGATGACATGGTAGGTGAACAGCGACAGCGCCAGCGTCAGCGCCATGCAGCCGAGCCGCTGCAGCGGCGAAAGCTCGGGCACCAGCGTCGCGGCATAGACGATCACCGGCCAGTGCCAGAGATAGAGCGAGTAGGAGAGCTTGCCGACCCACTGCAGGGGCGGCAGCGCCAGGACGGCACTGGGGCCATTCCTGGCGCCGGCCGCTCCCGCCAGCAGCAACAGCACGGTGCCGGCCACCGGCATCAGCGCCATGAAGCCGGGGAAGGGGGCGTCCTCGCTAAAGCTGAGATAGGCGCCGCCGATGAATGCCAGGCCGAGCCATGCCAGCGGCGCGGCGAGACGTGGGCGGTCCTGCCAGAATTTCTGCGGCACCATGGTCGCCAGCCCGCCGGCGGCGAATTCCCAGGCGCGCAGCGGCGAGAAATAGAAGGCCCAGGGCTGCGCCATGGTGGTGAGCCAGGCACAGACGGCGAACGAAATGAGGCCGGCAATGCCGATCACCAGGATCGCGCCGCGCTTGCCGGGACGCAGCCATGCCGCCAGCAGCAGCAGCGCCGGCCAGGCGAGATAGAACTGTTCCTCCACCGACAGCGACCAGAAATGGATGAACGGGTTGCTGGTCGCATCCGCCGCGAAGTAGTCGAACGACCAGCGGATCAGCCAAAGGTTGATCATGTAGGCCGAGGCGTACATGGCGCCCTTGGAATAGAGCGACTGTTCCTCCGGCGACAGGATGAAGGCGCCGGCCACCAGCGTGGCAAGGATGACGAAGAGCGACGCCGGCAAAAGCCGCCGGGCGCGTCTGGCGTAGAAGCGCCACAGGTTCAGCCGGCCGGTCTCGGTGAGTTCGGCGAGCAGGTGGCGGGTGATCAGATAACCCGAGATGACGAAGAAGATGTCGACGCCGGCAAAGCCGCCGGGCAGTCCACTGAGGCCGAAATGAAAGGCGATCACGCCCGCCACCGCCAGTGCACGCAACCCTTCGATATCAGGCCGGAACGATGCTGACACGATCGAAACCTCGTGTAGTTCGTTAAAATCCCACCCTGGCAAAGGGTCGGCCCCATGCGCCGATATCGCAATGCAACAAATCTAACGCAGTGCAACATAAGGGGAGATCGGCTCGCCGCCGACGTTGCTCCTGTCATGGGCATCGGCTATCCAACCGGCAGCCAATGCCGGCAGAACGGAGCCCTCCATGACCAACACCACCATCCTCAAATTCGGCGCCGTCGAGCATGCCGATGGCGAAGACCTGCCGGGCTGGGTTGCTGTCGAGGGCTGCCCGACCATGCAGACCGCCGTGCAGCACACCACCGCCGACGGCAAGGTGATGTCGGGCACCTGGCGGGCCTCGCCCGGCACTTACCACGCCACCTACACCGACTACGAATTCGTACACATGATCGCCGGCCGCATCATCATCACGCCGGATGGCGGCGCGCCGGTCGAGGTTGGCCCCGGCGATGCGTTTGTGGTCGAAGCCGATTTCAAGGGCACATGGAAGATCCTCGAGCCGGTGACCAAGCATTTCGTCGTCAAGCTTGCTTGATCGACGTCGTCAGGCTTGCCTGATCGACATCCTCAAGCTTGCCTGATCGACGTCGTCGGCCCGAGAGGACGATGGGGCGCCAGTCGCCAATGAGGGCGCTACAGCAGTTGGAACGTCTTGGCGCTCGACCGCGTTTATGTCCATCAGGAGTATCAAAACAGATGGTCATTCAAACGGACTACCGAACGAATAGAGCCGACTATGCGATTGCGGCAAAGCCGAAGCTTACTGGCACTGCTGTTGCGGCTGAGGCCAAGAAGAAGGCGGTGCGACGTCACGATCAGCTTGATGATCAGCGTTCCGCCAGACTGTCAGCAAATCCATCGGATACGTCGGACAAGCCTGAACCCAGATCGCGCGGCTAGGTTTGGCAGCCAATGCCCGGAACTTTTCGCAGGGCCAGGACTGCTGTCGGGTCGCCGGCGCGTTAGCCAAGAGCGAGCGGCGCACTCCGCTGAGTGCATGCCGCTCGTCCGGCGCCGGGCCGTCAATGCTGTTGTAACGAAACCCCCCAGCCCCGTCTCAACCGCCACGGCCATGGCGTGACCCATGGCTTGGTATACGCATGCATCCCCGCGACCTGTCAACGGCGGCCGCCAAGGTGCCGGAAGGTCGATCTTCACTCTTGCCGGCGCCTTTTCAAATCCGGCGCGCGGGTGCCATTCGTCGCTGCGAACAGTGGTGGAAATGGCGGTTTTCTGGGCTTTTTGAGAGCTCGGGGCTAAGCGAAATGCCACCTGCAGGTCGTCATCTAGGCGCTTGAATCGACTTGTTTTTCCCGGCTGAAACGTTTCAGGAAAGGCGGTTTTCAACCTGACTTTTTTTGGGTGTATTTGCCCCAGGGTCACTTTTGGCCCGCAAGCCGGTCACGCCGGTCTGTCACGCAGAGGGTTCGGTCATGAATTGCCGTCGGCCAATCGAGGCTTCGGCGCCGCTGCGGAGCGCCGCGCTATGCCGCTGATGACATAGGCGGCAGCGCCCAGCGCCGTGATCCAGAAGCTCGTTGGCCAGTCGGTCAGGAAGGCGAGCGACAGGCTGATCCAGGCGATGACCACGGCGAGCGCGATCGAGGCCAGCACGCCGGCGGCGACGCCGCTGGTCAGCCTGAGCGCGGTGGCGGCGGGCGCCACCATCAGCGCGAAGACCAGCAGCACGCCGACGATCTGCACCGCCTCGGAGGTGGCGACGGCGACCAGCACCATGAACAGGATCGAGACCAGGGTGATCGGCACGCCGCGCGCTTCGGCCAGTTCCGGCTGCAGGCTGGCGAACAGCAGCGGCCGGGCGATCAGCACCAAAGCGGCGAGGATCGCCACCGCCAGCACTGCAAGCACGATGACGGTGCGCAGGCTGATGCCCAGCACATTGCCGAACAGCACGTTGGTCGCCTGCGAGGCAAAGGCGGTGTAGAAATGCAGGAACAGCAGGCCAAGGCCGAGCGACAGCGTCAGCACGATGCCGATGGCGACGTCGCGATGCGCACGCTCGCCGAGCAGGCCGATGCCGATGCCGGCGACGATGGTGAACACGGTCAGGCCGAAAAACGGCGACAGGCCGATCAGTCCGGCGCCGGTGGCGCCGGGAAAGCCGACATGGGCAAGTGCATGGCCGGCGAAGGTCTGCCCCCTGAGCACGAGGAAATAGCCGACCGCGCCGGATACGATGCCGACGATGGTGCAGGCATAGAAAGCGTTGCGCATGAATTCATAGTCAAAGATCGTGGACATGCGCCCCGCTCTCCAGTTCGACATCGTCGGCCATGACGAAAATACGGCCGGCAACCCGCACCACATTGATGTGGGTGCCGTAAAGTTTCGACAGCACCGGGCCGCTGATGACCTCGTCGACGGAGCCGATCGCCGCATTGCCGTTGCCGAGATAGAGCACGCGGTCGACGGCGCGCAGCAGCGGGTTGATCTCGTGCGAGCAGAACAGCACGGCGATGCCCAGCCGCTCGCCGATCTCATGCACCAGATCGATGATCGCGCGCTGGTGCGCGGCATCGAGGCTGATCAGCGGCTCGTCGAGCAAAAGCAGTTGCGGATCGCCGATGAGCGATTGCGCGATCAGGATGCGCTGACGCTCGCCGCCGGAAAGTTCGGCCAGCGGCCGCCGCGCAAGATCGGTGGCGCCGATCGCTTCGAGCGCCTTCCAGGCGGCCTCCTTCTCGGCGGCAGACGGGACCGGCCAGCCCCAGCGATGCCCGCCCGCAGCGCTCAGCACGAAGTCGAGCCCGCTGATGCCGACATCGGCAAGCGCACGCCGCGCCTGCGGCATGTAGCCGATCGCAGCATTGCCGCGCGTCGGCGGTTTGCCGAGCACCGAGATGGCGCCGCCGGCCGGCTTGATCAGCCCGAGTATGGCGCGCAGCATCGTCGTCTTGCCGGCGCCATTGGCGCCGAGCAGGCCGACAAAGGCGCCTTGCGGAATCGAAAAGGAGACGTCGGATAAAACCCGGCGTCCCCCGTAGGTCAGCGTGACCTTGTCAAACTCGATTGCGTTCATTCAATCACGTTCATTGGCAATCACGTTCATTGGCAGTCACGTTCACTGTGTGCGGGCGGCGAGTGCCTTCTGGACCGCGTCGATCTGGCCGCCGAACCAGGACTGGATCGTCTGTCCCGCCGGCTCGGTTTCGGTGACGCCGATGACGGTTACCTTGTTTTGTTTGGCAATGTCGAGCAGCCTTGTCGTTGCCTCATCGGTCACCTGCGAATTGTAGAACAGGATCTTGGCCGAGCCATCCTTCAGGCTGTTCTCGAACGCCGCCACCTGGGTTGCGCTCGGCTCCGCATCGTTCATCAGGGTCACCTGGAAATCATAGTTCAGCATTTTCAGGCCGAGCGCTTCGGCCATGTAACCGAACACCGGCTCGGTGGCGGTCACCCCGGTGCCGCCATAGGCCTTCTTGACGTCGGCGATTTCCGTGTTGATCGCCTCGAGCGAGGTCTGGAAGGCCTTGAGATTGGCTTCGTAGTGCACGGCATTGGCCGGATCGCGCTTGGCAAGATCGGCACTCAGCGCCTTGGCAATCGCCGGCAGCGTCGCCGGGTCGTACCACAGATGCGGATTGTCGCCCGACTTCTTGCCGATCAGGTCGGCGGCAATGATCGTCGTGCGGTCCTTGGCTGTCGAGGCCGACAACAGCTTGTCCATCCACGGATCGTAATCGGCGCCGTTGTAGATGACGATCTTGGCGTCGGCGATGGTGCGCGCCGTCGACGGGCTGGTCTCGAACAGATGCGGATCGTCGTCGGGATTGGCCAGGATGCTGGTAACCGTGACACTGCTGCCGCCGATCTGGCGAGCGAGGTCGCCATAGAAATTCTCCGCCGCCACAATGGTGAGCTTGTCTTCGGCACGGGCGGCCGTCCCGGTCAGCAGCGGCACCGCAACCAGCAGCGCGGCGAGAAAGGGAATGGGACGCATGCGTGGTCTCCTTGCACTCTGAAGGTACGTCGCCGGAGAGGCGGGCCGTGTAACTGTATTACAGTAACAATATAACGTTTGCGTCGAAAGCACGGTCGGTGTCAATGGCCTTTTTAAGCGCCGAACTTTTTTGCGCGCACAAAAGCGTGAGCGGCGCGCACCGATCATGCGGGGCGGGCCGTGCCTGTCACCGATGCGCGAAAGGGCAGGGGCTGGGCACGCGGCTGTAGCAGATTGCAGCTTTACCTAACCCATGGTCAGTTTTTCGGGCGTCTTCCCTCCCACGCGTCCTGCAACAGGGCGCGGATTGCGGCGCGGTCGAAAGGCCGCGGATTCCAGTATGGGTTCCTGGTAGCGATCTCAGCGGCACGGTCGAGATCGGCTTGCTTGAGGCCGAGTTCCCTGAGCGACAGCGGCGCGCCGACCGCCTTGGCGAAATCGTATAGGCCGCCGCCGGCGCTGCCGCCAAAGATCTCGGTGACAGGCTTGAGCAGCTCGGGCACGGCCACCGCGTTGAATCCGATCGTGTGCGGCAGCATCACCGCATGGGTCTCGGCATGCGGCATGTCGAAGGAACCGCCCAGCGTGTGGCAGATCTTGTGATGCAGCGCCATGCCGACAGTGCCGAGCACCATGCCGCACAGCCAGGCGCCGTAGAGCGCATCGCTGCGTGCTTCGAGATTTCTCGGCTCTTTCACCAGCACGGGAAGGGCAGCCTTGAGCGCACGCAACCCTTCGGTCGCCATCAGCGTCGAAATCGGATTGCGGTCCCGCGCGTAAAGCGCCTCGGCCGCATGTGCCATGGCGTTGAGGCCAGAGGTGATGCTCATCGCCACCGGTAGGCCGACGGTCAGCTCCGGATCATAGATCACCACCTCCGGCAGGATTTTTGCATCGCGCACCGTGGTCTTTTCGCCGTTCTCGGTCTGCCCGAGGATCGGGGTCACTTCGGAGCCGGCATAGGTGGTCGGAATGACGATCTGCGGCAGGTCGGTTCGATACGCGATCGCCTTGCCGAGGCCCGTGGTCGAACCACCGCCCAGGGCGACGACGCAGTCTGCCTGAACCTCCGTTGCCTTGCCGATTGCGGCGTCCGTTACCTCGACAGGCGTGTGCATCGCCGCACCCGAGAACACGCCTGCCGCCAACGGTCCGAGCCGTTTCGCCAGCACCTCGCCATCCGCCGCTCGATGCGGCGTCGACAACACCAGCGCGCGCCTGCAGCCGAGCTTTTCGATCCAGGCCGCGACCTGCGACGAGGCCCCATTGCCGAAGACAATATGTGCCGGACTGCCGGAATAGGTGAACTGCCGCGTCATGCCGCCCGGCTCCCCTTAAGCACCATCACCATGAGCCAAAATCGAGCGACCCGCCATCACCGCTCTTGCCGGCGACCCGCCTGAAATCGCCGACCGGTCCGGTCTGGCCTGTAACGGGGGCAGGGCGACCCTGCTGGCGGAATAGGCCTCTTTGAACGATCCCATTGCCGGTCTGGGGCATGTTTCTCTCCACCTTCGCCCACCAGGGACGGTAGCGCGCAGCCAGGATACAAGATGATGATTTCCGCCCGATTTGATAGACCATATTGGCTCGGCGCGCCGACACGCCGCGCGCGCCAGCCGTCGATGCCTTCTCCGGGCATATCCGCCAGAGCTTCGACAACCTCAAGCATCTGATCGATCTGAAAGCGTGTCGTCCCGGCCTGCCGAAAGCCGGGACGCCCTCACCGTGCTACTTGTTCGGCGCCTCAGCGCTGAGCAGCGAACGCATCAATGCAGCCTGGCTGCGCACTCCGGTCTTGTCGAAAATGCGCTGCAATTGGGTGCGCAGCGTGTTGACGCTGACAGCGAGGAGGTTGGCGGCGCCCGCGAGGTCGTGGCCATCGACGATCAAGCGGGCAAGTCTGACCTGCGCGGGTGAGAGACCATAGATCTCCCGCGCTCCATCGATCCGGCGTGCGACCGTCTCGGCATCGTCGAACGACACCAGCGCCTTGCCGTCCTCAAGCAGGACCCAGCAGTGGAGCGGCACCCCCGCCACGTCCTCGCCAAGTGCCACCGCCCAGGCCTGCTTCGGTGCAACGCTCAGCGGTCTCTGGCCCTGCAGCTCGTCAAAGGCCATGCGCACGGTGTCACGAAGCGCCAGGTCGCGCTCGCGCCGCCTGGCGCGCAGGCGCCCAGCGCTGGCGACAAGCCCCGGATGGCTGCGCATCCGCTCCCGCGCCAGCCGGTTCGTCCAGAGGATCCGCGCATCCGCGTCGACCTCGATCAGCGGACAGTTCGCCTGTTCGACGGTGCTCTCCATCATCACCATGCAGCCGATTTTCCAAGCACCGTCGGTCCGATGCATTATTTTGAGCACGCGCTTCAGATCATCGCCGGTATCGGTCCCGATCTGGTCGTAGGTAACCCAAGCCATATTCCCGCCGACGACGACGTTGACCTTCTCCCAGCGGACGCGCTGCATGAAAGCCTTTTTCTCTGGAAAGCGCTCCACGATCTTCTTAAGTCGAGCCGCGATAGCGTCCCAGCCTTCGTCTACCCGGATGCCCAGCGAGGCGAAGGCCTCCATCCGCCGGGTCTGCTGCGTCTGCACCCAGTGGCTCGCCAACGCCTCGAAGTCTCGCTGCAACCAAGCCTCGGTCTCGGCCCGGATCACTGCCTGGATCGCGGCTTTGTCGTCCTCGCTTTCGCCCATCCCGTGATCTCCCGTGAGGTCGGGTCGCAACATAACACGGCTGATATCTTGCAGCATAAGGCAGCCTCAGATCAGGGTTGTGCCGAGGATTAGGATCAGCCCGGCCGTCATCGCGAACGACCCAAGCAGCCCCGGGCTCAAGTGCGGCAGGACGATCTGGCTTGAGTAGTATCGATCCTCTGCCTGGGCACTCATCGGCCCCGGTCGGGCACCGGCATGAATGTGTGTGGCGGCGAGACTGTAGATGTCCATAACGTCCTCCGGTCCTTGCGCTCTCATCTCAGGCATCCTTGCACGGACAGGCACCCTGGCCTGTCATGCGTACGGACGACACCCAAGGAACCGGCAGGTCCTTCAGGCCCGGCGATCGGCTGTGATTGGGAATCGGTTTACGGTACCCGCAAACACGCCGCCCTGCTCGCAACCGCGTTGCCTCGACCGCAAAAATGTCAAAAAAGTATCAGTGATGTGGACACACCGTGGTGGCGGCGGCAAGGATTGCCGCCTAAGCTTTGATCACTGCAGAGAGCGGCAAACGCGGCCTGCGGAAGAGGGCACTGCAACTGGTCGCATGACCGGACCGGCGCCGGGAGGAACTGATATGAATCCGGACTTGGAAGTCGTCCAGATCAGACGTGGCGAGTCGTTCAAGGCCTGGGCCCACGGCTACCCCTTTCACACTGTGCGCTGGCACTTCCATCCCGAATACGAAATCCACCATGTCGTCGCCACCACCGGCCACTATTTCGTCGGCGATTTTATCGGCGAGTTCGAACCCGGCAATCTCGTGCTCACCGGCCCGAACCTGCCGCACAACTGGGTCAGCGATGTGCCGGCCGGCACCAGCGTGCCGTTGCGCGGCCGCGTCGTACAATTCTCGCAAGAGTTCATCGCCGATGCCACGGCGGCGTTACCCGAACTTGCCGGTTGTGAAAACATTCTCGAGCTTAGCCGCCGCGGCGCGCTGTTCTCGGCTGCCACCGCGAAGCTCGCGGCGCCGGTGCTGGCCGAACTGGTCGAGGCGCAAGGCGTGCGCCGCATCGCGCTGTTCATGGAAACGATCGATATCTTGAGCCGCGCCGCCGATGTGCGGACCCTGACCAGCGCCAGCTATCTGCCTGATCCCTCGGGCTTCATGTCGGCCGGCGTCAACAAGGCGCTTGCCTATATCAACGCCAACCTGACCGAGCCGTTCAGCGAAAGCGATTTGGCGGCGACTGCCGGACGCAGCCCGAGCGCGTTTTCGCGCAGCTTCCGCCGTCACACCGGCATGGCGCTCGTGCAGTACGTCAACCGGCTCCGCATCAACCTCGCCTGCCAGTTGCTGATGAGCGAGGCTGACATGCCGATCACCGAGATCTGCTACGCCGCCGGCTACAACAACATCTCGAATTTCAACCGCCAGTTCCTGACCCAGAAAGGCATGTCGCCTTCGCGTTTCAGGGCTTTGCTGGCGGAAAACATCAGTGCGGAGATTGCCGCCTAATAGGGAGGACCGGGAGGAGCTTTAGACATTTGGGAAGAAAGGACGCGGGGTGCGTTGGAGGCACCCCGTGCTGGAGATCGCTTGTCCTGAAATCCAGCGATATCAAGAGGATGCGTGGCACGGATCAAGTGCAACGTCATTCCTCGCAACAGACCGACTTGCAGTCAAGGCCCGGCGCCATGTGGTGACAGGGCTTCGTGAAACCATTCCTTCAAACGGAGATATCAGAATGACCAGATTTGCTTGGAAATCATCCGGCGCCGCAGCGCTGGCGCTTTCGCTTCTCAGCGGCACCGCCGCTTTCGCGGCCCCGGTCACCGACGCCACGGTCGCCTTCCTGATGCCCGACCAGGCCTCGACCCGCTATGAGCAGCACGACTATCCCGGCTTTGCCGCTGAGATGAAAAAGCTCTGCCCCGGCTGCAAGGTGATCTACCAGAATGCCGATGCAGACGCGTCGCGCCAGCAGCAGCAGTTCAATTCGGTCATCTCGCAGGGCGCCAAGGCGATCGTGCTCGACCCCGTCGACTCGACCGCCGCCGCCTCGCTGGTCAAGCTGGCGCAGAGCCAGGGCGTCAAGGTGATCGCCTATGACCGGCCGATCCCGACGGCACCTGCCGACTTCTACGTCTCGTTCAACAATGAAGGCATCGGCAAGGCCATAGCCGACTCGCTGGTCGAGCATCTCAAGGCGCTGAAGGTCGATCCGGCCAGCGGTGGTCTGCTGCAGATTAACGGCTCACCGACCGACGCGGCCGCCGGGCTGATCAAGAAGGGCATCCATTCGAGCCTCGACAACAGCGGCTACAAGATCCTGGCCGAGTTCGACACGCCGGAATGGGCGCCGCCGAAGGCGCAGCAATGGGCAAGCGGCCAGATCACCCGCTTCTCCACGCAGATCGTCGGCGTCGTCGCCGCCAATGACGGCACCGGCGGTGGCGCCATCGCCGCCTTCAAGGCAGCCGGCGTCGATCCGGTGCCGCCCGTCACCGGCAATGACGCGACCATCGCCGCCCTGCAGCTGATCATCGCCGGCGATCAGTACAACACCATCTCCAAGCCGAGTGAGATCGTTGCGGCCGCTGCCGCCAACGTCGCCGTGCAGCTTCTGTCGGGCGAGACGCCGAAGGCCGAGATGACCCTCTACGACACGCCCTCGCAGCTGTTCACACCGGCGGTGGTGACGCAGGAAAACCTCAAGGCCGAGATCATCGACAAGAAGATCAACACCGCCGAAGAGCTTTGCGTCGACCGCTATGCCGAAGGCTGCAAGAAGCTCGGCATCACCAACTGACAATGCATGTCGCCCAAAAGTGCCCAGCGGTTTTGGGATAACGACATGCATAAAAGGAAGACGTAGAATCCTGATCCCGCCTTCCGGCCGCCCCTGCGGTGGCCGGAAGTTCGCAGTCACTCTTGACCGGTCATCCGGAAAGGTTTGCCACTATGTCTGACATCTCTGACGGACCGGTTTCGGCAGGCGAGCTGGTGCTCAGCCTGCGCGGCATTTCGAAGAATTTCGGCGCCGTTTCGGCGCTCACCGACATCGACCTCGATGTTCATGCCGGCGAGGTGGTGGCGCTGGTCGGCGACAATGGCGCCGGCAAGTCGACGCTGGTCAAGATCCTCGCCGGCGTCCACCAGCCGACCTCGGGCACCATCAATTTCCGCGACAAGCAGGTGACCATGCCCGACCCGAGTGCTGCACTGACACTCGGCATCGCCACCGTCTTCCAGGACCTGGCGCTCTGCGAAAACCTCGACGTCGTCGCCAACATCTTCCTCGGCAAGGAGCTCAACCCGCTGCGGCTGGACGAGGTGGCGATGGAGATCCGCGCCTGGACGCTGCTCAACGAATTGTCGGCGCGTATTCCGAGCGTCCGCGAGGCGGTCGCCTCGCTGTCCGGCGGCCAGCGCCAGACCGTGGCAATTGCGCGTTCGCTGCTGCTCGACCCCAAGGTCATCCTGCTTGACGAGCCGACTGCCGCCCTCGGCGTCGCCCAGACAGCGGAGGTGCTGAACCTTATCGACCGTGTGCGCGAACGCGGCCTCGGCGTGCTGATGATCAGCCACAATATGGAAGACGTGCGCGCCGTCGCCGACCGCATCGTCGTGCTGAGATTAGGCCGCAACAATGGTGTCTTCGAACCCGACGCCTCCAACCAGGAACTGGTCAGCGCCATCACCGGCGCCGCCAACAATGCGGTGTCGCGCCGCGCCGAACGGCGCAAGGCAGCACAGGCGCAATCACAGGAGCAGCGGCCATGAGCGCAGAGCCAAAGCAGGACACCTCCGCGTCGACGGCGCTCGACCGCAGCGACGTGCGCGTCAAGCACCAGGCCGGCGTCGGCGGCGCGATTAGCGCCTTCTTCGACCGCGTCCGCTCCGGCGACCTCGGCTCGCTGCCGGTGATCGTCGGGCTGGTCATCATCTGGAGCGTGTTCACCGCCCTCAATCCGGTGTTCGTCTCGTCGAGCAACCTCGTCAATCTTCTGTTCGACTGCTCGACCGTCGGCGTCATCGCGCTCGGCATCGTCTGCGTGCTGATGGTTGGCGAGATCGACCTGTCGGTCGGCTCGATCAGCGGCTTTGCCTCGGCCATGGTCGGCACGCTGTGGGTCAATCAGGGCTGGCCGGTGGCGGTCGCCATCCTCGCAGCACTCGCCGTCGGCGGCTTCATCGGCGCGCTCTATGCTCTGCTGTTCAACCGGCTCGGCATGCCGAGCTTCGTCTCGACGCTCGCCGGTCTGCTCGCCGTGCTCGGCCTGCAGCTCTACATCCTCGGCTCCACCGGCTCGATCAATCTGCCTTACGGTTCGAACCTGGTGAATTTCGGCCAGTTGCTGGTCATGCCGGATTGGCTGTCCTATGCGCTGGCCGCAGTTCCTGGCATCGTCATGCTGATCACCGGCCTGCGCACCGTCAGCCGCCGCCGCGCCGTCAATTTGTCGGCGCCGTCGGTTGGCGGCCTCATCGTGCGCGTCGCCGCCTTGACCATCCTGCTCGAACTGATCGTCGGCTACCTCAACCAGGCGCGCGGCATACCGTGGATGTTCGGCCTGTTCGTGGGTCTTGTGGTGGCGATGAACTATGCGCTGACCCGCACGCAATGGGGCCGCTCGATGACTGCCGTCGGCGGCAACCGTGAAGCAGCGCGCCGCGCCGGCATCAAGGTGCGCTCGATCTATCTCAGCGCCTTCGTCATGTGCTCGATGTTTGCCGCCCTTGGCGGCGTGCTGTCGGCGGCGCGGCTGGCCTCGGCCAGCCAGCAGGCCGGCACCGGCGACGTCAACCTCAACGCCATCGCGGCGGCCGTCATCGGCGGCACCAGCCTGTTCGGCGGCCGCGGCAGCGCCTACTCCGCGCTGCTCGGCATCATCGTCATCCAGTCGATCGCCAGCGGGCTGACCTTGCTCGATCTGTCGTCGTCGCTTCGCTACATGATCACCGGCGCCGTTCTGGCGATCGCGGTCATCGTCGACTCCCTGGCACGGCGCTCGCGGGTTTCCCACGGCCGCGCCTGAACGCAATCACAGTACGAGGACGAAAAGTATGGCTCAGGATCTGAGTGGAAAAGTCGCGGCAATCACCGGCGCCGCGTCGGGCATCGGGCTGGAATGCGCCCGGGCTCTGATTGCCGCCGGTGTGCGCGTCGTGCTCGTCGATCGCGCCGAAGACGCCTTGAGGGGCGTCTGCGCCGAACTCGGCCCGAATGCTATCCCGCTGGTGATCGATCTGATGAAGCCGGCCAGCGTCGCGACCATGATGCCGCAGATCCTGGAGAAGGCCGGCCAGCTCGATATCTTCCACGCTAATGCCGGCGCCTATGTCGGCGGGCCTGTGCTCGACGGCGACCCCGATGCATGGGACCGCGTGCTGAACCTCAACATCAACGCGGTGTTCCGATCCGTGCACGCCGTCCTGCCACACATGGTCGAACGCAAGACCGGCGACATCATCGTCACCTCTTCGATCGCCGGACTGGTGCCGGTGGTCTGGGAGCCGATCTACACCGCCTCCAAACATGCCGTGCAGGCATTCGTCCACACGGTACGCCGCCAGGTTGCCCCGCACGGCCTGCGCGTCGGCGCGGTGCAGCCGGGGCCAGTGGTGACGGCGCTGATCAGCGATTGGCCAAAGGACAAGCTTGACGATGAATTGGCCAAGGGCGGCCTGATTCAACCGATCGAGGTGGCCGAAGCCGTGCTGTTCATGCTGACGCGGCCGCGGAACGTCACCATTCGCGATCTGGTAATCCTGCCGCAGAGCAATGATTTGTGAGGGAAATAGGGCAGTACGGCAGTAGGTGAGGGAGCTTTGCCCTTGCGGCGGACTATTCGCGGCTGACAATCTCCCTACTGCCCTACTGCCCTACTGCCCTACTGCCCTACTGCCCTACTGCCCTACTGCCCACCTCTGAGGTCCCCCCATGTCCCACTTCCTCGGCATCGACGTCGGCACTGGCAGCGCCAGGGCAGGGGTGTTCGACGGCAACGGCGCCATGCTTGCCTCCGCCAAGCGCGACATCGCTCTGTTCCTCGAGCCTGGCGAGATCGCCGAACAGTCGAGCGAGGACATCTGGCGCGCCGTCTGTGCCAGCGTGCGTGAGGCGGTAACGAAGTCGGGGCTCGCCGGGCGCGACATTGGCGGCATCGGCTTCGACGCCACCTGCTCGCTGGTCGTGGTAGGCAAAGGCGGTGCACCATTGGCTGTCGGCGGCTCGGGGGACAGCGAGCGGAACATTATCGTCTGGATGGATCACCGCGCGCTCGACCAGGCGCAGCGCATCAACGCCGGCAAGCACGCCGTGCTCGACTATGTCGGCGGCACCATCTCGCCGGAGATGGAAACGCCGAAGCTGTTGTGGCTGCGCGAAAACCTGCCTGCCACCTTCGATGCGGCGGAGCATTTCTTCGACCTGACCGACTATCTGACCTGGCGCTCGACCGGCAGCCTGGCACGCTCGATCTGCACGCTGACCTGCAAATGGACCTATCTCGGCCATGAGCGGCGCTGGGACGATGCCTATTTTCGTGCCGTCGGCCTCGGCGCGCTGGCCGACGAAGGCTTCGCCCGGATCGGCACTGAAGTGGTCGAGGGCGGCACCGCGCTGGCGAAGGGCCTGACCGAAGCTGCCGCGGCCGATCTCGGCCTGCTGCCGGGAACGCCGGTCGCCGCAGGCCTGATCGATGCCCATGCCGGCGGCGTCGGCACGGTCGGCGGGCAGGGCTCTGTCGGCACGCTGCAGTCGCGCATGGCCTATGTCTTCGGCACGTCGGCCTGCACCATGGCCAGCACCAGCGAACCTGCCTTCGTGCCCGGTGTCTGGGGTCCATATTTCTCCTCGATGGTGCCGGGCCTGTGGCTCAACGAAGGCGGCCAGTCGGCAGCGGGCGCGGCGATCGATCACCTTATCGGTTTGCATGCGGCCGCAGGAGAAGCGTCTGCGAAGGCCAAAGCGGAAGGGCTCAGCCTGGCGGCCTGGCTCGGTCGGCAGGCGGCAAAGCAGTCCGCCGATCTGTCCGCAGTCGCGCACCTTGCCGAAGGGCTGCATGTCGTGCCGGAATTCCTCGGCAACCGCTCGCCCTTCGCCGATCCCGAGGCCAAGGCGCTGATTGCCGGGCTTGGCATGGACACGTCGCTCGACAGTCTCTTCGCGCTCTATGTCGCCGGCCTGCTGGGCATCGGCTATGGCGTGCGCCAGATCGTGGCGGCAATGGCGAAAAAGAACATCGCCATCGACACCATCGTCGTCAGTGGCGGCGCCGCGCAGAGCGGCCTGGTGCGCCAGCTGCTGGCCGACACAACGGGCCTGACCGTCGCCGGCTCGACCTCGCCCGAGCCGGTGCTGCTCGGTTCGGCCATATTGGCTGCGGTGGCGGCCGGAACCTATCCGGATGTGATCGCTGCGATGACCGCCATGTCGCGCATTGGCGATATCTATCGCCCGGCCGGAGGCGATCTCGTGCCCTGGCACGACAAGCGTTTCGCCGCCTTCGAACTGCTGCAGCAAGCAGGCCGCGCGATCCGCGACTGACCAGAGCGCGCCGCCCTCACACCGTCCAGAAATAGCGGACGATGTGGAAAAACACCGGCGCGGCGAAGACCAGGCTGTCGGCGCGGTCCATCATGCCGCCATGGCCCTCGATGAGGTGGCCCCAATCCTTGACGCCCTGGTCGCGCTTGATGGCCGATGCGACCAGCCCGCCGAGAAATCCCATCAGGCAGGCGATGAAGGCGACGCCGGCCGCCGCCAGCGGCGAGAACGGCGTCAGGAACGACAGCAGCGCGCCGAGCAGGCTCGACGCCACCAGCCCGCCGATCAGCCCTTCCCAGGTCTTTGACGGCGAGACGGACGGCGACAGCAGATACCGGCCGAACAGCTTGCCGAAAATGTATTGCAGCACGTCGCTGCCTTGCACGGTGATGATCAGGAAGGCGATGAGCAGGAGGTTGCGGCCCTCGAACCCTGGCACGTCGAGCGTCAGCAGTGCCGGCACGTGGCTGACGCAGTAGACGGAGATCATGACCGCCCATTGCTGCGCCGACACGCGCTCGAGGAAGCGTTCGGTGTCGCCGTTGAGCGCCGTGATCGCCGGCATCAGCAGGAAGCAGTAGACCGGGATGAAGATGGTGAAGAGCCCGTACCAGGCGGTCCACACCAGCCAGTACTGGAAGGGGATAATGATGCCGAACATGCCGAGCAGCACCCAGTGATCGCTGCGCCGGCTGTGCGTCAGCGTCACGAATTCGCGCAGCGCCGCAAACGAGATCAGCGCGAACAGGATGGTCATGCCGGTGCGGCCGAAGAAGAAGGCGACGGTGATCGCCAGCACCATAACCCACCAGGCATTGATGCGCTGGTTGAGGTTGACGAGCGTCGAGGGCAGTGGCTTCGGCGCCCGCCACGACAGGATGCCGGCAACGACGCTCGCCGTGGTCAGCACGCAGACAAGGCCTACCAGCAGGATGACGGTTTCATGCATCGGCGGCAGCATCATGCGAAGTCTCTTTGCCTGGTCATGGCTAGTCGTCCCGATCGGGGCGAGGGTCGAGCGACAGCAGTGTCTGGCGGGCGCGCTCCAGGAAAGCGCGGCGCTCCTCGCCGGGCTCGATCGCCACCGGCGGACCGAAGACGACGCGGCAAAGAAGCGGCACCGGCAGGAACTGGCCCTTGGGCAACACGCGCGACATGTTCTCGATCCAGCACGGGATGAGTTCGACGTCGGGCCGCGCCATCGACAGATTGTAGAGGCCGGAGCGGAACGGCAGCAGATCCGCCTCCGTCGTGTTGCGTGTGCCCTCCGGAAACAGGATCAGCGAATGGCCGTCATCGAGCACCGACAGCATGATCGAGATCGGGTTCTGCGTCTCGTCGGTCCACTGCCGGTGGATGAGAACGGACGACAACATGTCCTCGGCAATGAAGCGGCGCAGCCGCGACTTGCCCCAATATTCGGCCGCCGCGACGGCATGCGTACGTGCGCGCACCTTCTCGCTGAGGCAGGCCGACAGCAGGATGAAATCGCCATGGCTGGCGTGGTTGGCGAAGTAGATGCGCTGCCTCTCCGATGGCTGGCTGCCGTTCCAGATAGGCCTGACGCCCGTCACCACCCAGGCCATCGCCGACAGGCCGACCGAGGTCACCGTCTGCAGCAAGGTGAAGGTGTTGGCGCGAATGTGAAGTTTTGTCATGGCCGGGCTCAAAGGTATGCCGCGACGAATGACGCCACCACAAACAGGCCGAAGGCGATGCGCTGCTTCACCAGCAGACGGCGCGTGCCTGCGATGCGCTGGTCGAGCGTACGGCCGCCGGCAGCTGTGGGTTTCAGCCGCATGCGCGTCAGCACATCGTCGACCACGGCGCCGCCGGCGGCCTCGGTGGCGTGGCTCGCCATCAGCCGGAAGAGCAGCGCGTCGAACAAAAGCAAGGCCGAAAGAGCCACTGTGACCACGGCATTCGCCGCCGCTACCAGCCAGGCCGCCGCCGACAGCGCTGTTGTGTGCGGAGCGGCGACCAGGCCGATGACCGGCGCTGCCATGATGGCGGCCACCACCAACAGGATCGGCCATGCGGCCTGCACCATCAGCCTGCTGGCAAACGCCTCGGCTTTCTCGGGATACTCGCCAGTCATACCGGTTCGTCCGCCTCGCTATGAAGATGCACCGGCCGGCCCGATGCAGCGAGATTTTTGCGCGCCTGGGCGGCTGTTTGCGAGCGCCCGGTCACAACCAGCCAGTCGGCGACGATGGCCGCACTGCGCTGGAAGCCGAGCGCGCAGCAGACCAGCACGGTGCCGCGCCGGCGCGCCAACTCGATCGCCGCCACCGCCCGCTCCAGCCGGTCATGCGGCGGCTCCACGAGGTCGAGCATGGCATAGCTGATCCAGCGGCAGGTCACGCCGCGCGGCCGTTCCAGCTCGCCGGCGAGGTCGATCACCGTGCCGAAGCGGTTGGCCTCCACTGGGCTCGGAAACCGGCCGAAGGAAACGCAGTCGGTGATTTCCGCTTGTGGCGCGAGTTGGCGGGTCCAGGCCCACACATTGATCCGGGCGCCGAGCCGGTAGGGCAGGAGTAGGATCCGGCTGGCCAGCGACACGCTGCCATCGGCCGCCTTCTGGAAAACTTTCGCCCCGGCCCCGGCATAGGCAAAGGCAACGATGGCCAGTGCCAGCGCCGGCCACAACAAGATGAGCGAGACGGCGGAGGCAAATGCCCCGCCGGCAGCGGCGGCCAGGGCGAGGGCGGCACCGAGCGCATAGTAGCCCGCCAGTCGCCGCGCCTTTGGGTCGGGGGTCGCTCTGAAGCTCCAGAAAGGCAATTCACCCTTGGCTGGAAACAGCCACAAGGCAAACAGGCCGAGCAGCGCGCCGGTCGGAATGTCGATGAAATGATGCTGCCAGGTCGTCAGCACCGAAGCGCCGATGAGAAAACACCAGACATGCCAGACGGGTCCGAGAATGGCGCCGAGACGGTTGCGTACCAGAACGTGACGCCAGTGATCCCAGATGATCACCAGGAGTGCGATGTGCAGGGATGGCGCCTGGTTGAAGGGTTTGTCGAAGCCGCCGAGCACCGCGAAGAGAAAGCCCGGCAGGCCGGTGGTTGCCGGCCGCACGAAGGTCGCCGTCAGCGGAAAGGCGATGAAGCAGGAGACCGCAATGATCTGCGCCGTCAGATAGCGGCCGGCGAGCCGGTCGACGCCGCGCCTGGTCGTGTTGAGCAGCAGCGACAGGCCATAGAACAGATTGATCGACCAGTAGGGAACGATCGTCCAGGCGATGAACGGGATGGCGTGTTCCCAGCCAAACACGATGCTGCCGACATGGTCGCGCCGCGATGCCAGCCAGTTGGCAAAGCCATAGGTCGAATAGAAGGTCGGCGCCAGCAGCGCCAGCCAAAGGGCGGCCCTCAGAACGACACCGGAATAGGGTTCCCGCGCCTGGGCGGGGGCAGGGTCGGTGACAGGCAGCACCATGGTCTCAGACGCGCCGTGCGACTGAAACGGTGAAGATTCCCCACTGATCGATGCGCTGGTCGATCTTCTCGAAACCGGCCGCCTTCACCAACTGGTCCATCTCGCCTTGCGTACGCCGCCGCATCACCCAGGCCTGGCCGCCGCGATGCGATGTCAGGCTGCGCGCGATCATCTCCAGCTGCGGATGCCATGGCTGGTTGGTGTAGATGAGCAGGCTGCCGGGCTGCATGGCGCTGGCCAGTCCACCGAGCGAGCGGGAAATCATCGTATTGTCGGCGAACAATTCGTAAAGCCCGGAGACGATGGCGAGATCCGGCGCGGGTTTTTGCCTGGCCAGTATCTCGGCATCGAAGGCGTCGGCCTTGTGGAAGCTGACGCTGGTTGGCAGATTCCGCTCTGCGATCAGCTTCGAGCCGAGCCCGACATTGAGCTCGGAATAGTCCTGCAGCCGCACGCTCGCCGGCAACTCGGCGCATTTGGCGACGGCATCGAGCACATAGCGGCCATGGCCGGCGGCGATGTCGAGCATGTGGACGGGACGGCCGGCTGCCTTCAGGCTGGCGACGGCGTTGCCGATCAGCTCTTCCAGATGCAGCTTGCGCTGGCGAATGCCACGCCAGCCGATGGCGTCGAGGAAGGTGCGGTCGATCATGCGGCCGATGAAGCCGGTGCCACGCGCTTCGTTCTCATAGACATAGTCGAGCGTCGAGCCGGAATCGAAGCCGGTGGCAATGCCCGTCTTCATGCCCGAAGACAGCCAGGCGCCCATGCGGATCGAGGCGCGGCTCATCGCCCAGTAGAGGCCCTTGGGCGACAGCAGTGCCAGCGGCGAGGCCAGCCGGTCCGCTTCGTCGCGGGTATAGCCGGATCGATCGGCCGACGTCAGGTCGATCGGCTTTTCCGGCGCGGCAAACTGCTTTTCGAGGAACGGCCGGATCAGGTCCAGCGCCAGCTTACGATCGCGCTCGCCCAGCGTGTCGTGGAAGAAGCCGGGCAGCACATGCCGCTCCTTGGCGGCACTGCCGAGATTGACGAAGAACTCGTGCTGCGGCCCATGCCGCACCACCCAGTCGCTGCCCGAGATCAGCAATTGCGTCGGCACGGTGATGGCGCGGGCGTCCGCGACGATGCGGGCGGCATGGTCGTAGAGTTCGACCAGGATGTTGGAGGCGATCGGCCTTGTGATCAGCGGATCGGCGTCGAAGGAAGCGATGCGCTCGGCGTCATGCGTCAGGAACTTCGCCTTGACGTAGGAATTGACGAAGAAGCGGCCCTTGAGCTTCTGCCACAGCGCAATGCCCTCCTTGGCGAAGGGCACGTAGAGTTTTACCGAAAAGGCCGGCGAGGCCACCACCAGCGCGCGGATGTCGGGCGCATAGTCGTGCACCCAGGCGGCGGCAAGCACGGCGCCGAAAGATTGCGCGATCAGCGCGATGTCGCGCTGACCAAAACCGTCTTTGCCGATCTCGCGCACCAGGCAGTCGATGTCGCGCACCAGGGCGGCAAAGGACGGGGCATAGCCGCGCTCGCCGGCCGAGCGGCCATTGCCGCGCGCGTCCCAGGCGTAGAAGGCATGGTCGGGCATGGCGAGTTCGTCGACCAGATGCGCCATGCGGCCGCCATGCTCGTGGCCGCGATGGAAGAGCAGGATCGCACCCTTCGGCGTCGACCCGGCGGCCGGCCAGTAGCGGTAGAAGATCTCGGTGCCGTCATGGCTTTTGAAGGTCCGCTCCTGCACCACGCGCGTGATGCTTGCTGGTGCTGCCCCATTGATGGTCTGGTGGATCATGGTTCCCCTCTGGCGGTCGGGCTGCTGACGCTTGGGCATCAGGCGCCGCCCGCTCTAAGGCCGCTGCGTATCCGGTTGATGGCGGTTGCGACCGACAGTGTAGCCAAGACCGGAAACACAAAGGGCGCGATCGCCTCGACCCACAGGCCGCAGCCGATGAGGAAGGCAATGACGCCGAGCGCCAGCGCCCGGTCGCTCTTGCCGAACGGCCCGGCGTAGTTGCGCCCGCTGCCGGCGGCGACACCGAGCACCCCGGCGAACTCGACGAGCATGGCGGCAATGGCGAAAGCCACGACACCCCAGGCCGGAAACAGGCTGGCAAAGGCCAGGATCAGCGCCACGTCGGAGACGACGTCGCAGAGTTCGTTGAGATACATGCCGAGTTTCGACGCCTGCCCATGTTCCCTGGCCAGCATCCCGTCAATGGCGTTGAGCGCCATGCGGATGAACAGCACCACCGGCATCAAAAGGAAAATCGCACGATGGCCGGCAAAAACGGCAACCACCAGGCCGGTAGCGATGGACAGCGCGGCGGCGAGAAGCGTGATCTGGTTGGCGGTGACGCCGGCGTCGGCCAGCCGGTCGGCTAAGGGCCGCAACCTGGCCTGAAAGGCCGGTTTCAGTGCATAGAGCGTAGGCATATGCGATCCCCCCGACCGCGGCTCATGACAGTGTCGGCAAGATTGGTCAATCGGCGGGCAAGACGCAAGGGCAGGGCCTCTTCACCGGCAAACAAAATGGCGGGCTCAAAGCCCGCCATCTCCATGCAGTAATTCGGTCAGGGCTATGGCTTCAGTCAGCGTCGCCGGCTGAACCTTTGCCGCACTGTGCCAGCACCTTGCCGATAGCGGCACTCGAACCCGTCAGCGGAAAACTGTTCTCGCCATATTTGTCCGAGGCAACCGTGACGTCGCCCTTGCCTCGCAACAAAGCGAGCAGCGGATCGGTCGCACCTGACAATTCGAGCGTGAAATAATTGTACATCGCCTCGAGCTGGAGTGTTTTGGTGAGGCTCTTGTCGCCGCCCTTGAAGGTGAAGGAGCCGCTGATGCCAGGCTCCAGCTGCTGGCCGGGGGGGCCAAGATCGTAGCTCAGCACCGGCTTGTCGAAACAGACCAGCATCAGATGCGCATCGGCCTTCGGTCCGCCACACACCGAGGCCGTCAGCACGCTGCCGCCCTCGTCTTCCTCCATCTTCGCGGTCCAGCCGCACGGCGCCGCAAACACCGGCTGCGCGGCCTGCAGTGTGGCCGCGACGGCCACGATGAATTTCGCCAATCCGCTTCTCATGATCTCCCCCAGGCCAGCCAAGCATCCGCGGCCCGGATCACAGAGAATAACTGAAGCCGGGCGTTACGCCGATAGTTGGCGAAAACGGCCGCGGGCGCAATCTCCCCCTGAGATTGCGCTTAGCCGCGTTCGTCAATCATCGGCACCACTCCCCATGGACTTCGCCAAAATACGACCCATATTCAATCTATGGAGCTTTGAGCGTGACCTTCGCGCGGGTGGCCCTTTTTGCCGCGGCCTTCGTTGTCGCGGCAGTCCTTTCTCCCTTCACATCAGCCGGGAGCGAGAAGGTCGCGCTGAGCGTCGCGATCGACGGCGCCATCGGGCCGGCAAGCACAAGGCAGCTCGAGGAAGCGCTAGACGTCGCCGCCAGGCGCGATGCCGCGGTCCTCATCCTTCAGCTCGACACGCCTCACCTCGATGCGCGAGATGATCGCCGACATCCTCGCCTCGCCGGTGCCCGTCATCGGTTATGTCGCGCCGGCCGGCGGCCATGCGGCGAGCGCCGGCACCTACATCCTCTACGCCACCCATGTCGCGGCGATGGCGCCGGGAACCAATCTGGGCGCCGCGACGCCTGTGGAGATGGGCGGGCTGCCGGCGCTTCCTGGCGGCGACAAGGACAACGGCCCGGCCAAGGACGAGAAAGACACCACCGGGCGGCCGGCCGGCGACGCGATGATGGCCAAGGTGACCAATGACGCGGTTGCCTTGATCCGTTCGCTGGCCGAACTGCGCGGCCGCAATGGCGATTGGGGCGAGAAGGCCGTGCGCGAAGCGGCGAGCCTGTCGGCCAATGCGGCGCTGCAGGAACATGTCATCGACTTCGTCGCCCACGACACAACCGAGCTCCTGCAACTGGCCGATGGGCGCACTGTCGAGGTGGCCGGCAAGAAAGTGGTCCTGGCAACCAAAGGGCTGCCGGTCGAGGCGCTGGAACCCGGCTGGTTCATCCAGCTGCTTTCCGTCATCACCGATCCCAACATCGCCGTCATCCTGATGCTGGTCGGCGTCTATGGCATCGTCTTCGAGTTCACCAGCCCAGGCGCCGTGGCGCCCGGCGTCATCGGCGCCCTCTGCCTGGTGCTCGGCCTCTGTGCGCTCGACCTCCTGCCGATCAACTATACCGGCCTTGCCCTGATGCTGCTCGGCATCGCCTTCCTCGTCATCGAGGCCTTCAACCCCACCGTCGTGCTTGGGCTCAGCGGCGTGGCTGCCTTCCTGTTCGGGGCGGCCATGCTGCTGAGGGTAGAGGGGCCGGGCTTTGCCATGTCGTGGGCCGTCATTGGTCCCGCCGCAGCCTTGACGCTTGGGCTGGCGCTGCTGACCGGCACCTATGTCTGGGCGGCGCGCAAGAACCCAGCGCGCGTCGGCGGCGAGGCGATGCGCGGCGTGTCGGCCGAGATCCTCGACTGGCAGGGCGGCGAGGGCCATGTGCTGGCCTTGGGCGAGCGCTGGCGGGCAAAGGCCGACGAGCCGATCGCGGCCGGCGACAGCGTCGAGGTGACCGACATCAGCGACCTCGTGCTGACGGTGCGGCGCCGCGACGCGGGAAGGAATGGAGCAAGACAATGATGGTTGGTTATGTCGCCTATCTGATCCTGGCGCTGGTCGTGATCATGTTCCTGTCCGCGGCCATCCGCATCCTCAGGGAATATCAGCGCGGCGTGGTCTTCACGCTCGGCCGCTTCACCGGGGTCAAGGGACCGGGCCTCATCATCCTGATCCCCTTCGTACAGCAGATGGTGAAGGTCGATCTGCGCGTGGTGGTGCAGGACGTGCCGCCGCAGGACGTGATCTCGCGCGACAACGTCTCGGTGAAGGTCAACGCGGTGCTCTATTTCCGCATCGTCGACGCCGAGCGGGCGATCATCCAGGTCGAGGACTTCATGGCCGCGACCAACCAGCTGGCGCAGACCACGCTGCGCTCGGTGCTCGGCAAGCACGAACTGGACGAGATGCTGGCCGAACGCGACAAGCTCAACAGCGACATCCAGGAGATCCTCGATCAGCGCACCGATGCCTGGGGCATCAAGGTGTCCAATGTCGAGATCAAGCACGTCGACTTGAACGAAAGCATGATCCGCGCCATCGCCAAGCAGGCCGAAGCCGAGCGACTGCGGCGCGCCAAGGTGATCAATGCCGATGGCGAGCAGCAGGCGGCGGCAAAACTCGTCGAGGCCGGCAAGATGCTGGCGGCCGAGCCGCAGGCCATGCAGCTGCGCTATTTCGAGGCTTTGCACGACATCGCCGGCGAGCGCTCGTCCACGGTGGTGTTCCCGCTGCCGGTGGACCTGCTAAGCCAGTTCATGAAGCAGGGGAAATGAGAGGTCGCGCAGGGCCCCTCAGGCCTCCTCAAGGAGGGAGATTATTCGCGCGACCTTCTCCCTCTAAGTCATCTTCGCCAGCGTTCTCAGCTATCTCGCGCTCGTTGGCGTGGAGCCGAAGCGACGACGGAAGCAGCGATTGAAGTATGACACGTCGCTGAAGCCACTCATCATGGCGATCTCGCTGACGCGCATGGCGTCATTGTGCCTCCGCGAGAGCATCTTGTGGGCGCACTGCAAGCGCAGTTCGAGAACACGCTCGGAGAAGCTGATGCCTGTCTCCTGAAGCAGATCCTGGACATAGCGCGCCGACAGGCCGAGCTCCTTTGCGACACCTTGCGCGGAGATTTCTGGATCGGTGAAGCCGCCGCGAATCATAGTCAGAATCGCTTGCGTCCGTACCGCACGTAGACCTCGCGCGTCCGCGTTGTCGTGCGCCGTCACAGGTGCGGCAATGGAGGCGGTGGCGGCGATCAGATCGGCAATATGATCGGCCACGAACTGCATGGTCAGTTGAGACTCGGCTTCTTTCTCATCGGTCAGAACGCCGACATAGGCACGAACAAGGGCGTTGATCATCATGGAGCTAGACACGACCGTCATCAGGCGATCCTCAAATCCTGCATATCGGCGACGCACCCGTTCGCGATCGGTCTGCACGGCGATCAGGCCGCATTGCCCGTCGCTCACTCGGATGATTGAGGGAGCGCTCTGCTCGACAAGAACGGACGCGCCTGGACTCAGATCGGCGCTCCTTCCCGACTGGTCGACGCTGAGCGGGGAGTGTCCGGCATTGAGAAGCAACACGACATTGTTGGTGCTCTGGGCCGCAATGTCTTCAGTGGTTCTCGATATCGATTTGACAGTGCCGTGGATCGTGCCCACCGAAACGTCGCAAGTTCGAACAATCCTGAGCTCGCCTTCGAACGATCTGCCGATGGCCGGATCGGCACGCAGACGGGCGTAACCGGATGACAGCGTTGAGATCCATTGCTCTTTCTGGATTTGTTCTCCGCCGATCAGGTCGCTGGAATTGTAGATAATCCTGTGCAAGCATCGCCGGATGTCGGCGACATGGATATCCTGCCAAAGCGAAAATCGATCGCGGTCGCCAAGATGCGGCGGCAAATCAGCTGATGAAAACACCGTCTTTCGTGACAAGGAAGCGCCCCGCAAAAACCCGCAGTCTCAAAAAATCGAACGCGACGCTTTCCATTCCAGGAATAACCAGCAAGATTGAGCGGTCGGTGTTCAACCGATTGAACCCTTAATCGTGCCCAACCACGCTTGGCGTCACCCGAAAGTATGACGCCAGCAAAATCCTCCATGCGGGATCGGAGCCCTTGCACCGGGTCGGTCAAATCTTTTGCCCGCCACCCGTCATGCGAGGGGCGGGGCAGACCTAGGTGCAGGAGAAACGATGGAAAGGCTGGGCAGCGAAGTCCTTGGTTCGATTGTCGGCGATATCTACGATTGCGTGTTGAACCCGGAGGGCTGGACCGGGGTCATGATCCGCATCACCGAAACCATGGACGCGGCCTACAGCACCATCGCGCTTGCCAGCACCGCCGGCAATCGTGGCCGCTTCGCGGCCCAATCGCCCTGGGATGCCGAGCAGATGCGCGTGCTTCAGGAGGATTATGATTTTGACGCAATTCCCGGACTGAAGGCTGCGGTCGTCGGCGAGATCGACACGCCCGTCGCGACGCTGTCGCATATGGGCGAGGCTGACCTCCAGCAGACGCCATTCTTTCAGAATTGGGCCAAACCGCAGGGATTGCGCGAAGGCTGCATCGTCAAGTTCGTTCATACGCCGGACCGGATCGGCCTCATGGGCTGCACCACGCGGGCCAACAGGGGGATCATATCAAGTGAGGAGCAGCGTTTCCTGGCATTGCTCTCGCCGCATCTGCGCCGTGCCTCGCTGATCGGAGATCTGCTGGATCAGGCGCGCATCACCGCCAATCTTTATCGCCAGGCGCTCGATCATCTCGCTGTGCCTGTGGTCCTTACCGGCGCCGACGGAACAATCCTTCATGCGAATGGCGCTGCCGATCGGATGTTTTCCGGGCAAGGCCCTATCTTGTCCAAGAACGGTCTGTTGCAGCCGCAGAATCCGGCGATGGCCCGTGCCCTGCTGGAAGCAATCGCCACGGCGGCTGGGACGGATGCCTTGCTCGGCTCCCGCGGCATAGGCCTGCCCGTTTCAGCCCCAGGTCAACCGCCTGCCGTGGCCTATGTGTTGCCGCTGACCGAAGGTACCGCGCGCGCTGCGTTCCGGCCTGCCCGTGCCGCCGTCTTCGTGTCGACCACGACGTCGTCTTCGCCACTTCCCGAGGCCGTTCTCACGACGCTGTTCGACCTCACGCCTGCGGAAGCTCGGGTCCTGCTGCTGATCGGCAGCGGATTATCCGCGTCCAACAGTGCGTTGTCGCTCGGTATCGGTGAAAACACACTGAAGACCCACCTCAACCGCATCTTCGCCAAAACCGGCACGAAGCGCCAAGCCGATCTCGTCAAGCTGGTTTCGAACATAGGCGCACCCCTCCTGTCACATTGGCGCTGAAAATGCGGCAGTCGACTTCAATCGTCATCGGGTAGCGCCACCAGCCGTCAGTCTGCCGGATGGCTGGCACAAGACATCACCTGATGCCGAACGGCCACACTGATCGCGCAAATGCCGCAGCGCTTTCCACGACAATTCCAGTGCGGCCCAGCCCAAGACGCCGCTGGCGAACAATGCAAAACCTCGACGGCACCCGGATGCTGGAGCAATTCCGCTGCCGGGGAGCGCAACACCATTGGGGTAGCAAACAGTGAAAACGATTCTTCTCGCCGCAGCCTTCATTCTCGCGCCTGTCGGCATCGCGTCCGCGGCGGACATCAATGAAACCTCGCCCGTTGCCGCTTATGACTGGTCCGGCCTCTATGCGGGCGTTCACTTCGGTTACGCAGCCGGAAAATCCAATCTCTTCATCGCCGACCTTGGCGGTGTCCCCGATATCAACGCTCCCGTTGATCCCAGCGGTTTTATTGGCGGCGTTCATATCGGCGTCAACCAGGAATTGGCGAACCGCTTCGTGCTCGGTGCCGAGGCTGACCTTGCCTACAACAATGTAGATGGGCTGGGCACCTTCACCGGTGCCGGAGCGCTGCTCAAGACCGACCTCAAATGGTCGGGTTCGGCACGGCTGCGGGCAGGCTATGCTTTCGATCGGACCTTGCCTTACATCACAGCGGGCGTGGCTGCGGCCAAGTATGAAATGAGCGTGATCGGCAGCTCCGGCAATACATTCCCAGTCCACGACGAAACCCATCTTGGCTGGACGGTTGGGGCTGGCATCGAGCATGCCTTCACCGACAGGTGGATCGCTCGCGTCGAATATCGCTACTCCGACTTCGGCAAAAAGGACCTCTCGGTACCGCTTTCTGGTCCTGGCTCGGTGGCGAACATCGATCTCCAGACGCACGATGTACGGGCCGGCCTTAGCTACAAGTTCTGATTGGGCGGACCGAACAAAACCCCAGGACTCGCGTCGGGGGTGGGCGAGCTCATCGGCTGATGCCGCACGGCCACACTGTCCTGGAAAGCACCTCGGCAACTTTCCAGGGCAATTCCAGTGCGCTCCAGTCCAAGACGGCGTCGGCGAACAATGCGAAACCGAACCTCGAGCGACCGCTGCAGAGTTATCCGCAATGGCCACCATCTTGGGGATAGCAGACAAGCAATGAAAGCAATACTTCTCGCCGCGGCCTTCTTACTCGTGCCTGCCGGCACAGCGTCCGCGGCGGACGCCGATGCAACCTTGCCCGTCGCCGCCACCTACAACTGGTCCGGCGCCTATGTCGGGGCGCAAGCCGGATACGCATGGGGCGACGCAAGGGTCGGGCAGACCTTTGCGCCTGGCGCCTTCGACGACTACGGCTGGGGTTACGACCCGTCCGGCGGTTTCGGTGCCCTGTATGCCGGCTTCAACCATCAGTTCGACGGCGGGTTGGTTCTCGGCATTGAGGGCGACTACAGCTTCGCCAGCGTGAAGGACACCACGGTGTATCAGGCGCTCGGCGTCGACGACCCTGGCTTTGGCGGCGTGATCGAGCTGCAGTCGGTCGGGTCCGTTCGCCTGCGAGCCGGCTACGCGATGGATCGCTGGCTTCCCTTCGTCGCCGCCGGCCTGGCGGTGGCAAATTACAAGCACACCACCGTCTTCCTTCCAAGCGAGGTCCCCTATGCCGACGTCGTGGACACCCTCACCGGCTATACGCTGGGCGCCGGTCTCGAATACGCCGTCAGTGACAATTGGCTGATCCGCGGCGAATACCGCTTTGCCGATCTCGGCCACCACAAATCCACACGTCACGCGTTCTCTGATGGAACCCCATTGCACGATGAGATCGAACTGAAGACGAACGATATCCGCATCGGCATCGCCTACAAATTCTGATCCGCTGAATCTGCCGATACCCCACGAGGACCCCACGAGGGGGGAGATCGGCAGCTTTGCTGCTCACCTCAAATCAGCTTCTCCAGCGTGATAGGCAGATCCCGCACCCGCTTCCCTGTCGCATGAAACACCGCGTTGGCGATCGCCGGCGCCACACCGACGATGGCGAGTTCACCGACACCCTTGCCGCCGAGCACCGAGGAATGCGGGTCGGGGATGCCGACCGAGATGACCTCGATATCGGGGATATCGGCGTTGGTCGGCACCAGATAGTCGGCGAGGTTGTTGTTGACGATGCGGCCATGCCTGCGGTCGACGATGCCTTCTTCCAGCAGCGCCTGGCCGATGCCCATGATGATGCCGCCTTTCCACTGGCTTTCGGCCAATTTCGGGTTGTAGAGCCGGCCCGAATCCAGCGCCGACACCACGCGCGACACGCGCACCGTGCCGAAATCCTCGTCAACCCGCACCTCGATGAAATGCGCGCACCAGGAGTGACGCGAATAGTCGCCCTCGGTGTGCGGCACCGACGTGGCGATGGTGGTGTAGTTCTTGTAGCGATCCTGCGCGCTCGAATTGGCCGGCATGGTATCGCCGACGGCCTCGATCCGGTCGCAGCCGACGCTGCTGAGCAGTTCCGCAATGGAGACATCAGGACCATCGCCGCGCGGCGCGGTGATGCGGCCATTGGCGACGACCAGCGTGTTGGCCTGCAGCGCATGGAAGGGCGAGCGCGGATCGCTGATCGCCAGCCCGACCAATTGGTCGAGCGCCGATGTCGCCGCCTTGTAGACCGCGCCCGTCATGACGCCGGCCAGCCGCGACCCACCGGCGACGCCGGCGCGGGGATATCGGGAATCCCCGAGCTTCACCACGACATCGTCGGCCGCCACACCGACCGTCTCGGCCGCCGTCTGCGCCAGGATCGTGTAGGTGCCCTGGCCCATGTCGATCGAGGAACTTTCGACCTCGACCGAGCCGTCGGCAAGGATGCGCACTTTGGCTTCGCCATAGGCGCGCCGCACCGGGTAGGTTCCGGCCGCCACGCCCCAGCCGATCAGCTGGTTGCCGTCGCGCATCGAGCGCGGCTCGGGCGTGCGCTTCGACCAGCCGAAGCGTTCCGCACCTGCGGCAAAGGCCTCGCGCAACTGCCTTGTCGACCAGGCCTTTTTCGCTTCCGGATCCTGCTCGGCATAGTTTCTGAGCCGGATCTCCAGCGGATCGATGCCGACCTCATAGGCAAGTTCGTCGATGGCGCTCTCGATGCCGAAGGCGCTAGGATTTTCACCAGGTGCGCGCATGGCGCCGGGCACCACCGAATTCACCCGGACGACATTCTGCTTCGAGGAGAAGTTCGGCGTCGCATACATGATCGAGGTGACCACGCCCAGCGGCTCGACCCACATGCCGTCTATGGATGTTTCATTGACGCCGCGATGCACGATCGACTGTATCACGCCGTCATGGTCGGCGCCGATCGTCACCGTCTGGCGTGTCGCGGCGCGGCCGCCATAGCCGGTAAAAGTCTGCGGCCGCGTCATCACGACCCTCACCGGCCGTCCCAGCATCTTGGCCGCAGCCGCAGCCACCGCGCCATGTCCGAGCGCCAGCGCCTTGGAGCCGAAGCCGCCGCCAATATAGGGCGAGACCAGGCGCACATTTTCGAAAGGAATACCGAACCATTCGGCATAGGTTCGCGCCATGCCGTCGAGCCACTGGCTGGGCTCCCACACGGTGAGTTTGTCGCCCTCCCATTGGGCGATGAGGCCATGCGGCTCCATCGGCGCCTGGTATTCGCGTGGCGTGTTGTAGGCGCCGCAGACGTGCACCGGAGCGGCGGCGAAGGCAGCCTGGGCGTCGCCCCATTCCTTGGTCATGGCGGCGATCGCGATGCCGTCGCCGGCCTTGGCGTCGCTGAGGTCGACGATGGCCGGTGCCTCGTCATAGCTGACCTTGACCAGGGCCGCGGCAGCGACCGCCTGCTCGAAGGTCTCTGCCACAACAGCCGCCACACGCTGACCGGAAAAAGTGATGTCGCGCGCCAGCGGGCAGTAGGGCTTGTCCGGCGGCGGTGTGCCGAACCAATCGGATGCGGTCTTGAGGCTCATGATCGTGTCCGGTGTCAGCACCTTGAGCACGCCAAGGGCTGCCTCGGCGGCTGACGTGTCGATGGAACGGACCTTGCCTGAGGCAATCGTGCTTTCGACCAGCACGCCATAGGCGAGGCCCTCCAGCTGCTGCTCGACCGCGTATTTCGCCGCGCCGGTGATCTTGGCCGGGCCGTCGACGCGCGACAGCCGCCCACCGACCTGATCGACAGTGCCGTCCGAAGCGTCGCCGTGCCGGGTTCTGGGGTCGTGAATGGTCATGCCATGGCTCCCGTCTTGAGGATGGCGCGGGCGACGACGCGCGGCGCCAGTTCGATCTTGTAGTGATTGGCGCCGTGGTCGACGGCGCCTTCGACGGCGAGCAGGCTGGCGGTGCGCACCGTGTCTTCGTCCAACACCTTGCCTTTAAGCGCCGCCTCGACGGCGCGCGCCCGCCACGGCTTTGTCGCGATGCCGCCGAGCGCGACGCGCAGGTCGCGGATGGTGCGGCCATCGGCTTCGAAGTCGATGCCGACCGCCGCACTTGCAGCGGCGAACTCATAGGACTGCCGGTCCCGGACTTTCAGATAGGTCGAACGCCTGGCGGAGGCGGAAGCCGGTATGCTGATGGCGGTGATCATCTCGCCCGGCTCGATGGCGTGTTCCCTGTCGGGCGTGGCGCCGGGCAGGAGAAAAAAGTCGTCGACCGCGACCTGGCGTTCGCCAAGATGCACGGTGGCGTCGAAGGCGACCAGCGCGGTGGCGAGGTCACCGGGATACATGGCGATGCAAGCGTCGCTGGTGCCGAGCACGGCATGGCCACGGGTGACGCCGCCGATCGCCGAGCAACCACTGCCGGGTGAGCGCTTGTTGCAAGCGGAAAAATTCGTAGGATCACGGAAGTAGGGGCAGCGCGTGCGCTGCATCAGATTGCCGCCAATGGTCGCCATGTTGCGGAGCTGCGCCGAGGCCGCCTGCCACAGCGCCTCGGAGACCGCGGGAAAGCTGCTCTTGATCTCGGCGTGGTCGGCAACGTGGCTCATCTTGGCCAGCGCGCCGATCAGGGCACCGTCAGCGTCGACCTTGATGGTGTCGAGCCCTTTGATATGGGTGACGTCGACCAGGCTGTCGGGTTCGGCGACGCCGCATTTGGCGAGATCGACCAGCGTCGTACCGCCGGCAAGCAGCATGGCGCCAGGCAGGGCGGCCGCCTGCCGTGCGGCATCGAGTGTAGCAGCGCGAACGTACGAAAAATCTCTCATGACGCGACCTCCAGTGCCGCCTGGCGCACGGCGGCGACGATGTGCGGATAGGCGCCGCAGCGGCACAGATTGCCGGCCATATATTCGCGGATTTCGTCATCCGAGCCGGCATGGCCTTCGCGGATGCAGGCGACTGCCGACATGATCTGTCCCGGCGTGCAGTAACCGCACTGGAAGGCATCCTGGTCGAGGAAAGCGGCTTGCACGGCGTTGAGCGTGCCGTCTTCGCTGGCCAGCCCTTCGATGGTGGTGATCTCGCGGCCTTCGACTTGTGCGGCAAGCGTCAGGCAGGCGAGCACACGTTCACCGTCGACATGCACTGTGCAGGCGCCGCACTGGCCCTGGTCGCAACCCTTCTTGGTGCCGGTCAGGTCGAGGCGGTCACGCAGCGCGTCGAGCAGGGTGACACGAGGCTCGACCTGCAGTTCATGGTCGTGGCCGTTGATGGTAAGATGGATCGGGATGGTGGTGGAGGTGGTTTGGTCGGTCATGAGGCGTCTGGCTCCAGTTGCTTGACGCTAGGGGTTTGAAATGGGCTTGGGTGGGGGACGGCAAGGGCGGCAGAGCGCGCCAGCTTCGCCGCGCCGGTCTCCAGCGGGCAGGGGAAGCTTTCGGTCCTTCAGCACGTGACATACCGCATCCCCTGGTTATATGATAAAGGCACTCCACTAAAGCGGAGGCGCCTCCGTTTATTTAACGTGGGGGCTGAACTGTCATGGTTCAAGCCCCATATGTGCGTTGAGTGGAGAAAAAATTGGACGACCTGCACAAAACCGCCGACGAGAAGCGCGAAGCCGCAGCGCCAAAACCGCTGCGCGCCGACGCGCAGCGCAACCGCGACCGGCTGGTCGAGGTGGCGGCGACGGCTTTTGCCGAGCAGGGCGTCGATGCCTCGCTGGAGGAGATCGCGCGCCAGGCGGGTGTCGGCATCGGCACGCTCTACCGGCATTTCCCAACCCGGGAGCATCTGGTCGAAGTGGTCTACCGACGCGAAGTCGAAGCACTCTGCGCGGCCGCCGACGACCTCGCCAGCCACCATCCGGCCGACATGGCACTGGAACAGTGGATGCAGCGCTTCGTCGATTACATCGCCACCAAGCGCGGCTTGGCGGCCAGCCTGCGCATCCTGTTCAACACCAATTCCGCCGTGTTTTCCGACTTGTCGGGCCGGGTGTCGCTGGCGTTGCGGCAGCTGGTCGAGGCGGCGGCGGCCGAAGGTTCGATCCGCAGCGACGTCGACGCTACCGACGTGCTGCATGCGCTCGGCGGCATCTACTCGGCCCCCGACACCAAGGACTGGCGCGACCGCTCGCGCCGGCTGGTCAAGCTGCTGATGGACGGGCTGCGATTTGGGGCGGGGAAGAGGTGACTTGTCGGTCAGGCCGAATACGCACCATCGACCGAATAGAACGAAACCGCGCCGGGCAGCCCGCTTGCTGCCATTTCGCCACGCTCCTCGAACCCCAGGCCGGAGCCGACCACGAGGTCGCGCACCGTGCGTGACGCGATGATTTCGCCCGGCTGCGCATGATCGAGCAGCCGCAACGACAGCTCGATCGCCGCGCCGGAAAATTGATGGCCGCGCTGCTCGCACTCGCCGATATGCACCGCCGAGCGGACTTCGACACCGGATCGCCGGAAGCGATCGCGAATGGAGATCGCGCACTGGATCGACCGCGTTGGCCGCTGGAACACCGCGAGCACCTTGCCGTTCGATCGGCTGATCTCTCTGCCTTCGGCCGCGAGGATTTCACCATGGAGCGCCTCGGCGTGGCGCTCGGCCAGCTCGATGCCGAAAGGCGAGCCCGTCATATCGAGGGACAGCACCGACACCAGCAGCCGTTCGCCTGGAGCCGTCGGCAACGCGCCGGTGACGAAAGCCTGGATTTCGTCGACAAGGCGATCGGAATTCTCGCCCCAGATCACGTGGTCACGACCGGCGAATTCGATATGTCTGGCGCCTTCGATAGACGTTGCCAGGAAGCGCCCTTCTTCCGCGTTCACCCAGCGGTCGCCTGTTGCCTGGGCGATCAGGGTCGGCACGTGAATGGCCGGTAGGATATCGCGGACATCGATTTCAGTGCCCCAGCGCCAGAGCTCGATTGCTTCTGCCGGTGAGGCCGAATTCCTGAGATAGGCGGCGAACCATTCCCGTTCGAATGCGTCGTTCATCAGGCTGGGGGCGGCATTGCTCATATCCGCCGGCTCTCCCCATTGCCGTTCGATGGCGGCGAGGTCTTCCTCCACCTGCTCGCCTGTCTTTCCCCAGGGGTAATCCCGCAGTCGTCTGCCGCTGGCATAGGCGCCGTTGAGCACGAGCGCTGCGGTGCGTTCAGGATAGGTCGCCGCGAACAGCATGCACATCGGGCCACCCTCGGAAGTGCCAAAAAGCACGGTCCGCTTCGAACCGACCGCATCGAGCACTGCCCGCATGTCTTCCATGCGTTCTTCCAGCGTCGGCAAGCCGACATTGCGGTCGGACAAGCCAGTGCCGCGTTTGTCCATGCGGATCAGGCGCGAAAAGCTGCCGAGACGCCTGAGCACATGCGAAAGCCGTGGCGAGGCCCAGGCATGGTCGAGGTTGGACACCCATCCCGAGACATAGATCAGGTCGATCGGGCCGTCGCCTGTGACCTGATAGGCAATGTTGACTCCCGCCGATTTGACGTAGCGGGTCTGCGGCCGCGCGGGTTGGTCGCTGAAGCCGGTAGCGTCATCCGAATCGGTCGTGCCTGTGCGTGCCGGCGCTGTCGTGCGGCGCGTCCGCAGCGTCTCGAACAATTGCCGCGTCTCCGGCTCGGGCTGCAGCTTGAGATCGCGTTGAAGCGCTGTGCGGCAGTGCTCATATTGCTTCAGCGCGAGATTGGTCCGGCCTTGCGCCGCATAGGCGCGCATCAGGGCACGGTGGACGTCCTCCCTCAGCGGCTCCATAGCGAGCAGGCGTGTAGCCGCGCGCACGCATGCGGCGGGATCGTTCGTTGCGGCATAATACGCGACAAGCCTGTCAAGCGCCGCGACGGCCAAAGCCCGAAGCCGTTCGCGTTCGATTCTCAGCCAGTCTTCGAATGGCTCCTCCTTCAGGCCGAAGCCGTCGAGCAGGTCGCCGCGGTAGACATTGAGCGCCAGTTCGAGGTCTTCGGGTGCCGGGCTGGCGACCAGCGCCTCGAACCGCGCAACATCGAAATCAAGGCCGTCGAGATGCAAAGCGACGCTGTCGCCGTCGGTGAGGAAGCGGCCGCCGCCGCACACTTGCATGGCCTTCCTGACGGACGATACCGCCTGCCGCAGGCTCATTCGCGCCTGTGCCTCGCTGTTGATGCCCCAGAGCAGGGTCGCCAGCTTCTCGCGCGACTGCGAATGCCCCGACTGGAGTGCGAGATAGGCAACCATCGCACGCGCCTTGCGGCTGATGGCCGGAACCGCCGCCCCGACGCCCGTAAAGTCGAAACCACCCAGCAGGTGAAGATAAGGTCCGGTCATCGGATCCGCCACGGTCACTGCCGCCGACGATCCGCTCAAGCTTACTCCATTTCAACAACTATTCCGCCGCCGAGGCGCTTTTCACGATTCCATCACGCAGGTTCCCACGCGTTTCTCACGATGCTCGAGGAGATTGTCCGCACTGAATCTCTTTTCGCAGGAGGACACCCGTGCATCACCCCGGCTCGACCGAATGGCCCATCTGGCATGACTATCCCGGGCGCGACCGGCAGGAGCGTGGCGCGCCGTCGCGGCACGACATTGCGCTGGCCGGCTATCTCGAAACGCAACAGGCCCATCGGGCATCGATGGCTCGCAGGCTGGATCCGGCGGCGATGACAGCCTCTGCATTGGCAGCGTTCGTAGGCCGCGTTTTCGTGCAGCGCTGCGCCCAAGTGTCCGCGGCCCGGCCAATGCCGTGGCCTGGATTGTCCAAGGCCCATGCGGTCTTCAGCAAGACCCTCTGGCGCCGGTGAGCAGGGCGCCTGCTTTGGTTGACGATCTCATCCCCAACCGCCACCACCGCTGCTTCCGCCGCCACCGCCACCGCCACCGCCGAGAGCCGGAATGACAGGCGGCTTTGGCGGAGTCTCTTCCGTCGGCTTGATCACCTTGCCGGTGGCCGCTTTCTTGTATCGGATCACCTTCGGCTGAGGCGCTACGCGAACCACCTTGCTATGCTTCACCGGCGGCGCCGGCTCAAACATCGGCGACACCGAGGTGCAGCCCATGAGCCCGGCCAGAACGCCGGAGAAAATTGTCCCGATGAATATCTGCTTCAATGCCTTGCCCACCATGGCCTCCATTGTTCAGAACAAGTCCCGACGCGGATTGGCTTCTTCCCAGACCCCCCGGGCCGCATTGACCAGTTGCGTGTCCAGCGAACCGGACGGGGGGATCTTCGACTTGAGCTCTTGACGCAGCGCGTCCAGGGCTACCGTTTTCGGCTTCGTCCCGAACTGCGCCAGGCCCTTTTTGGCGTCCGGAAGTTCCTTGCGCAGGTCGAGCGCGACCGCGAACGCCAGGAAACGCACCGCGACAGCCTGATCGGCCGTGCCGCCTTTCGCCATTTCGAGCGCCGCGCGATCATAGGCGCTGGACGGATCGCCGCGCGCGGTCGCCAGTTCGAACAGTCGTTGCGCCTCCGCTGGGTCCTGGCGCACGCCGACGCCATCCCTGTACATGCGGGCGAGACTGCCGGGTGCGTAGGGCTGGCCAAGATCGGTGGCCTGCTGGAACAGCGCCTGCGCTGTTTTCGGATCCTTGTCGATGCCCTGGCCGGCGAGGTAATTGCGGCCGAGCAGGTTCATCGAATACATGTCCTGGCGCTGGACGCCGGCCTGCAGGAAGGCGACGGCGCGGGCCGGATCGGCAGGCACGCCGTTGCGGCCCTCGGTGAAGATCGCGGCAAGATCGTTCATGGCATAGGTGTGCCCCATGGCCGCCGCCTTGAGCAGCAGGTCGAGACCCTTGGCCGTGTCGCGGTTGACGCCGTAGCCGTTGAACAGAGCGCGGCCCCACGACGTCATGCCGTAGGGATCGCCCTTGTCGGCGGCAGCCTTGTAGAGGGCGTTGGCCTGGGTGCGGTCGATGGCCGTTCCGGTTCCCGTCGCGTTGAGGTAGCCGAGTTCGAAAACGGCGCGAACATGCCCTTTCTTGGCGGCGTCCTCGATGGCTGCCTTGGCCTCGCCGACCCTGCCGGCTGCAAGCAGTGCGCGGCCGAGCTCGTAGCGGAAGCGGGCGACATCGGGATAGGTCTTCACCGCGGCCTCGCAGGCCGCCACGGCACCGGTGCCGATCTCGTTCGGCAGCAGGCCGGGTACCACGCCTTGCAGGTCGAGCGGTTCGCCGGCCGCGGTATCGCAGGCATCGACCGCAGGCGAGATCTTCATCGTCGCCGGTTTGGACGAACTGTTATCGGCGCGGATTTCGAAACCAACCACGATCGGCGCGTTGGCGCCGATCTGCGGCTCGTAACGAAGATGGTCGACTTCACCGGCCAACAAGCTCGATTGTGGCGAGAGCGTCCGATCCGGCAGCGACAGCGTTCCCGTTGCCGGATATCCCGAGACCTTCAGGCTGACCGCCGGATCGTCGGTCGGGAAATCCAGATTGAGCGCAACCGGTCCGACACCGACGGGAACATCAAGTTTGCGGTTCTCGATCGCTTCGGCAGCACCCGTGATGTGGATGCCGCGCTCCAGCACCTGCTGCTTCTGCTCGGCCTCGAGCGAGGCCATGATCTGTTGGCCCGCGGCACCTTCGCCGCTCTTGACGCGGAACACCAATATGCCCTGGCTTCCGCCGCCCCAATTGTCCTGCGTGGCATAGGCCAGCATATCCACCTCGTCCTGCGTAGCGGCTCCCTTGGGGACATCCATTTGCAGGCGCGGCAGGTCCTTGCCCGCGATCGGTTCGCCCACCGCGACCTCCTTGCCGTCCAGGATCAGGCGGCCCATTGCGGGTGGCCTTTCGATGCTGACGGTGATGGCGCCGCCATCGACATCGAACGGCTCCGGCAGGCCGAGAGCGACAGGACCGACCCCCGACAGCACCACCTTTTCCAGCACTGGCGGCAGCGAAGGCCGGTTGCTGCGGCGCACCAGCACCACGTCGTCTATCAGCGACGAGTTTTCCCAAGGCACCTGCATACCGTTGGTGGCTTGCACGACATCGCGGCGTACCGCCGACATGACCGTGCGGATCTCCTGGTTCGGCGCCAGCGCACGCCGCGAAAAGGCCGATGAAAACGGGCTGAGGTCGCCGCTGCCGTCATAGGCGACGGCGCCCGGTTCGGTGGCAAAGGCGATCAGCGTGTTCAGCGAGCTGCGCACCTGCGCCAGCCCGGTGTTGCCGGCGGTGACAAGCTGGTCACGCAGCCAGTAATTGTTGCGCGGGAAGGGGTTGTTGCGGCAGGCGTCGAGGATGATTACCTGGATTTTCGACTTCGAGCGCAACTGCTCCAGCACATCGTTGAGCTTGATGGCCTGGACCTCGATATCGGCCGCTTTCTTCAGCGAGGCGTCGACCGGTATCAGGAAATTCTCACCGCCAATCTGAAAGCCGTGCCCGGAATAGTAGACGACGGCGAGATCAGCGCCGTCGACGGCCGCCAGATAGTCCCGGAACTGGCCTTCGAACTGCTGCTTGGTGAGGTTCTCAGCGACGAAAACCTCGAAGCCCGCCAGCCGGAACGTGGCCGACACATCCTCGGCATCCTTGGCCGGATTCTTCAGTGCCGGGATGTCACGGTATTCGGAATTGCCGATGACGAGAGCGACCCTTCGATCGGCGCAGGCCTCAAAGGTTGTGAGGCTAACGAGGATGAAGGCCGCGATGAATCCGCAAAGTCGGAGCATGGCAAAACCCCTGGCCGCTGCCTGACGCCGACGAGAACACCGCTTGCGGCATCAAGGTCCGTTGACAGTATGCAACCTGCCACAGGATAAAGTGAAAGCCCCGTCACCGCCAGACCATAGAAGGCGATTCTTTCGGCGCCGATCACGGTGGCATTAACACGCGCTTTAGGAGAGGGTATGTGACAAGTCTCACAGTTCGCATCGACGTGCCGAATGCGCCGTCCGACGCCAGGGTTGGCGGGCTGCGGCCAGGGTGCGAGGGTCAAACGTCGAGGCAGATCTTGCCGAAATGCTTCTGCGCTTCGTAGTGCCTGAACGCTGCGGCGATGTCCTGCAGTGGAAAGCTGCTGTCGATGACAGGCTTCAGATGGTTGACCTCGATCGCCCGGATCATGTTTTCCTGGTCGGCTTTGCTGCCGATGGAAATCCCGCTGACGCGGATCTGGTTCGAGAACAGCGCCGGGATCGAAACCTCGGCCACAAAGCCGGTCAGGACACCGATGAGGGCGATGTGTCCGCATGTCCGACAGGCGGCTATCGACTGCGTCAATGTCGCGGGTCCGCCGACCTCGATCACGTGATCGACGCCGCGTCCGTCCGTCAGTTCCCTGGCCTTGCCGCCCCAGTCCGGAACCGCCTTGTAGTTGATGACACTGTCGGCCCCGAGGCGTCTCAGCTTCTCCAGCTTTTCTTCGTCGGACGACGTTGCGATGACCTGGGCGCCGGCGGCTTTGGAAAATTGCAGCGCAAACAGCGACACGCTGCCGGTGCCGAGGATCAGCACCGTATCGCCGGGCTTGACCTTGCCGCATGTCACCAGGCCTCGCCAGGCCGTGACGCCGGTGCAGGTGAGCGTTGCCGCCTCGGCATGCGTATAGCCGGCCGGCGCCCTGGTGAAGGCCTGCGCCGGCATGCACACATATTCGCTGGCAAAGCCGTCGAAACTGTCGCCCGGAATGTCGCGCCTTGTCTCCGATGTCATGTCGCCGCCCAGCCAACCGGGATAGAAGGTGCTGACGACGCTGTCGCCGGACTTGAACGTGCCGACGCTGTCGCCGACGGCAATCACCTCGCCGGCACCGTCCGACAGCGGGACGCGGCGGTTGGCGAGCGGCACCTTGCCTTGCACCGCGAAATCGTCGCGCATGTTGAGCGAGCAGGCGCGGATCCTGACCAGCATTTCGCCAGGCCCAGGCTGCGGATGATCCTCTTCGACCAGGTCGAGCCTGTCCAACCCGCCCGGCGCTCTCAGCCTGACCAGCTTCATTGTCTTTCTCCGACGTGCGGGGGGGCAGAATGCGGTGCTATCGTCGGACCGGCCGGCCCGAAATCACGCGCAGCCATGGCGCCAGATGGAAGGCGCTCATCAGCAGATACATCAGCGGCATGCCGGTCAGCACGGAGGCATCGGCCCCCAGGCAAGACATGACGCCGTCGCCAGTGTGCATGCAGGTGAGCAACGCCATTACAGCGAATGTCGGCGCCGCGGCGAGGCATAGCCAGTCGGCGATGCCAAGATGAGCCGCGCCAGTGGTTTGAGGGATCTCGCTGCTGACTCCAGTGCCGATGTCGCTCATGGTCTTGATCCCTTGATGGTCAGTGCCTTGTGGACTTGGTTCCCCTCCCTCGCCATAGGCGGGGAGAGGAAACGACGCTGGATGGGCGTCGCTATCAGTCCTTACTTGCCGTCTTTGTCCCGGAACGCGGCCTCGCCGGCTGCGGACACTTCTTCCCATCTCTTGTCGGGCCCGGCGTCATAATTGTCGTGCCAGTTCCACCAGCTGTAGAGCTCGGTCTGCGGATAGCCTTCGGGCGAATCTTCCCACACTTCCTGGCGGCCGAGCGGCGTGGCGTCGAGATAGCTCCAGACGGTTCCCATCTGCTCGTCGCCGCGGCTGTTGATGAAGTAGGTGCGGAACACCTTCTTGCCATCCTGGATGAACACGTTGTGGCCGTGCCATTCGTCGACGCCGAAGTCTTTGTCGAAGCTGTCGGTGATGGTGTACCACGGCATCTCCCAGCCCATCCGCTTCTTCAGCGTTACAATATCAGCCTGCGGCGCGCGCGAGGCATAGGCAAGCGTGGTGTTGCGGGCGTTGAGATGGGCGAGATGGCCGACCTGGTCGGCCCCCAGCGAACAGCCGCGGCAGGCATGTTCGGGCCAGCCATAGACGCCGGGCTCGTAGAAAGCCCGGTAGACGATCAACTGACGGCGGCCTTCGAACAGATCGAGCAGGCTTGCCTTGCCGTTGGGGCCTTCGAATACATAGGCCTTGTCGACTTCCATCCAAGGCATGCGCCGGCGCTCGGCCGACAGCGCATCCCTGGCGCGCATCGTCGCCTTCTCCTTCACCAGCATCTTTTCGCGCTCGGCTTCCCATTCCTGCCTTGAAACGATTGGCGGGGTCTTCATTGCCACGTGCTTGGTCATTGCTCGTCTCCTTTGCCGTTGCGGCGCGTCGTTGTCTGTTGATCGTGAGGTAGGGTAGGGCCGCGGGGCGGCGAGGGCGGAGTTACAAATGTGACGGGATTTGCAGGCGGGCCACCGCAGCAAGGGTGGCGGGGCCGCACAGCGTGCTCAAGATCCTCGAAAGTAGGCATGATCGGTTTTTCCTCATTGAGAAGCTTAATACGTTTATCTGAGATGCTCAGGCTAACGAATGGCCATATTTCCGTCAACGTCGCCCGGGGTGTCTCCTGCCAGTCCAGATGGCTAGGTTCTCGTCCCGGCTTGCTGCTTGGCGACGGTGACTTAAGTTAGGGCCGAGCAGCGCCGGGGTGGGAGTTACAAGTGTGACGGGATTTGAATGGACTCGCTGATCACCGCGGCAGGGCTGGCGCTGGCCGCGGGTGATCCGCTGGCCGCACTCGACCGCGTCGCCTTGCGCGAGGATGCGCCGGCGCTGGCGCTGCGCGGCATTGCGATGGCGCAGCTCGGCGATCTCGATCGCGCCAAAGCACTGCTGCGGCGGGCCGCCCGTGCCTTCGGTACGAAGGAGGCGGTGGCGCGCGCCAGATGCGTCGTCGCCGAAGCCGAGATCGCGCTGGTCTCGCGCGACCTCGGCTGGCCGGCGAAGGCTCTCGATGCGGCGCGGGCGACATTGGAAAAGCATGGCGACCGGCTGAACGCCGCGCATGCCGGGCATCTCAAGGTGCGGCGCCTGCTGCTCATCGGTCGGCTCGACGAGGCTGAAGACGTGCTGGCCGGCCTCGATCCGGCGCCGCTTCCGCCGGCGTCACGCGCCGCGCACGAACTGGCTGTTGCCGGCATCGCCATGCGGCGTCTGAAGACGAAAGCCGCGCGCCAGGCATTGGAGTGGGCGCGCCATGCCGCACGCCGGGCCGGCATTCCGGGCCTTATGGCCGAGGTCGACCGCGCCTTCCTGGCGCTGGATACGCCGGCGGCCCGGCTGATCGCTGGTGGCGAGGAACGCCCGCTGCTGCTCGAGGATGTCGAGGCGCTGGTGGCGTCGTCGGCGCTGGTCGTCGATACGTTCCGCTATGTCGTGCGCAAGCAGGAAACCACGGTCTCGCTGGCGACGCGCCCGGTGCTGTTTGCGCTGGCGCGCGCGCTCGCCGAAGCCTGGCCGGCGGATGTGTCGAGGGCGACGCTGATTGCCCGTGCCTTTGGCGGCAGGCACGCGGATGAATCGCACCGCGCCAGGCTGCGGGTCGAGATCGGCCGCCTGCGCGCCGAATTGCGGCCGCTGGCCGCCATCGGGGCGACCAGCCGGGGCTTTGCGCTGGCGCCGCGCCAGGCAGGCGAAGTGGCGGTGCTGGCGCGGCCGATCGAGGAGCGGCACGCGGCGGTGCTGGCCCTCCTGGCTGATGGCGAAGCCTGGGCAAGTTCGGCATTGGCGCTGGCACTCGGCGCCGGCCAGCGCAGCGTGCAGCGAGCGCTCGATCAGCTCGCCGAGGCCGGCAAGGTGCAGTCGTTCGGCCATGGTCCCGCGCGCCGCTGGATGACGCCGCCTGTGGCCGGCTTCACGACCACCTTGTTACTCCCGGCACCGCTGCCGAACGGCTAGATAGGGTTCTGTGGCCATGGTCGAGGATCAAGACATGAAACATTCAACAGCTGAAATCCTGCGCGAATACGGACCTTTTCCTGATGTCGACACCGTGCATGGCGTGAGCTTCGACGGACAAAATGTCTGGTTTGCCGCCGGCGACCGGCTGACCGCCTTCGATCCGGCAAGCGGTGAGACGCTGCGCTCGATCGATGTCGCCGCCCATGCCGGCACCGCCTATGATGGTCGGCATCTGTTTCAACTGGCCGGGGATCGCATCCACAAGATCGACCCCGACACGGGGCAGGTGCTGGCCACCATTCCGGCGCCCGGCGGCGGCCGCGATTCCGGCATGACCTGGGCTGAGGGCACGCTGTGGGTTGGCCAGAACCGAGCGCGCAAGATCCATCAGATCGATCCCGAAACCGGGAAAATCCTGCGCACCATCGAGTCCAACCGCTTCGTCACCGGAGTGACCTGGGTGGATGGCGAGCTGTGGCACGGCACCTGGGAGGGTGACCATAGCGATGTCCGGCGCGTCGACCCGCAGACCGGAAAGGTGCTGGAGCGGCTCGACATGCCGGCGGGGAAAGGCGTGTCGGGGCTCGAATCCGACGGCGGCGACCGTTTCTTCTGCGGCAGTGGCCCCGGCGCCATGGTGCGCGCGGTACGTCGCCCGAAATAGGCTGCTGCGGCGGCGTTTAGGCCGTGTAACTGTCTGCCGGCATCAAATCCCTGAGCCGTCGAGTTGCTGGGCGTCTTCGCCTGCCCAGGGCGCCGGCATCGAAGCCCGGCTCAAATTGGCCGTCGGCAGCGGCATCCAGCATTTCAGCTCCGGTTCGGGATATTCGATCACGCGTCCCGGCGACGAATCGGAGGAGCGCCAGCCTTCTGTGCCGAACTGGTCGGCGCGCGACCAGTAAGCGAGGTCAACCTCCGCAGGTCCCTGCTCGGACGGTCGCACCGTAACCAGGATGCGGCTGCCGTCCTTGGGCGCGCTCGCCATGTGCCGCCAGCGATCGGGTTCGTCCATTGCGTATCCTCCTGCACGTTGCAACGATAGTCGCCGCGTGCCCGGCAGCGGTCAACCCGAACTTTGTGCAAGATGAGATATCGTTGGCGAACGCACGCCGGACAAGCGTCCGGCGCTGGCACTTCGTCCGCTACGCGGCGAGACGGCGCCGTCGACGGCGATGTCGATCGACTTGTACCGGTCGAAGAGATATTCGGTCCGTAGCCGCAGACGCTCGCTGACTTTGACCACCGCGCCGCCGCCGATCGAATTGGCCCCGATATGAGTATGGCAGTGGGCGGAAGCCGTGCCCGCATCGCTCGGCTTTGTCGATTGCCATGTCCTCTGGCGGCCTGCATTCTAGCTGCCCAGGCAAGACAGTGCCTTCGTGGCCGAGGCCGATCAGCCGACCTCGGCGGTTCGAACCAGGGAAATGGGCATGTCGATCAAGGTGATTGGAGCGGGCTTTGGCCGCACCGGAACGGATTCGATGCGCGAAGCGCTGACCATCCTAGGCCTTGGCCCCTGCCATCACATGTCCGAAGTCATCGCCAACGAGGATCAGAAGCGGCTTTGGCGCGCGGTGGCGAAGGGTGCTGCGCCTGATTGGAGCGAGCTGTTTGCCGGCTATGCCTCCTGCATGGACTGGCCATCGGCGCATTATTGGCGCGAGCTGATCGAGGTCTATCCGGACGCCCCGGTCATCCTCACCTGGCGCTCGCCGGAAAGCTGGTGGCAGAGTTTCGAGAAGACCATCCTGGCCGGCATCAGCCAGCTCCAGGATCAAGAGGCGCTGGGCATCTCCCTGATCGCCAAGCAGGTCTTCGGCGGCAGGGCGCAGGATCGCGCGACCGCGATTGCCATCTACGAAGCCAACGTCGCCGCGGTCATGGCGACGGTGCCGCCGGAGCGGCTGCTGGTCCACGAACTGGGCGACGGCTGGGTCACGCTGTGCGCGCATCTGCGCGTTCCAGTGCCCGACCAGCCCTATCCCAATCGCAACGACACCAGGGAGTTTCGGGCGCAGTTTGGGCTGAACCGGCAACCCTGAGCAAGGTCGCGCACGCGCTTGGGTTGAGATGGGTCTTGAACCCCGGCCGCAACCGACCGCAATGACGGTCGACAATATCTGCTGAAGATCAGCGCAGCAGAAACCGGATTGCGCCTTCGGGACTATGATTCAGACGTGCACGGTGCCATGCGACAGCTCGCCCTCGTCGCTCGAGATAAGGAAAGCGGCGGCAAACATGCCGACATAGAGCAACCCGACCATGCACACGACATAGATGCCCGGAACAGGGCCGAGCTGCGCCACGCGCGCGGCGTCGAGGAATGACGCGCCGAAGCCGATCGGCGATCCTTCGCGCTGCAGGCTGGGCGTGGTGATTTTCAGCACCCAGGCCAGCATCAGGATCGTGTACATGAAAACGTAGTTGCGGCGCAGCCGGCGTACCAAAGCCGCGCGCTGCGAGATCAGGAAGCGCGGCGCACGCAGGCCTTCGCCGACGATGGCCAGCCAGTTGGAGGCGTAGTCGGGTTGCGGCGAGAAGATCTGCGCGAAATAGTAGCGCTCGAATTGGCGCACCCTGGCCCGGTAGACGTCGAAGAAGCGATAGCGCCGCGCCTCGATCCACAGAAGCAGCGTGATCAAGAGCATGGCGAACAGCAGCACGCCGTGATGGGCGCTGGGTGTCGACAACGAGACTGAGAGCATTGCGGCGACGACGGTGATCGCCCAGTTGCTGGTCCGGTCGAGCCTGTCGCGCCAGCCGGCCATGCGGGCGATTTCGGCGCGGTGGAAATGTGACATGGTGGTCGCGAGTTCCGATGAGGTGAGCTTCAGCGCGAACGCATCGGAGACCCGCGGCGCGGCCGCTGCTTCGTCGGGCTTAAAGGTCTTGACCTGCGACATTCCCCGCCACGCGCCTCCCTAACGCCGTGGCCGGCCGAAACAAGCCGGCCTTCACCCTAATAAACGCAACGCGCGGCGGTCCGAAACGTTCCAGCCTCTTTCCTTGGAGGGGTTTATGCTCAGTCCGGCCCGCCCGCCTACGCGATCGAATGCGGTGCGCTAGCGCCCGCCTCCCACAACCCTTCGCCGACGAGACCTGACCGCTTCCAGCAATTCGTGCTCGTTGGTGTGAGCATTTCGAAAAATGGCCACAACCATCACCGCCAGGATTTCGGCGTCCGGGTCCAAAGGGTCTCGATTCTCGTCCGCGCAGACCTGATCGAACACGTGTTCGCAAATAGCCAGATCGTGGGGGCTGAGGCAGGTGCGGTTGAAGCGCCCATGCGGCATTTGTGCGAACCTTTCAGGGCCCGCTGTCCGACGAGCCGCTGAGGCGATGGAATGCTCCAGCGATAATATCGTCGACAGTGTATTGCGGTGAGTTTACTCGTTTCCTGACGATTGAACGGTCAGAAGTCCCAAAATTTGCGCGCACTCACGAGCTTTATACTGACCAATGTTCATCAACTGGTAGTAATCATGTCGCTTGTTTTCCGGGATACGAAAGCCGCGCCTAAAATCGGCCGCCTCCTTCGGAGTTCGAGTGCAGCCGATTTTACTGGCTGTGACTTTCAAACTTGCCAGTGAGCATCCGATCCTGGCCGCAATATCCTTCAACGGCTCGTTGTTGATGTATCCGTCAAGAATTATCTTGCGACGAGCTTCGCTGTTGAGCTTTGTGTTCATTTCGACGGTCTCCCCAAATACGCTTCCACAATGGTCAAATGTATATGCAGCGGGCTGAAGAGTGTCGTTAGCGTCGCATCCAGAAACTTATCTCGGAATGCATTTCTTGCTGTAACTCAGCGTGATCGCCTGCTCTGTCGAAGCAAGTTCCGCTGCCGTTGGCGGTCGTGGTCACCGAACGGCTTGATCCGGCTGGTTGTCGATATAGGCCTCAAAGTCTTGCCAGATACCCGGGATACACCACATGATTACGAGGGGCATGGGCATAGCCGATTCGGATATGGACCACGCGATGGACGCAAAAAGGCAAGGCAAGACTCCTGCGAAGCAGCCTCCGGAGGGTGATCGGCGTCGTTGGCCGCGCGAAGCTCAATCTCATAACGAGTCAATTTCGCCACTCGGGCCGGCGCTCCAGCCTTTGTCCTTTTCAACGCTCGAACTGGCGCCAGAGGATCAATTCGCCACCTGGCAAGCGCACTTGGCTCCGCTTGTCGAGGTGAAGTTGCCGGATGGCAAGTCGCCGGACGATGGCTTTCCCGCCGACCACACGGCTTGGAACCTTGGTGGCATGCTGATCGTCCAACAGCACGCTCCGGCACATAGTTACATCCGTTCTGCCGCCAAGCTTCGCTCCAGTTCGATCGATCACTGGTATATCGCCTTGCCACGTACTGGCCGGTCTTGGACGGAGGTCGATCGCCGCGTTGCAGAAGGCCAGCCGGGCAGATTGGAGATCAGGTCGCTTGGCTATCCGTTTCGCGGGAGGACAACGGACTCCGAAAGCCTCTTTCTCTATCTGCCACGTGATTTGTTCTCTGATGTGGCCGCAACCCTCGACGCGAAGAACAATTCAATTCTGCTCGGCAACTTTGCCAGCCTCTTGGTTGACTACGTCAACAGCGTCGAAGCAAGACTGCGCAGTCTCACGGCCGAAGATCTGCCCCGCATCGTTCACGCAACACGCAGCATGATCATTGCCTGCCTCGCGCCACCGGCGGAACATGCTGCCGCCGCTGAACAATTGGCGGGTGTCGCGCTGATGGAGCGAGCGCGCCGATACGTCCAAAACAATCTGGATACGCCTCATCTGACACCGGATTCAATGTGCCGGGCGCTCGGCGTATCGCGCTCTCGTCTCTATCAGTTGTTCGAACCAAGCGGTGGTGTTCTCCATTACATACAAAGCCGCCGGCTTCTGGCAGCCCATATTGCCCTTAGCGATCCGGCGGACAGCCGGCGCATTGTTGAAATTGCCGAAGCCTTCGGGTTTAGTTCAGCCGCCAATTTCAGCCGGGCATTCAGCAAGGAATTCGGTTACAGCCCGCGCGAAGGCCGCACTACTGTGGTGTTGCCGCGCCCTGCCCACTTCGTTTCGCCTGCTGGGCACGACGAGGCCCCTTCCTTTGAAGGTTGGCTAAAGGCGCTCGGAAGCTGATTACCGATTGGAATGGGTTGATGCGGGCGGAGTCACACAGGGGCGGGAAAGATCACGCCGCCACATGAACCAGAATATCCGTGGCCCGTCCACCGGGCTATCAGTCATATAGCCAATTCCGGTTTATTAACCAACTGTTCATCGTTATCGCTACCAATCACAGGAAGCATGCATTGCAACTACGCAGCACGCGATTGTTGTTGAGATTGCGAGTTGAATGCTTGCGAAGCTTGACAGTTATGCTATTTCTGAACTGGGGGCCTAGATTCTAACCGCCTATGGAGGTGGCTATTGCATCCGGAGGCAACAGGGGTCGGCACGGAGAGTGAGAGGCCTTCCTCAGGCGATGCATCACGTCCCGCCGAAGCGCTGCTCGCTGATCTTTTGGCGTACACGACCGAATTTTTGTCGTTTTATGATCGCGACTTCTGTCTGACGCACTACGCAGCCAAACTCAAAGGCGTGTACGGAGGCGCGGTGGTGCTGGGTGCCGCCGTTTGGGAGATTTACCCGAGCTTCCTCGATGCGAAGTATCGTGACGAATTTCTTCGTGTGTTCCATGGCGGCTCACCGGCAAGCATTGATTTGCCGCGATCATCGGATGAATCGCCACGGTCCGCTTTCGTCTTCGCCACTGCAAATGGCGTGGGAATCATCGAATCAAGGGGGCGCGAAGGGCGGAGCGTGGTAGAGGAGCAAGAGCATGTAACTCTGCTCCATCAAGCGACGCACGACGTGCTGACCGGACTGCAGAATCGCCGGCGATTCGGCGATCGGCTGCAGCTGGCCATGGCCTCCCTCGGCGGATCAGAGCCGAAAGCCGCCCTTCTGCAAATCGACCTTGACGATTTCAAAGCGGTCAACGACACGCTCGGCCATGGCGCAGGCGACACTCTTCTTCAACTCGCGGCGGGTCGTATCCGCGACGCGCTACAGGACGGCGAATCCGCATACCGGTATGCCGGGGATGAGTTCGCTGTCATTCAATTGGGAAAGGAGCAGCCCGCAGAGGCTGAGCGCCTCGCTGGATCGCTGGTCGACGCTTTCAAGAACCCGTTCGTCATCAACGGCATTCCTGTCTTCGTCGGCTCGAGTATCGGAATTGCTTTCGGGCCGGAGCACGGGACCGATGGCGAACAGTTGATGAAAGCCGCCGACATTGCTCTTTACGCGGCCAAGACAGACGGACGCGGCTGCGCTCGAACATTCAACCGCTCGATGCTGCTCTTGCTCGAGCAACGCGAGAATCTGAGACGCAGCCTTCGAACCGCGCTGGAGCGGGGCGAGCTTTATCTGGAGTATCAGCCGCTCATTCGGCCTCCCTCCTCAGTGATCGGTTTCGAAGCGCTGCTGCGGTGGCGGCACCCGGAGGTCGGAATCATTCCGCCCAACGTGTTCATACCGATCGCCGAAGCCGACGGTCTAATGGACGACATTGGACGATGGGTGCTCGAGGAAGCTTGTCGCCAGGCATTGACGTGGCCTTCCTCGCTGACCGTCGCAGTGAACCTGTCACCAGCTCAGTTCCTTAGCGGTTCGCTGACGGACACCGTCGCTCAGATCATCGACGCAGTCGGAATCGAAGCCGACAGACTTGAATTTGAGATAACCGAGACGGTCCTGCTTGAGAAGACGATCGACAATATCGACACCTTGAATACTCTGAACGTCTTGGGAATACGAATTTCTCTGGACGATTTCGGAACATACTACTCATCGTTAAGCTACCTTAAGAACTTTCCCTTCGATACCTTGAAGATCGATCAGTACTTTATTGCGGACCTGGAGACCGATCTCAAAAGCCAAACGATCGTGCGATCAATCATGAATCTGGCACACGGCCTGGGAATAAATGTCACTGCCGAGGGGGTCGAGACGTCGGCACAGGCAAGGTGGCTGATCAAGGAAAATTGCGATTGTCTGCAAGGTAATTTCCTGGGGCGGCCACTTGGCGTCGAGGCGGTCAGCGATTTCATCAGGCGGTCCCCGCTGAGAGTGGTACGGGCGATGGAGGGATCAAATCGGGCGCTCTAGCGCCCTGCACCCTTTGTTAATGCTGAAGTGGAGATTTGTAGAACGATCAAGGCAGATACCGCGCAATTCTTCGAGTCGGTGCGAGACTGACTCATCAGGTGCGCAGTGAACCTTGTCCTCGCGGAGGCCATCACCCCTCGAGGATTCAATGCTGATGGAACAAGGGAGGATGCCGATGGGATCTGTTCATCATGAGCTGGCTGGCGAGCCGACTTTTGCGCCCATGATCCAGATCGACATGGAAATCAAAGCTTTCGTCTCCGCCTGGAGACACTGCGATTATGTCTCGACGTACCTGGCCCGGATGATCAGTCAAAACAGATCAGACTCGGTTCGGCATTCAAATCTCTTTTCCTCTGCCCTCAATGAATTGCTGGAAGTCGCCTTTCGTACGCGCCATGCCGATGGTGAACTGGCATGCAGGGTGTCCCGCCACGGCGCGACGGACAGGATCGAGCTGACACTCCCATGCGTGCCAGAGGAGCGCCAATTCTACGAAGAAGCCGTGTCACACGTCGCAGGAACGGAGGCCAGGGAGCGATACCTCAATTCGGTGTCTGGCGATCTCTCGGCCAGCCGGGAGGTCGTGCTCCTGGAACTGGCTGTCGAGTACAACGCCACACTCAGGGTCGAGGAAGCCGATGGCGATGCGATCAAGCTTGTCGTGGATCTTCCGCTTGAAGGCCTGCAACATTGAACCCTTACGACCTCCTCCCGCGCTTCAAGGCGCAATACGACGCCAACAACCAGGAGTTCTCCATATCCGGGGTGGTCCGGCCTCAGGCGATCGATGAGCTTGGGCCCAGCATAGCATTGCTCCGCGATGCGATCGGCCGTGTGCGCGGCGTCCTTTACGTCAATGTCAGACGACTGACGCAAATGAACAACGCCGCGTTTCACGCTTTTTCGAGGATCATCATCGACGCCTGCCGTGCTCGGCCCGATCTCAAATTCGTCGTCATCACGTCAAGCGTCGTCGGATGGACCTCGCGAAAATTTGGTCGCCTGAGCGGCATAGAACCAAACATCACGGTCGAGGAGTATGACAGCGAATTCTATCCGGGACAGGGCTTCCTCGAGGAAGGCGGGTTCGTACCGATCCTGCGTTCACAGACGAAGATGACCTGGCGCCACGAGCGCGCAATCTTGCCGCGACACGGCATGAGGCAGGGGATCGTCATGGCCGACATCTGTTGCGGGATCGGCGATTTCGCCGTGCTCGTGCAGAAGGAGTTCCAGCCATCGCGGATCGTCGCGCTCGACCACTCCATATCGAGCCTGAACTATGCTCGACAGGTGATGCGGGAGTTCGATATCCGGGGCATCGAATATACCTATGGCGATGCGTCGGAGATGCTGCTCGACGAAGGGCAGTTCGACCTAGTGACCTGCCGGCATTCCCTTCAGATCTTCAATCGGCCTGAACTCATCCTCAAGGAACTCTACCGCATATGCAAGCCGGGCGGGCGGGTCTATATCACCAATGAGAAGAATTCGCATTGCCTCGGCGAGCCGCGCGCCGAAAGCATTCGTTGGACCTACAACGAGGTGGCGAAGCTGTTCGGGCATTTCGAGATGGACGTCGAGCTTGGGCCCAAGAGCCGGCGATATCTGATCGAATCCGGATTCGAAGACATCCGTGTCGAGACCTTCATGGTCACTAACCTGGACGGCGATCCGCAGGATTTCGCCGATGTCATTGCGGCCTGGGCGGATGTCTATGCGGGCGAGATGGCGACCAGGCGCGGCGATGGACCGGAGTTCGTTGCGCAGTTCCGGCAGGGCTTCCAGGACCACATTTTCGCCGCGCTGCACCCCAAGGGTTATGCGGGTTGGCCGATCTGGGTCGCATCGGGGCAAAGACCGCAATGAAGGCCGACAACGAGCAGACGCCACGCTTCGGCCTGCGCTCCTTTCGGGCAAAATTCGTATTGGTCGTTGGCGGCGCCGTGCTGTTCGACCTCCTGATGAGCGGTGGTTTGGCACTTTGGAATGTTCAGAAGCTGTCGCGCGATGCCACATCGGAAGTCGGTGAGGGCCTGACGACCGCAAACCAGGAATACATTCGTTCCTATGCGGAATCGACGGCGTTGAGCGTCGACCTGCTGCTCGATCGGGTACATGGCGACGTCAAGGCGCTGGCCGGCGTGCTGCAGGCCCAGATCGACGATCCGACGAGGCAGCAACAGGTCGGAGCGACGCTGTCGCATGAGGCGCCCGGCGCTGTGAAGGTCGTCTACGACGCGCAGGGCGATTGGGCGCAAAACATGCCGGGCGCGCCTTCCGTGATAAGCGTTTGGGGCTACCTGCTGGGTGCCGACCACACACCGCTGCCGGCCGTTCAGAAGGAGATAGAAGACAGTACTGTCATCGATCTCGTCGCGCCGACTCTCATGGCCAGCGGGTCGTCCAAACTGCAAATGTACTATATTGGTCCAAAAGAACGGCCGATCTTCAGGACAGTGCCGTATACGGACCAGGCACAGACCTTCGACAAGCTCTATCCGGGCCACAACAAGGCGGAGTTCTGGGAGTTCTTCTTTCCGGGAATCTATGGTTCATGGCAGCAGTGGGCCAGGGATCCAGCCTCGCGTCCGGTCGCCGACGATATCACCCAGACAGCGCCTTACACCGATGCAATCACGGGAAAGCTGATCGTCAGCTTTTTCCACCCGCTGTGGACGCGCGATCGCACCGGTATCGCCGGTACGGCCGGGGCAGACATCACTCTCGATCAGCTCGCGGAAGTCGTCGAAAGGGTGAAGATTGCAGAAACCGGATTCGGCTTCCTCACCATGTCGACTGGCAATGTGGTGGCGATCAATTCGTCGGGCCAGGCGATCATCGGCCTGACTTCATCAAGCGACGCGGGCACGCAGGGCGTCACCGGCCTGGAGCGGTCCCTGCGGGGAAGTACGCAGCCGGCTATCGCGTCGCTGCCCCTCGGCCAGAACAATGACGGTGTCATTCAGCATATCATGCTCGACAACAAGGGCGAACGCGTACCCTACATCGTTGTCCTCAAGCGACTGAAGCCGACCAATCTGTGGAGTTCTGGGCCGATCAAGTCCGAAACGATGTCGGTGGGGATCGTCGTTCCCGAGCGGGAGATCTATGCGTCTCTATTCGCCGCGCAGCGGAGTATTTCGCGCGCAACCAATCGTATTCTGCTCTTTCAGATCGGTGCGATCATCGTTTCGCTTCTGATTGTTTTCGCGGCCGTGCTCGGAATTTCGAAGCGGATCACCGCGGGCCTCAGGGCACTTGCCAGCGCCGCCCAGCGGCTCCAGTCCAAGGACTATTCAGTCCGGGTCAGCATTCCGACGCGCGACGAGGTTGGAGCCGCTGGCATCGCTTTCAACCGCATGGCCGAGCAGATCAGCTTCCACACGGAAAACCTCGAGCAACTCGTCGACGAACGAACCAGGGAGCTCGGCGACGCCAATCAGGAGATTTCCGCTCTCAACGAAAAGCTGCAGGACGAGAACGTCCGCCTCGGCGCCGAGCTGGCGGTTGCCAGGCAGATCCAGTTGATGGTCCTGCCGAGACCATTCGAACTCGACGCGATTCCGGGGCTGGAGATCGCAGCCTACATGCGGCCGGCCGACGAGGTCGGCGGTGACTACTACGACGTCCTGCAGAACGGGTCACGGGTCAAGGTCGGCATCGGCGACGTGACCGGTCATGGTCTCGAGAGCGGCGTGCTGATGCTGATGGTCCAATCCGTTGCACGCGCCTTGCAGGAGACCAACGAGGGGGATCCGCATCAGTTTCTGGACCGGCTGAACAGAGCGATCTACAAGAACATCGAGCGGACGAACACCGGCAAGCATCTCTCGCTGGCTTTTCTTGACTTCGAGGATGAGCGGGTAACGCTATCCGGCCAGCATGAGGACGTTCTCGTCGTGCGTGCGGACGGGGAAGTCGAACGCATCGATACGCTTGACCTGGGTATGCCGGTTGGCCTGGAGAATGACATCTCGAAGTTCATCGACACGCGTGACATCCAGTTCGAGAGTGGCGACGTGATCGTGCTGCACACCGATGGCGTGACCGAGGCTGAGGATCAGAACAAAAGGTTGTTCGGGTTCGAGCGCCTCTGCCAGAGCGCCAAAAAACGTCACGGCGGGAGCGCCGAGGACATCAAGACCGGGATAATCGACGATCTGATGGCCCATATCGGAGTCCAGAAGATCCATGACGACATCACCCTCGTGATCATAAGGCACACATAGGCAATGACAACGCTGTTCGGGACCCCTGACATTGCAATCGGGATGAAGGAGAGCGTCAGTCGCGTGCGGCTGTTCGACGGACCTCTCGACTTGAGTTGGCGTCATTGTGCCACGACCTCGGACTTCATCGCCGATCTTTTCGCGTTGCGCTTCCGGTCGTCCCGCAATGACTACCTCGAAGTGCGGCACAGCATAGGATATCTGGTCAACGAGCTCATCGAGAACGCCGTCAAATTTCGCGCACCAGGTGAGATCGTGATCGAGGCGTCGATGGATTCGGAGTGCTTCAAGCTCAAGGTCTCGAATGACGTCGATGGTGAAAACGCATCCGAGTTCAAGAACCTCCTGGCGGACATCACGGTTGGCGACCCCAGAGACCTGCTGATACAGCGAATTGAAGAGAATGCAGCGAGCCCCGACGTGTCACGCTCCGGACTCGGATTGCTGACGTTGATGAGCGACTATGGCGCACGCCTGGCCTGGATATTCAGCTCCGCCGACGAAGGCGATCGGATTTGCCTGGAAACCTATGCCTCCATTCCGATCTCGCAAACGCGCAACTAGAAGAAGCGAAGCCAGGCCATGGAAATCAAGACAGACGACTACCGCGTGTGGAACGAAGGAAGCGATATTTTCTTCGACGGCGCGATGCGGCTTGCCAGCTCCGAGGCCGGTGCGCCCATCACGGCCTTGGCGACCAGTGTTCTTGCCTCAAATCCCGCTTCCATTACACTCAATCTGAAGGACCTTCACTTTCTCAACTCTTCCGGCATCAACCTGCTGGCGAAATTCACCATCGAGGTGCGCAAGCATCCCGATGTTCGACTTGTCGTGCGTGGAACGCCCGACATACCCTGGCAATCGAAATCATTGCCGAATCTGAAAAAGCTGCATCCCGCTGTGGTGCTTTTGATGGACTGACCAAGTCGACCGAAGTCAAAGGACTGCGTAGGCTGCGACAATTCTGGATAGCACAGGCCAAGGTGGGGGACGGCTCAACAGCGCCGCGCCGAGCGAGATATGTACGCCAGGACAAGTATTAGGATGCGAAGCTAACGACATTCCGGCCTCGTCGGTAGATGCTCCCAATATGGGTCTGGCGGGGGCTCGGCACAGGCGGCAGGCGTCCAGATAGCTGGGGTGTCGCTGCCTGTGCCGACACGCCTCCCGCTACGCTATCAAAGGTGTCCGTTATTGAGTAAGCGTGGCAAGGTCAGCGGCGGCCGGCTGGAGTTCATTCCGCCGCAGATCCCGACTCTGGTCGAGCAACCGCCCGATGACGAGGGATGGGTTCACGAGGTCAAGTTCGACGGCTATCGGACGCAGCTCATCATCGATCAAGGCGGCGTGCGTCTTTTCAGCAAGAACGGCCATGACTGGACGGCAAAATACTGGCCCATCGCGCTGGCAGTCGAGCTGCCATGCAGGGCTGCCATTCTCGACGGCGAGGTCATTGTAGCCGGCGAGCAGGGCGCTCCCGATTGCCCTGCGCTGGAAGCCGCGATCTGGAATGAGCCGAGCCGGCTGGTGTTCGTGGCGTTCGACATCCTCCATCTCGATGGGCACAATCTTGCTCCCTTGCGCCTGCTGCAGCGCAAGCAGGCGCTGTGGCAACTGGTTGAGCCTGGCGCCGGCAAGATCCGGTACAGCGAGCATTTCGACGGCGATGCACTGGCGATCCTCCGCACCATCGACAAGATCGGGCTTGAGGGCATCATCTCGAAGCGCGCCGACAGCCGCTACCGGAGCGGACCGTCGACCACATGGCTGAAGGTCGGATATTTCGAGGAAGGCGATTTCCGAATTGCCGGACGTCATCCGCGAGCCTCGCACGGCTCCAATGGCCCTGATGGCCACGCGTGACGGCGAGAGAGGTACATCGGCTGCGCTGATTGCAATTCGGACAGCCAGGGCAGCATTCAGCCCTTGATGTCCACATTCGCTTTCGCGGCCGATCCCAGCTGCTCCAGCGTCTGGCCGATTTCATTGCCGGGATCGTGTTCGAATTTTTCGCCGATCTTGTGCTCTTCGTCGGCGGCATTGGCTACGACGTTCTTGTTGCGGTCGACGACCAGGAAATCCCGAACGGATGCGGCGATGCTGGTGCTCCATGAATTGCTTGAGCGCCTCGTCAGCCGATGGCATGCCGAGGCCGCTCCGATCCGAAGCGGCCTCTTCGTGGGACTACCGCAGCCTTGCCGACCGTGGAAAATCCAACACCTCCGCGACCGGCGGTGTGTACTGGGCCGCAACGATCCTCTCGATCAGCAGGTCGAGCGCCGCAAGGGCCTCTCTGCTGGTTTCGCCGTCGCCGCGCAGATAGTGGCAGGCCCGCTCCAGATGCAGCCGGGCGGCGGCAAAGTCGCTTTTCATGAGCTTCTCCTTGTTGCCCGCCGTGCGCCGAACATGTGCGACTCGCTTTACCCGAAAGCAAACATCCACAGCCGCATTTGAATCGAATTCTCCTGACCTCACCGGATGGGCGGGATGGGAGAAACCTGTACATACTATGTCGGCTGCAGCCGTTGTTCCGGCAGGAAGAGGTCGGAGCTTTCGACGCCTTGCTTCAAAGTTTTTTCAGATCGGTTATTCTTCGTCGCTCACGAGGTCACGATGAGCTTCAGCGCAAAACCCCTCGACCAGACCACATGGTTGCAATTCGCCACGCTGGTCGAGCGGCACAATGGCGTCTGGGGCGGCTGCTGGTGCATGGCCTTCCATGCCAAAGGCGTCGGCGCTGCCGGGAACCGCGCCGAGAAGGAGGCCCGGGTCCGCGAGGGCCATGCACATGCGGCCCTCGTTTTCGACGGCGCGGCCTGTGTCGGCTGGTGCCAGTTCGGCCCGACGCAGGAGCTGCCGCGCATAAAGCACCGGCGCGCCTACGAGGAAGGGCTGACGCGCCTGCCGGACTGGCGCATCACCTGCTTCTTCTCCGACAAGGCCTATCGCGGCAAGGGCGTCGCAGCAGCGGCGCTGGCAGGCGCGCTGGTCGAAATCGCCTGCCTCGGCGGCGGCACGGTGGAAAGCTATCCCGAGGATGCGGAAGGCCGCTCGGTCGCTGGAGCCTTCCTGCACAATGGCACGCTGGCGATGTTTGAACGCCAAGGTTTTCAGCGCGTCCGCAAGATCGGCAAGCACCGCTGGGTGGTCGCAAGGACGGTGGAGGCCGGCGTTGGAGGCCGGGATCCTACCCCACTTCCATAGGGCGGGAATCCATATTCTGGCAGCTCCGTCTTCCGAATTCAGCTTCAGTATAAGCAATTCTAATATAATATCGCCATTGTCTACGGGCCTTGGGATTGCCCTGATGGTTGGCCAGGAGTTGCAGTACCGGACAGCGACACGCGACGACATCGCGGGAATTTCGGCGCTGATGGCGCTTGGCGATTGCCGAGCTGCAGAAACCCTTCCTCGACGACGCCCAGATCGAATCCAGCCGTACGATCATGGGCCTGGACACGCAGCTCATCGATGATGGAACCTATTTTGTCGTGACCTACAGTGGGGCTCTTGCTGGTTGCGGCGGCTGGAGCCGGCGCGCGACGCTATATGGTGGCGATCAGTCGCACGGACGCAATGCGGCATTGCTCGATCCCGCCAAGGACACGGCGCGTGTCAGGGCGATGTATACGCATCCCGATTTCGTTCGGCGTGGCGTTGGCCGACTGATCCTCGCCATTTGCGAGAGCGCGGCAAGGGAGGAAGGCTTTCGCCGCGTCGAGCTCGGGGCGACCATGGCCGGGGAGCCGCTCTATTGGGCCTGCGGCTATCAGCCGGGGGAAAAGTTCTTCGACGACAGCGGCGGCGCGCCGGTTCCGATCCTGAAAGGTGGAAGACGATTTGAGAGGGGAGAACGCCGATGGCGGCCTATCTGATTGCCGATGTCGATATCACCGATGCGGCCGTATTCGATCAATACCGGCGTGAGGTTCCGGCCACCGAGGAGCGCTACGGCGGCCGCTATCTTGCGCGCGGCGGCGCGACCAAGGTGTTCGAGGGCGACTGGCACCCGCACCGCCTCGTCATCATCGAATTTCCCGACATGGCATCGCTTTCGGCCTGGTATGATTCGCCGGAATACGAGCGTTTGAAGGAGATCCGCTTTCGCAGCGCCAGGACACGCATCCTCGCTGTCGAAGGGATCGCTTTGTCGCCGACCTAGAGCAATTCCAGGAAAAGTGTGCGCGGTTTTCCGTCCGGAATTGCGTAAAAACAAAGAATAGAGCTTTTCACCGTTTCTGTGAAACGGTCAAAAGCTCTAGGCCGTGGTCTGTCGTGCTGGGAGAAATGTGGCGGAGCGCTCTGCCGCGCTTACTTGCCTTCGAAGAAAGCGTGGATCGCTGCTTCCAGCTTCTCGATAAGCTCGGCATTGCGGGTGCTGCCGGCCCAGATCAAGGCATTGAGCCGCATGTCCTTGTTGAGGAAGTTCACCTTCCTCGTTTCCAGCAGATATTGCACCACCTCATCGTGGCGCCCCTTGATCGCCTCGATGAGCGCGCTGTTGCGGCCGGTCTTGTCGGCCGCATTGACGTCGGCGCCGTGTTCGACGAGCAGTTTGACGATATCCAGATGCCCGGTCCTTGCCGCCTCGATCAGCGCCGTCCGGCCATAATAGTCGGCGCGTGCGTCGATATCGATGTCGGGATGCTTGATTAGCGCCGTTACAGCTGCGTGGTGTCCCTTGGCCGCGGCGAGGCTGAGCGGCGTGCTCTTCCACTTGTTCCTGGAATTCACGTCGATCTGCGGATGCGAAATCAGCGCTTCGAGCACCGGGCCGCGGGCGTTGTGGGCCGCCAGATGCAGCGCCGACCAGCCGCCCTCATCGGTCTGATTGATGTCAGCCCCGGCCACCAACTCGGCGCGGAGGGTCTCGATGTCGCCTTTCTCCGCCGCACCCAATAGGGTCGACCAGCCTCTCGCGTCCTCGGCTTCCAGGCCCACTGCAACTGCCTCCGTGAACAGACTTGGCTAGGCTCGCACGCCGACATGGCCGGCGTGCGGTATTTTCTGCCCGAAGCCTTTCACAATCGCATGCGTGGGGCAAACAGATTTCCGCGCTGCCAGGGCGGGAACCAGGGATTTCAAGCCGCCTGCAGCCGTTCCCGGCTGGGCTGCGGCGGGAAGGCAATGGCGATGCCGGCCGCGCCCAGGCCGATCAGTGCCGAGCCGATGAACAGCCAGGAATAGCTGGCATAGGCGTCGAAGATCATGCCGCCGGCGAGCGGCCCGAACGACATGCCGAGGCTGGACAACAGGGTCGCGGCGCCAAGCACCGTCCCGATGATGCGCGGCCCGAAATAGTCGCGGGCCAGCACCGCATAGAGCGGCATGACGCCGCCATAGGTGGCGCCGAAGATGATGGCCAAGAGATAGAACTGCTCGAGATTGCCGACGGCGAGGTAGGCGGCGATTACCACCGCCTGGATGACGAGGCCCACGATCAGCACCGGCTTGGCGCCCAGCCTGTCGCCGAGCACGCCGTAGAGCACGCGGCCGCCAAGGCCGGCAAGGCCCTCGACGCTGTAGATCGACACCGCGGCCATCGGCGCCACGCCGCAGGACATGGCATAGCTCACCATGTGGAAGATCGGCCCCGAATGCGCCGCGCAGCAGGCGAAGAAGGTCATCCCCAGCACCAGGAACTGCGGCGAACGCAGCGCCTGGCCGACGCTAAAGCCGGGATCGTCCGCGACAGGCGCGGGCGCACCGCCATCCGCTGCCGCGGCCGCCACCTGCGGCTGGCGCACCAGCAAGACGGCGGGCAACAACAGCACCCAGGCCATGATGCCGATGTCAAACATGGCGGTACGCCAGTCATAGGCGGTGATCAGCCAGCGCGCGAAGGGCGAGATGGTCATCGGCGCCACGCCCATGCCGGCCGAGACCAGCGACACGGCAAGGCTGCGATGGGTGTCGAACCAGGCGGTGGTCAGCGCGATCATCGGCGCGAAGAAAGCGCTGGCCGCCAGCCCGACGATCACGCCGTAGCTCAGCTGGAAGACCAGCAGCGATTGGGCGCGGCTCGCCACCACCAGCGACAGGCCGAGCAGCACCGCGCCGGCGAGGACGACGGGACGGGCACCGACGCGGTCATAGACCGCGCCCCAGGCGAAACCGCCAACGCCCATCACCAGGAAGTTCAGCGTCATGGCAGTGGAAATGCCGGTGCGCGACCAGTTGGTGTCGAGCGCCATCGGCTCGAGAAAGATTGCCAGCGAAAACATCGCGCCGAGCGCCACACAGGTCATCAGCGCGCCGGCGGCGACGATCACCCAACGGTAGGAATTGTTCATGGTCTTCTCCCGAAATCGGTTCGATGCGGCGCGACTTTTTCCAGCTCCGTTGCGCCGCTTGCGTCCGAAGGACGTTGGTCCGACATCGAATCCGACAATCCGGTTGCATTTTTTATCCAGTCTGCGCGGAAGTCCATCCGGAATGGCGAAGGCAGGCGGCGCAAGCGCCAAAAATTCCCTTCCGAATTGACGAGCCGATCTGCGGCGCTAGCTTTGTGGGTCTCGTGAACGGGAGATATCGCTCATGGAGCTGCATCGCGGCCGCCTCATCGACCACATCCAGCTGGTGGTCAGGGATCTCAAAGCCAGCCGGCGCTTCTATGAAGCGGTGTTCAAGGTGCTTGGTGTTCCGATCGGTGGCGAGGCCGAGGACTATTTCTGGGCCGACGAATTGTTCATCTCCAGTCTCGACAGCCGGGCAGCGAGGGGACAACTGACCGGGCGCCATCACCTGGCCTTCCAGGCCAGGGACAGCGCCATGGTCGATGCCTTCTACAAAGTGGGCCTGGATGCCGGCGGCGCCGACAATGGTGCGCCAGGCGAGCGGCCCTACCATCCCGGCTACTACGCAGCCTTTCTGCTCGACCCCGACGGCAACAACATCGAGGCGGTGTTTCACGGTCAGGCCAAGCGGAGCGCTGCTTCGGTCGAGATCAATTTCTAGGGCAGTTCCAAGAAATTTCCCGGCGGTTCTCCACCAGAATTCTCTTGAAAACAAGGAGTTGCAGCGGTTTACCGATTCAGACATTGAACCAGATCAAGCCGGGGCGTAGCGGTTCACCACCATGCCGCAGGCATAGGCCTTCGAGCCGACGAGGCGCAACTGCCTGAAGCCGCCCCGGTCAAATATCCGCTCGCCGTCGCCGAGCGCTGCCGGATTGATGAACAGCTGGAATTCGTCGACCAGTCCCGCCGCAATCAGCGCCGAGGCAAAGCCCGCACCGCCGAACACCGCCATGTCGCGGCCGCCCTCGGCTTTCAGCGCCTTGACCTCGCGCGGCAGGTCGCCGCTGGCAAGCGTGGTGCGCTCCCACCGCGATGCCGCGAGCTTGTCGCTCAGCACCACCTTGCGCGCCTCGACGATGCGCTGCGCAAAGGCGTAGAAGGGATCGCGCGGATAGTTTTTCGCGGCATTGCCCCAATGGGTGAGGTAACCCTCTTCGGCCATCTTGCGGCTGAGCAGGATGGTGTCGATGCCGGCGAAAACGGCGTTGAAATCCTGCTTCAATTCGTCGTCCCACAGGCAGTTGTCGCCCCACTCCCAGAGCTGCCAGTGGTCGTCGCCGGCAGCGCCAACAAAACCGTCGACCGACATCTGCATTTGCAGGATCAGCTTTCTCATCGTCTCTCTCCTCATTCGACCGGCGCGGCGCCTCGGTGAATATGGTTTACTTCTAAAATCATTGACGCAATGAAAAAATGATGTCAATAGTAAAGTGATTTAGAAATGGAACCATAGATATGTCGACCAGGGAAAGATCCGGTTGCCCCATCAGCCTGTCGCTCGAATTGCTTGGCGACCGCTGGACGCTGCTGATTGTCCGCGACCTGATTTTCGCGGGGAAGACTCACTTCCGGGAGTTTTTGCTGTCCGACGAGGGCATCTCGTCGCGCACTCTGGCCGAGCGGCTGCAGACCTTGCAGGATGAGGGCATTGTCACCAAAAGCGACGACCCCACCCACAAGCTCAAGGCGATCTATCGGCTGACCGAAGCCGGCATCGAGCTGTTGCCGGTGCTGGCAACCCTCGGCGCCTGGGGCAGCAAATACCGCAACGCCGATAACGAACTGGCCAGGATCGCCGAGGAGCTGGCGGCGGGCGGCGAGGCGGCGCTCGAGCAGATGAAGAAGAAGCTGCGCGCCGAGCATATCGGCCAGGGCGCAACGCTGGCTTCCTCTTCGCGATGATGGCCCGGGCTACATCGACACGATGTCGCCCAGCCTCATCCTTCCCATCCCGCAAATCGCTGTGGCCTGAGCCATGTCTGCTTCGGATTGCCGTTGCCCGAAAGCACGACGTCTGCCAACCAGCGCGCTGTGGCGGGGGCGGTATGCATGCCGATAGAGCCCATGCCGCCATGCACATAGAGCCCCTCGATAGCGGCGCGGCCCGCGACGGGCAGCCAGTCCGACAGCATCGGGCGGTTGCCGGGATAGACATTCGTCACCCAGGGTGAGCCGAGGCCGGGCAGCTTGCGCAGCGTGGGTGCCGCGATGCGGGCAACCATATCGGTGTTGCGCACCAGATCGCGAAAGGCCGGCTGCAACGAGGCGCCGAGTCTGGATATATTCGCGCAAGCTCATGTTTGTTGTGTAAGGTGGTCGTCGTCGGCCGCGCTTACCTTCCTTTGAAGAACTGGGAGCGAGCGCTGGGGCAGCAGCTTTGGCCTTCTCTCCGTCACAATCTCGGAGTGTACGCGTACGGATGAGGAGCCAATGGCCTGGCTTTCGAACGTCCAGCGCAGGTAGGCGGATGACGTTGGCGGCAGGAGCCGCTGAAGCAGCTGGCAGGAGGGGATCGTATGGTTGGATTTGCCGAAATGCAGCGGCCGCAGACGGTGGCCGAACAGGTCGCCATTGTGCTGCGCGAGGCGATCGTCGACGGTAGCCTGGCGGACGGCACGGCGCTGCGCCAGGACGAGCTTGCGCTGCGCTTCGGCTTCAGCCGCATGCCGATCCGCGACGCGCTGCGCCAGCTCGAGGCCGAAGGCATCGTCCAGATCCACCCGACCAAAGGTGCGCATGTCGCCTGCATGGACGCCACCGAGATCAGGGAGATCTTTGCCTTGCGCGACCTGCTCGAAAGCCAGGCGCTCAACCTGTCTGTCCCAGTGCTTGGCAGTGAAAAGCTCGACGAGGCAGCGCAGGTGCTCGCCCGCATCGACGCCGAGCCCGATGTCGCCCGTTGGGGGGTGCTGAACCGGGCCTTCCATCTGGCGCTTTACAGTGCCTGCGGCAACGCCCGGCTGCTCGGCCTGATCGAAGCGCACCACAATGCCGCCGACCGTTATGTCCGTATGCTCCTGTCCAGCCTCGACTATCGCGGCGTCTCGCAGGCCGAACACCGCGAACTGCTCGCCGCCTGCCGCAAGCGCGACGCGGCGGAAGCCGTGCGCGTGCTGAAGAAACATCTCCGCGATGGCATGGAAACGCTGGCCAAGGCCGGGATATTGCGGAACGGGTGACTTGTCCCACCTGCGCCTTTGCGCATAGCCTCAGCCAGGCTTGCGGGAGGAGAATCGCTTGGACACGACTGTCGTCATTGTCGGTGCCGGCCCCGCCGGCCTGGCGGTCGGCGCCTGCCTGAAGCGGGCAGGGGTGGATTTCGTCATCCTCGAAAAAGCCGGGCAGGTGGCGCCCGCCTGGCGGCGGCACTATCGTCGGCTGCATTTGCATACGGTCAAGTCGTTCTCTTCGCTGCCGTTCCAGCCATTTCCGAGGGACTATCCGCGCTACGTGCCGCGCGAACTGGTGGTTCGTTACCTCGACGACTACGCGAAAAAATTCGATTTGCACCCGCGCTTCGGCGTGACTGTGAAAGCCATTCGCCGCGACGACGGGTTTCTGGTTGAGGCGGGATCGGACACCCTCAGGGCGCGCCATGTCGTCGTCGCCAGCGGCAACAATGCCGAGCCGATCGTGCCCAGGCTTGCCGCCATCGATGCCTTCAAGGGCGAGGTTCTGCACAGCGCCGACTATACGCAAGCCGCGCCCTTTGCCGGCCGTTCGGTGCTGATCGTCGGCATGGGCAACACCGGCGCCGAGATCGCCCTCGACCTTGCCGAAGGCGGTGCGCACCCGACTATCTCTGTGCGCAAAGGCGTCCACATCGTACCGCGCCAGCTGTTCGGCGTGCCGATCCAGATGGTCGGCATCGCCAGCCGGCCAATGCCGCAGGCGCTGAACGATTGGATGTTCCCGATCATCCTCGATTTCGCGCTGGGCAAGCTCGAAAAATACGGCATCGTCCGGCCGAAACAGGGCATCCTGCAGCAGATCGACGAGGTCGGCCGCATCCCGGTCATCGATGTCGGCACGGTCGATGCCATCACCAAAGGCGCCATCAAGATAGCGCCCGACATAGTCCGTTTCACCGAGCACGGCGCCGCGTTCACCGACGGAAGGCAGGAAGCGTTCGACGCCGTCATCCTCGCCACTGGCTACCGTCCGGGCTACGAAAAGTTTCTGCCGGCGGAGCTGCAGCCGGAGCGCAGCGGCGTCAATGCCCGCTCCTCCGAGCTCGGCCTCTACCTCGTCGGCTTCTACAATCCGGTCACCGGTCTGCTCAGGGAAATAGGCCGGGAGGCGAAGGCGGTGGCGGCTGACATTGCGCGGCGGCGGTAAAGGGAGCGCTGTCAGCGAAGCTGCCAATCTCCCCCGCAAAGGGGGAGATCAGCTATCCTCCACACCCCCCTCATCCAGCAGCCATTGCCGCACCGCTTGCGTCGGCTCGGGGTGGCGCTGCTTGCGTGGCACCACGACATGGAAATCCTGCGTGCCGCGCATCTCCGCGTTGATTGGTTGCACCAGTCGGCCGGCGGCAATGTCGGCTGCGACCAGAAAACGGCTGGCCAGCGCGATGCCTTGGCCGGCTATGGCCGCGTCGATCGCCAGGCCGGTCTGGTTGAAGCGCATGCGTTTCGCCTCAGTGGCCATCTTCAAGCCGAGCGCTTTTTCCATGAACTCCGGCCACAGATTGTGCGCATCGTGCAGCAGGACGTGATGCTGGATATCGGTCGGCGCGATCTCGTTCGCGCCGGTCGGCAGCAGCGAAGGGCTGCAGATGGCGACGATCTGCTGTGGAAACAAAAGGTCGACCATCAGGCCGGCGCCGAAGGGCGGACGGCCTTGCCTGACCGCGATGTCGACGCCATCGGCCTGGAAACTCGACAGGCTTTCGCTGGCCAGAATGCGCAGATCGACAAGCGGATTGTGCGCGACGAACTCCGGCAGTTTCGGGATCAGCCATTTGGTGGCAAAGCTGGGCGTGACGCTGATCGTCAGCCGCGCCGGTTCGGGGCGCAACAGCAAGGTCGCCTCCGAGATCAGGTCGAAGGCGCGGCGGATGTTGGGCACATAGGCGCGGCCTTCGTCGGTCAGTGCCAGCCCGCGCGGCAGCCGCTCGAACAGTTTTGCGCCGAGATCGGCCTCCAGCCCACGAATATGCTGCGCCACTGCCCCTTGCGTCACGTTTAGTTCCTCCGCGGCGATGCGGAAGTTGAGGTGACGCGCGGCGGCCTCGAAGGCGCGCAGCGCATTCAACGGCGGCAGGCTCAGGAAGGCTTCGGGCATCCAGTAGTTTTTCTACAGCTTGATTTCAGGCTTTCTGGTTCGAACCAGCTAGCAAAACCGGTTATAGCACTGGTCAAAGCCCGGAAACATCACGTCTCGCCAACCCATGAAGGAAAATCAGATGAGTGTAGAAAAAGTGGCATTGGTCGTGGCTGGTGGCAGCGGCATGGGCGCGGCAGCGTCCAAGCGCCTGGCGGCGGATGGTTTCAAGGTTGCGATCCTGTCTTCCTCCGGCAAGGGCGAGGCCTTGGCCAAGGAACTTGGCGGCCTCGGCGTCACCGGCTCCAACCAGTCGAATGACGATCTGCAGCGGCTTGTCGACCTGACGCTCCAGCGCTACGGCCGCATCGACGTGCTGGTCAACAGCGGTGGCCACGGGCCGCGCGCGCCGATCCTGGAGATCACGGACGAGCAGTGGCACACCGGCATGGACGTCTACCTGCTCAACGTCATCCGGCCGGTGCGCATCGTGGCGCCGCAGATGGTCAAGCAGAAGGCCGGCGCCATCATCAACATCTCGACGGCCTGGGTGGTTGAGCCGAGCCCGATGTTCCCGACATCCGCTGTGTTCCGCGCCGGTCTCGCCGCCTATACCAAGATCTTCGCCAACACCTATGCCGCCGACAATGTGCGCATGAACAATGTCCTGCCCGGCTGGATCGACAGCCTGCCGGCCACCGAGGAGCGCCGCGACTCGGTGCCGATGCAGCGCTACGGCACCTCGGAGGAAATTGCCGCCACCATTGCCTTCCTCGCTTCGGAAGGCGCCGGCTACATCACTGGCCAGAACATCCGCGTCGACGGCGGCATCATCCGCGCCATCTGATCAAGCGGAGAAGATAGGCCAAAAACAAATAGATAGGGCCGTATCCCGAATCTTTTCGTGATCCGGCTCTATTTTCCGGTCATCAGATTGAAAACCAGCTGCCGCAGATTGCCGCCGGGACCGAATTCGACCTTGTCGAAGTCCCGGCTGGCCTGTCGCTGCGCCAGCGAGATTTCGGCAAGCTGCCGGGTCAGCTCGGCCCGGATCTTGCTGCAGCCGGGGTCATCGGCGATCGTCAGGCCGACGCTGACTGCTTCGATCTTGTGCACCATCTCGACGATGGCTGCGCCATGCACCTTTTCATGGGCGGCGAGCCCGGCGGCGAAAGTCTCCCAGCTCTTTTGCACGGCAGGCGACAGCGACGCGGCGGGCTTGGGCAAGGTGTAGGTGATGATGAGTTTCGGTCGCGCCGATCGCAGCACGCAGGCGCCGCCTTGCGGCTTGTAGTCCCTGGTCCAGGTCAGCTTGAAATTGGTGTGCGCAATGACCCGCCCCTTGCCGAGCAACGGGCCCGCTTTGCCGATCGATGCATAGAGTTCGGGGCCGTTTTGGCCCGATATGGCGTAGGTCTCGACCTTCTCGAGCGGCTTCCAGTCCGCGCGTGCAGGCGAGGCGAGCGACAAGGCCGCGAGCAGGACGAACAAAACGACTGGTTTCATACTGATGTCAAAGGGCTGCCACTGGTTATGCCCTTCGCTCTAGCATTGGGCGCGGCGACTGACAAAGCGGTGCAGGATTCAACCGCCGCGGCAGGCGGCGTCGTAATCGGCCAGAACCTGTCCGATCGCCGCGTGAAAAATCGCCTCGGGATTGCCAGCCGGTCCAAGTCCGGCCGGCAACGTCGGCAGGAATTGCCGCATCAGCGTTTCGGGGATGGCAATGCCGTGCAACGCCACGCGCAGGCGATCGACGGCAGCAACAGCAATGGGGTTGCTCCAATAATAGCGGATCCGGTCGCTGTAGCTGTAGTGGCGCTGCAGACGAAGGCTCTTCTCATCGCCATGATAGTGGCTGTGCCAATTGCCGGGCGACGCCAGCATCACCCGCTCCATTGTGCGTGCTAGCGATCTCTCGCCATAGTCCGCGACCATTTCGGAAGCGATCAGGTCGAGCCCGTAAAACGCCTCGCGCAAGGCGAATGTCAGGCCCGGGCCGACCTTGAGGATGGGAAAGCCGTTTGCGACAAGCGCCGTCAGCGCCGGACGGCTCTGATAGTCGGTGGAATGCGCCTCGTAGACCAGCGTCGGTTCCTCGTCGAGCAGTCCGGTCAGCGCCTTCGACGCCTCGGACCTGTAGGCGATGACATTCTGACTGCCGAACTCCACGCCTGGCTGCACCACCACGGCGATGACGCGGCCGAATGCTTCGGCGACGCCCTCCCGGGCGAAGATTTCGCGATGAACCTCTATCGTGCGGCGCGCCGCCGCCGCTTCGGTGGGTTTCAGGTCACTGATCGCGTGGTCAACGCCCCCGGGCGCGGGAACCTCGGTGCCGATGATGTAGACGGGTGGCACGCCGCCGGATTCGCGCGCTGCCTTTTCGGCCGCCCTGGCGAGCCGCGCCGCCCGCGTGGCGATGGTTTCGTCGTCGAGCGCGGCGGGCTCGCCCGCGCAGCCCATCGAGGCGTCGAGGTGGATCTTGCTGAAGCCCGCCCAGACGTAAGCCGTGACCATGGCTTCGGCCTTGGCCATCGCCTGCGCCGCCGGCTCGGTGCGCCAAGGGTTGGGTCCCAGGTGATCACCGCCGAAGATGATGCGCGAGGCCTCCAGCCCCTCCTTGCCGGCGATCTCCAGCACGAAGGCGACGAACAGGTCGGGCGTCATCCCGGTGTAGCCACCGAACTGGTTGACCTGGTTGCAGGTCGCCTCGATCAGCAGGCTGGCCTGTTCGTCGGAGACCGCACGCCGTATCGCCGTCTGGATCACCAGCGGATGCGCCGAGCAGATCGAGGTTATGCCGTACGGAGATCCGTTTGCCCGCGCGCTGGCGAGCCCTGCAAGCGAATTGATCGTCATGTCTGCCTCGCTGTACCGGCGATGAAGTCGTCAAGCCCATCGAAGCCGGCAACGCCCTCCATCGGGCCTTGCCGCGTGACGTTGCGGGCGCCGGCCGCATTGGCATAAAACAGCGCCTTGGCCGGCTCCATCCCGCCGCGCCGGCAGGTCAGGTAGGTCGCACCGAAACAGTCGCCGGCGCCGGTCGGGTCCACTTCCTCGACCACGAAGCCAGCGCAATCGATCCTGGTGCCGTCGGCGCCGAAATAGGAAGACCCGGAAGCGCCGCGCTTCAGTACGATCTCGCCGACCCCCCTGGCGATCAGCGCCGCCACCGCCTGGCGTTCGTCATCGACGCCGGCCGCGGCGGAGAGCTCGTCGCCGGACGGCAGCAGCAGGTCGGCATCGTCGACCAGTGCTGAAAACAGCGTGCCATCGGCGCCGTCGATCAGCTCCTTGCGCATATTCGGATCGAACGACGTCGAGCCACCGCGGGCGCGGACTGCTTGCACGGCGTGGGTGACGATCTCCCTCAGCCCGGCAACCGACAGCGTCGATCCCATGATGTGCAAATGGCCGGCTCTATCCGCCAGCAGGCGTGCAGCGGCGGTAAGGCGGATCTGCCCTGCGGCGGATTCGGCGATGTTGTAGACAAAGTCGCGGCCGCCATCGGGTCGGTAGCGTACGAACGCGCTTCCGGTGGGGTAGCGGTCGCTGACATCAACGGCCGAAACATCGACGCCGTCGCGCTTCAGTCTCTCCAGATTGGTCGTTCCGAAATCGTCGCGGCCGACGCAGCCGATAAGCCCGGCGCTGCCGCCCAGCCTTGCCACTTGGTCAATGAAGATCGCCGGTGCGCCGCTAGGGAATGGCCCGACCAGGGTCTGCGGCTCAACGAAGCCAAAACCCCGTTCTATCGCCATGATCTCGACCAGGATTTCGCCGGCGACAATCGTTGGTCCCACGGCCTCGGCGGCGATCTCCCTGCGGCGGCTCATTGCCTGCAATTTCGTCTCCCCCAAAGCCTTCCCTCCAGAGCCGCACGCGATGCGGTCCGCGGTGGACCGCACGATAGCGCCTGGCTGCGGGTCGAGGTAAATCGCGGCGAAAGCAAAGTCAAGGCAAAACTATACGCATGTACATTTTATGGGGCGAGTCGGTAACTTTATCAACGCGCCTGTCTGCGCACAGTCAAGCAGGAAGCGTGACTGTCGCGGCAAAATTCCGGCCATTTCTGCCTTGACAGTGGGTGTTTTGTAGCACAATGAAATATACACGCATGTTCAGTTATTCATGCGCATTCGTAAGGGAGGAATCGCAAATGCCAACGTGTAAGCTCATCGGAATTCTCGCCGTGTCGGCCGCTGCTTCGGCGCTCACGACGGGCGCGGCGCTCGCCACGGAAATCACGGTTGCCACGGTCAACAATGGCGACATGATCATCATGCAGAAGCTGTCGCCGGAATGGGAGAAGGCGACCGGTAACAAGGTCAACTGGGTGGTGCTGGAGGAGAACGTTCTGCGCGAACGCGTCACAACCGACATCGCCACCAAGGCCGGCCAGTTCGATGTTCTCACTATCGGCGGCTATGAGACGCCGATCTGGGGCAAGGCAGGCTGGCTGACGTCCCTCAACGATCTCGGCGACGATTATGACTATGACGATCTGATCACGCCGGTGCGCAGCGGCCTGACAGTCGACGGCAATCTCTATGCCGTGCCATTCTATGCCGAAAGCTCGTTCACGCTCTACCGCAAGGACCTTTTCGACGCCGCCGGCCTGAAGATGCCGGAGCAGCCGACCTACGACCAGATCACAGAATTCGCCGACAAGCTCACTGACAAGTCGAAGGAACAATATGGGCTCTGCCTGCGCGGCAAGCCGGGCTGGGGCGAGAACATGGCCTTCGTCGGCACGCTGGTGAACACATTCGGTGGCCGCTGGTTCGACATGGACTGGAAGCCGCAGATCAATTCGCCCGAGTGGAAGAAGGCGATCGGCTGGTATGTCGACACGATGAAGAAGGACGGTCCTCCGGGCGTCAGCTCCAACGGCTTCAACGAGAACCAGACGCTGTTCGCGTCGGGCCATTGCGCCATGTGGATCGACGCCACCTCGGCGGCGGGCCGCGTCTACGATCCGAAGCAGAGCAAGGTCGCCGACAAGGTGGCCTTCGCCAAGGCGCCGGTGGCGGTCACGCCCAACGGCTCGGCCTGGGGCTGGGCATGGAGCCTCGCCATCCCGGCCTCGTCCAAGAAGGCGGACGCCGCGAAGTCCTTCGTCAAGTGGGCGACCTCGAAAGCCTATGTCCAGCGCGTCGGCGAGACCGAGGGCTGGGTCGCGGCACCTCCGGGAACGCGCAAATCCACCTATGCCAGCGCGGACTACCAGAAGGCCGCGCCCTTCGCCGCGACGGTGCTTTCGGCGATCGAATCCGCCGACCCAACCAAGCAGACCAAGGATCCGGTGCCTTATACCGGCATCCAGTTCGTTGCCATCCCTGAGTTCCAAGGCATTGGCACCGAGGTCGGCCAGGCGGTCGCCGCCGCCGTCACCGGCCAGAAGTCGGTCGACGACGTGCTGGCCGGCGCTCAGACCGAAGTGGAGCGGACCATGACCGAGGCCGGCTACATCAAATAGGCAATAGCAACGCCAGGAGCGGAGCGTGTGCCGCTCCTGGCGATCCGGCCTGTCCAGACCTCCCGTTGCAGCAGGCCGGGAGGATGCACGGACCCCGCCAGAGCATTTTAGGGTCCGTGCGTTCTCCAAAAGGCCACGCACTGGCCGCCGCCTGGCGGTCCGGATATCGTTTCTTGAAACTCGGGAAAAAATCGCAATGAAGCTGACCGACAAGATTGCCCTGATCACAGGCGGCGCGCGCGGCATCGGGCTGGGCTTCGCGCAAGCCTTTGTCCGCGAGGGCGCCAAAGTTGTGATCGCCGACATCGACATCGATCGCGCGACCAAGGCGGCCGCCGCGATCGGTCCGGCGGCAAGCGCCGTCTGGCTCGACGTCACCGACCTCGATGCGATCGAGACTGTCGTGGCCGAGATCGATAAGAAATTCGGCGGCATCGATATACTCGTCAACAACGCGGCCATCTTCGACATGGCGCCGATCACCGATATCACCGAAGCAAGCTATGACCGTGTCTTCGACATCAATCTCAAGGCCCCGCTGTTCGTGATGAAGGCGGTGGCCAATGTCATGATCGCGCGCGGCCGCGGCGGCAAGATCATCAACATGGCGAGCCAGGCCGGCCGCCGCGGTGAAGCTCTCGTGACGCTTTACTGCGCCTCCAAGGCGGCGATCATTTCGGCGACGCAATCAGCGGCACTGGCGCTGGTCAAGCATGGCATCAACGTCAATGCCATCGCCCCCGGCGTCGTCGACGGCGAACATTGGGAAGTCGTCGATGCCCACTTCGCCCGCTGGGAGGGATTGAAGCCCGGCGAGAAGAAAGCGGCGGTGGCGAAATCCGTGCCCATCGGCCGTTTCGCGCGGCCCGAGGACGTTGCCGGCCTCGCCGTCTTTCTCGCCTCTTCCGACAGCGACTACATCCTGGCCCAGACCTACAATGTCGACGGCGGCAACTGGATGAGTTGAGACGCCGGCGCCCACTCGGAACGTCAAGACGAGAGGACACAATGAAAGCCATCCGATTTTCCGGCGCTGGTATTGCCGGCATGGCGGAGCTGGATTTGCCAGACATCGCGCCCGGGCATGCGCTGGTGCGGGTCCGTGCCGCCGGCCTCTGCCACACCGACATCGAGGTGCTGCATGGCCGCTATGGCGAGGGAGCGTTCCCCCTCGTTCCCGGCCATGAATATGCCGGTGTCGTCGAAGCCGTCGCGGGAGACGTCACCGCCGTGCGGCCCGGCGACCGGGTCGCCGTCGACCCCAACATACCTTGCGGCCATTGCGCCAGCTGCAGGAAGGGTCTCGCCAATCTGTGCGCTTCGCTCAAAGCCTATGGCGTGACCGAGGACGGCGGCTTCGCCGAGTTCAGCCTCGTCGCCGTCGATCATCTGTATGATATCGGCGAACTCGGCTTCGCCACCGCCGCATTGGCCGAGCCGCTTGCCTGCGTGCTCAACGGCCTCGGCGCCGCCGGCATCGAGCAGCGCATGCCAGCCACCGCACTGGTCTTCGGCGCCGGGCCGATCGGTCTGCTGCTGGCGCTGTCGCTGAAGGCGACGGGGGTGGCAAAGGTGGCTGTCGCCGACCTCAGCGAGCCGCGCCTTGCCTTCGCCGAGGCGCTCGGACTAGAGCCGCTAATGTCTGGATCGCAGGTGCTTTCGGCAAAGGCGCGGTGCTTCGATTTCGTCGCCGACGCCACCGGCGTCGCCAAAGTGGTCGAAGGCATGATCGGCTTCACCGCGGATGGCGGCACGGCACTCGTCTTCGGCGTCTGCCCCCCCGATGCCAGGATCTCGGTGGCGCCGTTCGAGATCTTCCGCCGGCAGATCAGGCTGGCCGGCTCGCATTCGCTGAACCGCAACATCCCGCAGGCGCTCGACATCCTCAAGCGCGACGACGGCACCATGGCGAGGCTGGTCAGCCACCGCTTACCGCTTGCCGAAATGCTGCCCTTCTTCGCCAAGACGAGCGGCGATCCAGCGACGATGAAAGTCCAGTTTGCGGCTGATATTTGAATGAGGATGCACGGCACGTCATGAACCGGCAAACTGGCTCTACCACCGGTGAAACCTTGCTGCTTTGCGCGGCAGGGTGACTCACGTAGACAGGGACGGGAAGGTCGAACAGGGGCGGCAGATGGCAAAGACGATAAGGACGATGGAGGATTTCTCGGACTTCGTCGGCTTGTCTCGCACTACCGTCTCCAAATATTTCAACGACCCTAGTTCCGTCCGCAAGAACACCCGCAGCGCCATCGAGGCGGCGCTGAAGAAATCCGATTTCCGGCCGAGCATGTTCGCGGTCAACCTCAACCGCCGCCGCAGCAACATCCTCGGCGTCATCATCCCGAACTCGACCGACCCGTTCTACATGGCGCTGACCCGCCGCATCGAGCTGATCGCCAACGAGGCCGGCTTCCTGGCCTTCGTGCTGTCCTCCGACGGCCGCGCCGAAATGGAGGACCAGGCGATCCAGACGTTTCGCTCGATGAACATTGCCGGTGCCATTATCGCGCCGCTCGGCGTGCAGTCACACCACCGCATCCTGGCCGAGCTCGGATCGAGCATCCCGCTGATCTATGTCGACTCGCCGCTCGACGAGACATCCTCCTTCGTCGGCACCGACAACCGGCAGAGTTTCAGGCTGATCGTCGATTATCTCTGCCGCTCCGGCGAGCCGCCCTGCTACTTCGCCATGCCTCTGGTCAACAACAATGCCTCGGCGCGCCAGGACGCCTATGTCGAGGCCATGCGGCAGTTCAAGATGACGCCGTCGATCGTGCCGGTCGAGGACGTGCGCTCGTGGGATTTCGAAAAGTTCGGCTATGACGAGGCGATGCGCATCCTGAAAAGTAGCGGCTTTCCGACCAAAACCGTGCTGTGCGCCAACGATCGCGTCGCCTTCGGCGTGCTCGGCGCCGCCTTCCAGCTCGGACTGAAGGTCGGCCACGGGGCGGATTGCGACTTCAGGGTCGCCGGCCATGACGACCATCCGCTGTCGCGCTATGCCTGCCCGCCGATCACCACAGTAGCGCAGAATTACAACGAGATCGGCCGCCTCGCCATCGGCCTGCTGCTCGAGCGGCTGGATGAGGACGCGTCCGCCGCAAAGCGGGCAGGCGCGCGCATACTGCTCAACGCCGAGCTGATGCTGCGCAGTTCGGCGTAAGTAGCCGATCTCCTGCGTTCATATCGCAGGATTCGGGTGGCAACTGTCGCGGATCCCATGCATGGCTGGCGGCGACCGCAGCGAAAGGACAGCCATGCTCACGCTTCATGATTACCTGCCATCGCAAAACGGCTGGAAGGCAAGAGTTGTACTGGGGCTGCTCGACATTCCTTATGACAGCCGCCTGGTGTCGATCTTCGAGGGTGAGAGCCACACCGACGCCTTCCTGAAGCTCAACCCGGCCGGTGCCGTCCCGGTGCTTGAGTTGGAGGATGGCCGCGCGATCGCTGAATCGAATGCGATCCTCATTTACCTCGCCGAGGGCACGCCGTTTCTGCCGGCCGACCGCTATGTCAACGCCAAGATCATGCAATGGCTGTTCTTCGAACAGTACCATGTCGAGCCGGTTATCGGGTCGCTGCGTTTCTGGACGCTGACCGGAAGGCTGGAGCGCAACCAGGCGATGGTCGCGGCCAAGCGCGAAGCCAGCGCCCGCACGCTCGCCGCGCTGGAGCGCAGCCTGAACGATACGCCGTTCCTTGTCGGCGACACGCTCACCGTCGCCGACATCGCCGTCTATGCCTACGGCCACCTGGCCGAAGATTGCGCCTTCGCGCTGGCGGACTATCCGGCTGTCCTCGCCTGGATGGATCGAGTGGCGGCTGCCATCGGTCCCGGCTATCCCGTGCATGCCTACGGCATCGATCCGCATTCCAATGCCTGACGGCAAAAGCCGCGCGTTCACCTTGTCTCACCGAAAACAAGACCCAGATTCTGTCTGTCGGCGGGGTTCGAGCTCGCAATCCGCCGGCTGGATGCCGCATCCCGGCGTCATCTCGACGACAGGCCGGCACCTTGCATGGAGGTGACCATGACACGCGACGACATCATTTCGGTGTTAGGCCCGGTAGACGAGGCGGTCATTGCCGACATCGCGCTGACCGGCGCTAGCCTTGAAGAACTGCGCGAGGCCTTCGCCTGGCTTGGCGCCGACGAGGCGCTGGTCAACGAAGGCCGCCCCTTGCCTGGAACGAAGGTGGCGCGGCTGATCGAGATCCTCGACATGCCCGAGGACGAGGATGGCCCGGTGGCGCCGGCGATGGGGTTTCAGTAGGGCCTCACTTCTACGCCCTCGACAGCAGCCTGCGCATGATCACCGAGGCGTGGCCGGCGACGCCGTGCGCGGCCGGCCGGCGCTCGACCGCCTCGAAGCCGTGCTTGCGGTAGAAGGCGATCGCCCGGTCATTGCCTTCGATCACTTCCAGCGCAATCGAGGGAATGCCGGCATGGGCGGCGAGCACGGCGTGCAGCAGGTCGGTGGCGAGCCCGCTGCCGAACTCGGTCTTGTCGATATGCAGCCGGTCGAGCAGGACATCGCCACGATCGTCCATCGCCGCCATCGCATAACCGGCGATCGACCCGTCCGGCCGCTCGGCCACGAACGACATCTTGTTGTCATCGCTGAGTTCCTCAGCCAGCCGCTCAGGCGCGTGCTTGTCGTCGGAGAGCCGCGCGGTGATCGCAGCTCCCATGATCGGTGAATAGGTGCGCCGCCAGGATTCGCCCAATAGGCGCGACACCGACGGCACGTCTTTTACGGTCATGGCTCTGATCTGGGTCATCGCCTGCGATCATGCCGAGATCGCGCCGGCAATCAAGAGCCGCGCAGGGTGCGAAAAAAGGATCGTCCTACCGATCGATCGTCGTCATTACCCGCTCATTGTAGCGCGGGCCTGCGACCTTGCCTGGCGCAAGCGCAGCGTCAAGCGCAGCCATTTCGGTGGGCTCGAGCCGGATCGCCGCCGCCGCGACATTCTCCTCCAGATACTTGCGCCGCTTGGTGCCGGGAATCGGCACGATGTCGATGCCGAAACTGTCGCCCTTGGCGAGCACCCAGGCCAGCGCGATCTGTGCGGGTTTCACTCCCTTCGCAGCTGCGACCTCTTGCACCGCAGCGGCTGCGGCGACGTTGGCATCGAAATTGGCGCCCTGGTAGCGCGGGTCGCCGCGGCGGAAATCGCCTTCGGGATACTCCTCGGCGCGCTTGACGGCGCCGGCGAGGAAGCCGCGGCCGAGCGGCGCGAACGGCACTAGGCCGATGCCGAGCTTTTCGAGCAACGGGATGATCTCCGGCTCCAGGTTGCGCTCCCAAAGCGAATATTCGCTCTGCAGCGCCGACACCGGGTGCACGGCATGCGCCCGGCTGATGTTGGCCGCACCTGCCTCCGACAGGCCGAAGAAGCGCACCTTGCCCTCGGCAACCAGCCGGCCGATCGTACCGGCGACGTCTTCCATCGGTACAGCAGGGTCGACGCGGTGCTGGTAGTAGAGGTCGACATGGTCGGTGCCGAGCCGCTTCAGCGACCCCTCCAGCGCCTCGCGAATATGGTCGGGCCGGCTGTCTCGCTCCGTGCCCACCTGTCTGCCGTTTTCGATGCGGAAGCCGAATTTGGTGGCGATGGTCACCTCATCGCGCCGGCCCTTCAGCGCTCGCCCGAGCAATTCTTCATTGGCATAGGCGCCGTAGACTTCCGCCGTGTCAAGGAAGGTACAGCCGAGTTCAATGGCGCGGTGCAAGGTGGCGATCGATTCTGCCTCATCGGCCGGACCGTAAGACTGGCTCATGCCCATGCAGCCGAGGCCGATCGCCGACACTTGCAGGCCCTGGCTGCCGAGTTTGCGGGTTCTGAGGGTCATTGCTGTTCTCCTTGAGAGCACGGAGAAACTATAGAAGCCGCTCGCTCAATTTCCAGAGACGCTCGGCCGATTCAGGATCGATAGCATAGGGCATTACGCCCAGCGTCCCTGGGCATGTGGGGCCCGCGGCGGGCTTTTTTGCTGCCGCCGGATCGTGCTGCCGCCAGACTGGTTGGCAGTCCAAAATTGACAGAACAGCCGATCTCCAGCATCCTTGAGGGGCCGCCATGTCTTGCGGTTGTTGTGTATGAGCGGTTCATGGTCAGTCCCGTCGCCAGCCAGAAGTCCAAACGCGCCGCGGTGCGCAAGGCGCTTGACCGTCACAAGGTGTACATCACCGCGCAAAGCTTTTCCGGTGGGGTCTACTCGGCCCGCGTGCTGGTCGATGGCGAGGCCTACTGGGTCGATGAATTCCGGCTGAGCCAGCTGCAACAGGGGCTGACTCCGGCCGAGCTGGACTTGATGCCAGCCGCCGACGATTGAGCATTCCAGGATGAAGAGGGCAAGGTTGGCGGGACAGCACCCCCCTCTGTCCTGCCGGACATCTCCCCCACAAGGAGGGAGACTAGCCGTTTCGCCGCCGGCTCCCTTTTTGCATCGCTGGAAATTGACGAAGGCATACGCGTCATCCGATCTCCCCCCTTGCGGGGGAGATGGCCGGCAGGCCAGAGGGGGGTGTGAAGGAACGCGACGCCTGCAAGCCGGCCATGCCGCCGCTCCCGTCTAACTCATGCCTCCCTCCAAGCTCAAATCCTACCGCGCCAAGCGCGAATTCAGCCGCACCCCGGAACCGGCGGGCGGGGTCATTTCCGGCGACGGCAACCGCTTCGTCGTGCACAAGCATCACGCCACCGCCGACCATTACGATCTGCGCCTGCAGGTCGGCGGCGTGCTGAAAAGCTGGGCGGTGCCGCGCGGGCCTTCGCTCAACCCGGCCGACAAGCGGCTCGCCGTCGAGACCGAGGACCATCCGCTCGAATATATCGACTTCGAAGGTGTCATTCCCGAAGGCGAATATGGCGGCGGGCCGATGATCGTCTGGGACACCGGCACCTGGGCGCCGATGGACGATGTCGACAAGAGTTTGCGCACCGGCGCGTTCAAGTTCCGGCTGGCGGGCGAAAAACTCAATGGCGGCTGGATGCTGACCCGACTGAAGCCCAAGCTTGGCGAAGACGAGAACAAGAAGAACTGGCTGCTGTTCAAGGAGCGCGACCTCGCCGCCGATATCAACCTCGATATCCTGGAAGCGCGGCCGGAAAGCGTGAAATCGGGCAAGCGCATCGAGGAGCTGGTGGCGCCGCCGAAGAACCCGGCCCGCCTGCCGCCCAAACCCGGCGCGCTGAAACCCGGCGCGCTGCCCGGCGCTGTCAGAGGCGATCCGCCGTCGCGCATCGAGCCGCAACTCGCAACCCAGGTGCCGAAGCCACCAGGCGGGCCAGTGGAGGATACGGGCGAGCTCTGGCTGCATGAGATAAAATTCGACGGCTATCGCACCATGGCGCATATTGCGGGTGGTGAGGTCCGGCTGATCACCCGCGGTGGTATCGACTGGACGAAGCGCTACGGCGACCTGCCGCAGGCCTTTGCAAAGCTGCCTCTCGACCAGGCGATCATCGACGGCGAGATCATGGTGCTGGACGGCAAGGGCATTTCCCGTTTCGCCCTACTGCAGGATGCGCTGTCGGCGGGTGCCGGCTCCAAATTGCATTTCTACGCCTTCGATCTCTTGCATCTCGACGGCTGGGATCTGCGCAGGGCGCCGCTCGCAAAGCGCAAGGCGCTGCTTGCCGAACTGCTTGCCGGCCTCGGCGCCAACTCCGCCATCCAGTTGAGCGATCATGTCGAGGGCGACGGGCAAGGGCTCTACGAGCAGGCCTCGAATTTTGGGCTGGAAGGCGTCGTGTCCAAGCGCGCCGACGCCATCTACCAGAGTGGCCGCACCAAGAGCTGGACCAAGGTCAAGGCGCTGCAGAATGGCGATTTCATCATTGCCGGCTACACCGTCTCCGACGCGGCCGAAGGGCTGGCCGCGCTCGGTATGGCCGAATTCGAGGATGGCGAACTGCACTATCGCGGCAAGGTCGGCACTGGCTTCGATGCCGCGACGGCAGCGGAATTGCTCGCAAGGCTGGAACCGCTGCGCGATGGCGCGACGGCGCCCGACGGCGTGCCGCGCGAGATCATGCGCGAGATGAAATGGGTGCGGCCGCTGCTGTCGGCGCGCATCCACTATGCCAACCGCACGGCCGACAATGCGTTACGCCATGGCGTGTTCCGTGGGTTGCGCGATGTCGGCCTGTCGACGCCGGTGTCGCCGAAGCGCAGACGGCTGATCGCCGAGGCAGACCTCGCCACAATCTGGGTGACCAATCCGGAGCGGCGGCTGTTTGGCAAGACAGGGCCGACCAAACTCGACATCGCCGTCTATTACGCGCTGGTCGGCGACTTCATGCTGCCGCACATTATGGGCCGCCCGGTGTCGCTGGTGCGCTGCCCGACCGGCCTGCCGAAGGACTGTTTCTTTCAGCGCCACGCCTTCACCGGCATGCCGCCTTCCGTCGTCACTTTCGAGACCGCCAATTCCGAAGGCGAGGTCAAGTCCTATCTGTCGGTCGAAGGCGCCAAAGGCTATCTGGCGCTGGCCCAGTTCGGCGTCGTCGAGTTCCACACCTGGGGCACCCACCGCACCAGCCTCGACAAGCCCGATCTGATCGTCTTCGACCTCGATCCGGGCGAGGGCATCGCCTGGCGTGAAGTGGTGGAGGCTGCGGTCCACATCAAGGGTGAACTGGAGCAGCTCGGCCTGGTGCCGTTCGCCAAGACCTCAGGCGGCAGCGGTATCCACATCACGGTGCCGGTGACCGGCAAGCAGAACTGGAAGAAGCTGCACCAGGCGACCAGCGCCATATCCACCCAGCTGGCGGCCAGCGCGCCCGACACCTTCACCACCACCATGGGCAAGGAAAACCGCAAGCGCCGCATTTTTATCGACTATCACCGCAACGCGCGCGGCCACACCTCCGCCGCCCCCTATTCGCTGCGCGCCCGCACCAACCTGCCGGCCTCGACGCCGGTGAGTTGGAGCGACCTGGAGACCATCGATGCGCCGCAGGATCTGAACTATTCCTCGCTGCCGGGCCTCCTGGCGACGTCGGGCGATCCCTGGGCGGACATCGATGATTTTGCCCGGGACTTGCCGGCCTTCAAAATCTAGGTTCCTCGCCCCCACAACGTGGGGGAGAGGTGTCCGCGTAGCGGACGGAGAGGGGGCTTGCGCCGACGCTCCAAGGTTCAGACGCCCCTTGGAAACACTCAGGCTTGCGCCATCCCCCTCTCCGTCTCGGCTTCGCCGAGCCACCTCTCCCCCGCTCCGCGGGGGCGAGGAACCGGTGCTGCGCCATCGACGCTCCAGACAATTTGAATTATCCTCTCGCCTGAGCCCTTGAAACATTTCGTCAGGAATTTGATGTAGCGTCAGGGATCGATGTAGGATTTTCGCAGCGCTATTCGTCCTCCGGACGAAGCGCTGCATCGGTGTGTCAGTGCATGGCCGCGTAGGAGAGAGTTCATGGCGCCCAGGGCAAGTTGGAAAGGTTACCTCAAGCTCAGCCTCGTCAGCTGTCCGGTCCGGCTCTATCCGGCAACGACGACCAGCGAGCGGATCTCGTTCAATCAGCTGCACAAGAAGACCCACAATCGCATCAACATGAAGCCGGTCGACCCTGAGCTCGGGCTGGTCGAGCGTTCGGATCTGGTCAAGGGCTATGAGTACGAGGACAAGCAGTACATCATCATCGATGATGCCGACCTCGATACGGTCAGGATCGAATCCAACCACACGATGAACATAGAGGCCTTTGTCGACGAGGACGAGGTCGACGTCATCTACCAGGATGCGCCGTACTACATGGCTCCGGATGGCGCCATGGCCGAGGAAACCTTCGCCGTGCTGCGCGAGGCCATGCGCAAGTCTGGCAAGCTCGCCATCGCCCGCCTTGTCCTGTCCAGCCGCGAGCGCGTGGTGACGATCGGTGCCCGCGAAAACGGCATGTTCGTGTGTACCTTGAGGAACCCGAACGAAGTGCGCGGCACGGCTGAATATTTCGGCAATATCCCGACGGGAAAGCCCGACGCCGAAATGCTGCAGCTCGCCGAAGCGCTGATCAAGCAGAAGGAAACCACCTTCGACCCGAAAAACTATGAGGACCGCTACGAGATCGCACTGATGTCGATGATCCGCGAAAAGCTCAAGGGCCACAAGCCGATCATTGCGGCGGCCCCGGAACGCGGCAATGTCATCAACCTGATGGATGCGCTGAAGGCCAGCCTCTCGCAATCGGCCAAGCCTCCGGCCAAGTCGAAGAGCAAAGCCGATGAGGCTGAGAAGCCGGCCGCCAAGGCAAGCGCTGCAAAGAGTGGAGCAGGTGCTGCCAAGGAAAACCCGTTGAAGGCCAACCTGCTCAAGGCCGTCGGCAAGAGCAAGGGGTGACGGCGCCCACCGGTATAACCTCCGGCGCCGTCTTCGGCACCATCGGCGCGCTGGCGGCATTTCCGCTGCGGCTCGCCGCGCGCGAGGTCGAACGCCGGCACGGCCAGTTGCGGCGCGGCGTCACCAGGCGCACCAGCCATGTTGTGTTCGGGCGCACGCTGCTTGCCAAGGCCGGCATGGCGAAGGCCGGCGATGTCGAGATCGAACGCCGCGTCTCCGCCGAGCGCGCCGCCGGGAGAATACTTCTTAGCGAGAACGGCTTCCTGCGCCTGCTCGGCTTGATGAAGGCGCCGGAGGCGTCTTCGCTGTCCAGGCAGTCGCTCATCGACCAGTCGAAACTGTCGGGCGCCGATCTCGACCTGCTCAGCCTGTTCGACGCTTTCGAGCATGATGGCGAACCCTACTCCTTCCGCGATCTCATCCTCGCCCGCAAATATGCCGGGCTGGTGGCCGGCGGCGCCTCATGGGGCGCGATTGCCCGCTCGGTGCACCGCTCCGGTCCGGTCGCCTCGCTCACCGCCAAGTCCCTCAATGTCGGCTCGCAGCATGGCCGGCCCGATGCGATCTATCTCGAAGGCGGCCAGAGCGAACTCGACGGCCAGTTGCTGTTCGATCTCGGCAGCGCAAGTTCTGCCGGCGACGATCCGCTGGAGGACTTGTTCGCAGAGGCTGAAAGCGCTGAAGAGCAGGGCGACCACGAGCAGGCCGCGTTCCTTTACCAGCGCTGCCTCAGCATCGATCCGAGCGACGCCATCGCCGCCTTCAACCGCGCCAACTGCCTGCGCGGCGCCGGCCGTGTCAGCGAGGCCGCTCATGACTATGCAAGGGCGATAAAGCTCGACCCGGCCTTCGTCGAGGCGTGGTTCAACCTCGCCGGCCTGATGAGCGACGAGGGCAAGATCGCGTCGGCGCGCCGGCACCTGCAAAAGGCGGTCGCGCTCGACAAGACCTATGCCGATCCGGTCTTCAACCTCGCCCGTCTGGAGTTTGACGCCGGCAATCTGGCGGAGGCCCGGCGGAACTGGGTGCGCTATCTCGAACTCGACGCGGATAGCGAATGGGCGCGGACTGCGCAGAAGGGAATACAGTTCGTGGATTTGCAGCTGGCGGGGGAGAGAGATGTTCGCGCTTGAGCACCCCCCTCTGGCCTGCCGGCCATCTCCCCCGCAAGGGGGGAGATCAAGCGCTTCGCGGCCTTCGCCTATCTCCATCGTTGGGCGGTTGGGCAAGGCGCCTGAACCGCCAATCTCCCCCCTTGCGGGGGAGATGCCCGGCAGGGCAGAGGGGGGTGTGACGGAACTCGGCCTCAGCAGGAAGGCCACCTCATGACCAGCTTCCTCTTCGACGGCTACGACACAGCCCCGGTCACCATCCTGCTGGCGCATGGCGCCGGCGCGTCGATGGACTCGCCTTCGATGACCGCCACCGCCAGGGCGCTGGCAGCGGCCGGCTTCCAGGTCGCGCGCTTCGAATTCCACTATTTGGCGGCCCGCCGCTACGGCCACCGCAAACCACCGCCACGGGCCGAGACGGTCAACCCCGAATACGTCAAGGCGATCGCCGATCTCAGGGCCAGGGGCGTGACCGGGAAGCTCATCATCGGCGGCAAGTCGATGGGCGGGCGCGTCGCCTCGATGGTCGCCGACGAGATGTTCGCCAAAGGCGAGATCGCCGGCCTCATCTGCCTCGGCTATCCCTTCCATCCGCCGGCCAAGCCGGAGCAACTGCGGACGAAGCATCTTGTCGGCTTGAAGACGCCGACGCTGATCTTCCAGGGCACGCGCGACGAGTTCGGCGCCAGGGAAGAGGTCGCGACCTACGGTCTTTCCGATGCAATCGAGGTCATCTGGCTGGAGGACGGCGACCACGATCTGAAGCCGCGCAAGGCAATCTCCGGATTCTCGACGGCGGATCATCTGAAGACGCTGGCGGAAACTGTGAAGGCATGGGCGGACAGGATCGCCTCCTGATCGCCGCCCCAAGGCAGACCGATGAAACTCGCCTCCTTCAACATCAACAATATCAACGGCCGGTTGCAAAACCTCATGGCATGGTTGGCCAAGGCCAAGCCAGACGTCGTCTGCCTGCAGGAACTGAAGGCGCGCGACATGCAGTTTCCGCGCACGGCCTTGGCCGATGCCGGCTACGGCGCGGTGTGGAAGGGCGAGCCGACCTGGAATGGCGTCGCCATACTCGCGCGAGGATCCGAACCGGTGCTGACCCGTGACGTCCTGCCCGGCGATGAGGCCGACAGGCAGAGCCGCTACATCGAGGCGGCCGTGAACGGTATCGTCGTCGCCTGCCTCTATGCCCCCAATGGCAACCCGCAACCGGGGCCGAAATTCCAGTACAAACTGGCCTGGCATGAAAGGCTGGAGGCGCATGCCGGTGAGCTGTTCGACACCGGCCTGCCGGTGGCGCTGGTCGGCGACTACAACATCGTGCCCGAGCCGCGTGACATCTACGCCACCCGCTCCTATGACGACAATGCGTTGGTGCAGCCGGAGAGCCGCGCATCGTTCCGGCGGCTGCTCGAGCAGGGTTGGACCGATGCGCTGCGCAAGAAATACCCGAAGGAAACGCTCTACACATTCTGGGATTACCGCCGTAACCGCTGGCCGCGCGACGCCGGCTTGAGGCTCGACCACATTTTGCTGTCGAAGAAACTGGCGCGCCGCCTCACTGCTGCCGGCATCGATCGCGATGTTCGCGGGCAGGACGGCGCCAGCGACCACGCGCCGGTGTGGGTGGAATTGAAGTAGCAGCGTGAGGTCAGCCACTTTCATCCTTGGAATTTTGCGCTACGCGTTTCGTTGCTAGTTTCGTGACAGGGCGGCCGCAGACCACGCGGCCTGGGGAAGAGAGCCAATGAACAGGGGTGCCGACAGGCTGCTCGCGCTGGTCTTGCTGGTGGTCGGCGTCGTCTGTTTCGCCATGCAGCGTCTGGCGCAGGCCGATCCGAGCATCGCAGCATCCTTTGCCTCCCTGCGCCTGGTTGCCTTGTTTACGGCCGGCGCGGTCTGCGTGATCGGGGCGCTGTTGTTCTTTGCCGGCCTGTTGCCGCGCGGCCCGAACCACCTGTCCGGAGCCCCATTGTTTGGTCGGGCAGCGGAGGTGCAAAACCCCGGCAGGCCGCGGCTGCGGCGAGCCTTCCTGGTTCTGCCGGCGATTGTCGTTCTGGCGCTGCTGGCAGACCAGTTCGGCCCGTGGCCCGCAGCTGGCCCGGGCGCTGAGGTAGCCGCCCCGAACGAACCCAAAGCCGAGCCGAAGGGCCAGGATGTCGCCGGCGTCCCGCCGGACCTGATGACGCCGCCGGCGCCGCCGAGTTCGCCGCCTGTCGCCACGCCGCCCGCGCAAACCCCGCCTGAGCAGGCAGCAAAACCTCCGGCAATGGCGGAGCCTGCGCCGCCGCCTGCACCGGAGCCGCCGCCCGAGGTCGCTCTTGCTCCGGCGACACCGCCACCGGAAGCAGCTCCGCCGCCGGCTCCGGCCTCGCCCCCACAAGCCGCACTTCCTTCGCCACCGGAAACCGTGGCGACCTTGCCGCCGGCCGAACCGCCGCTGCCGACCGAGCCCGACGGCCACCGCGATGCCGTCGTCTGGCTCGCCGTGTCAGCTGACGGCCGCGACATCATGAGCGCCAGCACCGACCACATGATCAAGCTCTGGGACATCGCCGGCAAGCGGCTGATCCGCAACCTTGGTGAACACAAGGACATGGCGCGCACGGCGCTGTTCATGCCCGACGGCGCCACCGCGCTGACCGCCGGCGACGACGGCGAAATCGTGCTGCGAAAGCTTGCCGACGGCACGGTGCTGCATGTCTTCTCATCGGGCGACAATGGCGGCGTCAGAAAACTGGCGATCAGCCAGGACGGCAAGAGCGCCGTCAGCGGCCACGACACCGGCAACGTCATCGTCTGGGACCTCGTCAACAAATCCGCGCTGCATGTGATGACCGGGCACGACTGGCCGATCAGCACAGTCGCCATCTCGCCCGACGGCACGCGCGCGCTCAGCGGCTCCATCGACGGCACGCTGAAATTCTGGGATGTCGAAAGCGGCAAGCAATTGCGCAGCTGGCACGGCCACGAACAAGGCGCGTATGGCGCCGTCTTCACCGCCGACGGCCATCATGTCATCACCGGCAGCGGCGATTACACGATCAAGCTCTGGGATCTCGACACCTTCAAGGAGGTGCGCCGCTTCGAGGGCCACGAAGGCACCGTCTACACGCTGGCGCTGTCGGCCGACGGCAAGCGCCTGGCTTCCGGCTCGCTCGACGGCACGGCGCGGCTATGGGATGTCGACACCGGCAGCCAGATCGCCATGTTCGACAGCCGCACCGGTCCGATCTACGCCGTCGCCTTCGCGCCCGACGGCACGCTGCTCACCGGCGGCGACGACCGCACCATCAGGGACTGGCCGGCAGCGGACGGCGACGGCGAGATACTGTTCGCCGGGGCGCCGGAATAGCGGGGGACGTGTTGGTCGGTTGGAGCAGGCGTGCATAACGGCTGATCCCCCACACCTGGGAGAAGGCCGGCAGCCAGCTTCGTTCAATCCTGTTTCTCAACCAGCTTTGGACTACGCGAGAATGTGAGCGGTCCTAGCAAGATTCTGTCATACAACAGACATCGGCAGCGAATACCAAAAACTGTCTTTTATCAGTCAATTTTGGAGGTCACTTATGCTTCGCCCCCTCATCGCGCTTGCCGTTACGACAAGTCTTGTCAGCGCTGCTGGCGCAGCCACGATCTATCCGCTCGACCGCGCCACGATCCTCGCCCAGTCTCCCTTCGACCTGAAGGTCGAATTCGACAAGGTCGTCACCCCCGACCAGGTCACGGTGACGATCAACGGCAAGCCGGCCGAAGAGGTTCTCGGCAAAAAAGTCGAGTTCGTGGAGAAGGAAGAGGGGGTCGATGCCTCGGCGATTCTGATCCGGGCCGCCAGCATCAGCCAGCCCGGCACCTATGAGATCGAAGCCAAGGCCGGCGACGAGACCAAGTCGGTCAAATGGGAGGTGTTCGGAACTTCCGCGACGCCTCGTGCCAAGAACGTCATCTTCCTGCTCGGCGACGGCCTCTCGGTCGCGCATCGCACCGGCGCGCGGATCATGTCCAAGGGCATGACCGAAGGCAAGGCGAACGGTCGCCTCAACATGGACGACCTCGACCATATGGCCTTCATCGGCACGTCGTCGACCAATGCCATCGCCACCGACAGCGCCAACACCATGTCGGCCTACATGACCGGTCACAAGACGGCGGTGAACGCGCTCGGCGTCTATGCCGACCGCACGAAGCCCAGCCAGGACGATCCGAAGGTCGAGACCATCGCCGAAGCTTTGCGGCGCACCGGCAAGAAGTCGATCGGCGTCATCTCGACGGCCGAGGTCGAGGACGCCACCCCCGCAGCCGTCGTCTCCCATACGCGCAGCCGCAGCGACAAGGCCGACATCGTCGGCATGTTTTATCAGACGCAGCCTGACGTCATCCTCGGCGGCGGCTCCGCCTATTTCCTGCCGCAGAGCACGGCCGGCTCCAAGCGCAAGGACGACACCGACTACATCGCGAAATTCCGGGATGCCGGATACGCCCTTGCCACCGACAAGACCGAACTCGAGGCCGCGTCCAAGACCAACACCGGCAAGATCCTCGGCCTGTTCCACACCGGCAACATGGACGTCACGCTCGACCGCGATTTCCTCAGGAAGGGCACCGTGGAAACCTTTCCCAATCAGCCGGGCCTGGTCGAAATGACCAATGTAGCGCTCGGTGAACTGTCGAAAAACCCGGACGGCTTTTTCCTGATGGTCGAAGGCGCCTTGATCGACAAGATGTCGCATCCGATGGACTGGGAGCGCTCCATGGTCGAGGTCATCGAGTTCGACAAGGCGGTCGGCGTTGCCATGGAATTCGCCAAGACCCACCCCGACACGATGATCGTCGTCACCGGCGACCACACCCACAGCGTCTCCATCTTTGGCACCATCGACGACAACAAGCCGGGTCCTGAGATGCGCGACAAGGTCGGGGTCTATGCCGACGCGGGCTTCCCGAATTACGAGGACAAGAATGGCGACGGCTATCCCGACAGCGTCGATGTCTCGCGTCGTCTGGCGATCTTCGGCGCCAACTTCCCCGACTACTACGAGACCTTCCGTCCGAAGCTCGACGGCCCGTTCGTGCCGACGGTGCAGAACGAGGCCAAGGAATACGTCGCCAACGAGAAGTACAAGGACGTACCCGGCGCCGTGCTGCGCAAAGGCAATTTGCCGAAGAATGCCGAAAGCGCTGTCCACGCCGTCGATGACGTCGTGCTGCAGGCAACCGGCCCAGGCGCCGAAGGCTTCAAGGGCTACATGGAAGAGAGCGACGTTTACCGCGTGCTGGCCGATGCCTTGGGACTTGCGCCGGCGACGAACTGAGCCGCGCGGGCTATGATTGATTCCGGCCGCTCCATTCGCTTTCGCAGGGATGCGGATGAAGCGGGCCGGGACGGCGGTTCGGGCGCTGACGGCGCCCGGGCCTGTCGACAAGGAGGACTACGGATCATGGCGTGCAGACCGATTACCCGCCGCGGCACGCTGCTCGGTTCGGCTGCGGTCTGTTTTTCCTGGGCTTTGCGCGGCGCGGCGGCAGCCGCCGCGCCGCTCACCTTCGATGACCTCTACGGCAAGATCGGCGTGCTGGGCATGACCTTCTCCGACAAAGTCAAAAGCCTTGCCGGCCATGACGTCACCATGCAGGGTTTCATGGCGCCGCCGCTCAAGGCCGAGGCGAAATTCTTCGTCCTGACCGAGATACCGATGGCGCTGTGCCCGTTCTGCTCATCCGACGCCGACTGGCCCGACAACATCGTCGTCATCTATCTCGACCAGGCGCAAACCTTCGAACAGGCAAACGCTCTCATTGAAGTGGCAGGCAGGCTGGAAACCGGCTCCTGGACCGACCCGGAAACCGGCTTCGTCAGCCTTTTGCGCATCGTCGACGCGCATTTCCGCCGGGCGTAGCGATCATGCTTGGCCTGTCCGTCCGCGATTTGCGGGTCTCCTTCCGCGACCTCGAGAAGCCTGCGCTTACCGTGCCCGCGCTGGACATCCGACCTAGTGAAAAAGTCGCCGTCACCGGGCCCTCGGGATCGGGCAAGACGACGTTCATCAACATCGTGACAGGGCTGGAAAGGATACGCCATGGCTCGGTGCGCTGGCGCGACACCGAACTTTCCAGCCTCTCGGAAGCCAGGCGCGACCGCTGGCGTTCCGCGAATGTCGGCCTGGTCATGCAGGAGTTCTATCTGTGCCCCGGCCTGTCGGCGCTGGAAAACGTCCTGTTGCCCGGCAGACTGTCGAGGGTCCGCCCGGTGGCCGACCTGAAGGCGGAAGGACTGCGGCTGCTCGAACGGGTCGAAATCGAGCGTCCGGGCCAGCCGGTCGAAACGATGTCGCGGGGACAGATGCAGCGGGTCGCCGTTGCCAGAGCGTTGGTGACGAGGCCGGCCATTATCGTCGCCGACGAGCCGACCGCCAGCCTCGATGCCGATTCCGGAATTGCGGTGGCGAACCTGTTGCTGCAATTGGCGGGCGAGGCAGGAACCACCCTCATCGTCGCCAGTCACGAGAAACGGCTCATAGAAAGGCTGGACCGGATCATCCGCCTGGAAGCCGGTCAGGTGACGCGCGATACCGGCGCGTCGCAGGAGATGGCCGAGCGCGATGAAGCTTTCTGACCTCGCAGATGGAAAAGCCCGTGGGAGAAAGGAATAGCCGATGCTCCGCTTCATCGCCGCGGATCTAAGGCGACACTGGATCGGCGTGGCTGCCGTGGCGCTGCTGATCGCGCTGGCGACCGCGCTCGGCGTTGCCGTCACGCTCAGTGAGCGGGCGCTGCGATTGGGCAGCGCGCAAGCGGCGCATGCTTTCGACCTGGTGATCGGGGCGCCGGGCAGCGAAACCCAGCTGGTTCTGTCCTCCGTGTTTCTGCAGGCGGCGCCGCTGTCGCTGATGCCGGGCAATGTGCTGGCCGGTCTCGTCAGAGACAAGCGGGTGGCCTGGGCAGCGCCGGTCGGTTTCGGTGACTTTGTCGAAAACTTCCCGATCGTCGGCACCACGCAGGCGCTGGTCGACGGACTGGGCGGCGTCACCGAAGGCCGCACATTCGCAGTGCTTGGCGATGCGCTGGTCGGCGCCGCCGTGCCCAAAAGCGTCGGCGCCCGCTTTCATCCGGCGCACGGACAACTCCATGCGGCGACCGAGATCCACAATGATTTCACCTATACGATTGTCGGGCGCCTCAGCCCCACCGGTACCGCCTGGGACCGGGCGATCATCGTGCCGATCGAGGCGGTCTGGCATATCCATGAACACGAGAATGGCCGCGCCGGAATTGCCGCACTTGTCGAGCAGGTTGACGCACAAGACGGTCCCGCACCGCACGGTTTCGATGCGCCGATCAACCCCGACGCCGTCCTCGATCCTTCGGCGCCCGGCCTGCCGGCAATCGTGGTGAAACCGCACACCATCGCCGACGCCTACAAGCTGCGCCAACAGTATCGCAGCGACCGCACGCTGGCGGTCTTTCCCGGAGAAGTGCTGACCCGGCTTTACGGAACCCTTGGCGATGCAAGGCGCATCCTGTCCATGGTAGCGGCCGGCGCGCAGTTCCTCGTCGCGGCGGCAATACTTCTGGTCGTCATCGTCCATATTCTGCAGCGAGGGCACCAGATCGGCGCCCTGCGCGCCTTCGGCGCGCCGCGTGCGATGGTGTTCGGCATCGTCTGGGTGGAAACCTTCGTCATCGTCGGCACGGGCGTCCTGCTCGGTTTCCTCTTCGGCTATCTCGCCGGCCGAACCATCGCGCATACGATGGGTGAGGTGAGCGGCTTTTCCATGCCCGTAACGTTCCGCATCGAGGATGTGCGTTCGGCGCTGATCCTGCTTGTCGTGGCCGGCCTGGCCGCTGTGGTACCGTCGGTGCTGGCCTATCGGCAATCGCCCGCGCAGGCTCTGAGGAACTGAGCCCGAGGTTGGGCGCTTGAACACCCCCCTCTGGCCTGCCGGCCATCTCCCCCGCAAGGGGGGAGATCAGCAGTTCGGGCGCCTCTGCCCATCTTGAATACCGCTAAATGGCGAAAGCATAGATGACAGCCAATCTCCCCCCTTGCGGGGGAGATGCCCGGCAGGGCAGAGGGGGGTGTGAAGGAACGCCAGCCGAGCAAACCTGCCATGCCCACTCTCCACCTCGTCGAAGCCTCCATCGCCGACCTGCGCCTTGCGCTGGAGTCCGGCACCGTCACCTGCGTCGAGCTTGTCGGCGCCTACCTCCGGCGTATTGCCCACTATGACCGCCATGGCATTGCGCTGAATGCCGTACCCGTGCTCAACCCCAGAATGTTCGAGGAGGCTGCCGCCTCCGACCTGCGCCGCGCGAAGGGCACCACGCTCGGGCCGCTCGACGGCATCCCCTACACCGCCAAGGACAGCTACAAGGTGAGGGGCTTGACGGTAGCGGCCGGATCGCCGGCCTTCGAGCATCTCGTTGCCAATGAGGACGCCTTCACCATCGCGCGGCTGCGGGCCGGCGGGGCTGTGCTGATCGGGTTGACCAACATGCCGCCAATGGCCAATGGCGGCATGCAGCGCGGGGTCTATGGCCGCGCCGAAAGCCCTTACAATGCCGAGTACCTGACCGCCGCCTTCGCCTCGGGCTCGTCCAACGGGTCGGGAACCGCCACCGCCGCCAGCTTCGCCGCCTTCGGGCTTGGCGAAGAGACATGGTCGTCGGGGCGGGCGCCAGCTTCCAACAATGCGCTGGTCGCCTACACGCCGTCGCGTGGCGTCATTTCGGTTCGGGGCAACTGGCCGCTGGTGCCGACCATGGATGTGGTCGTGCCGCATACGCGCGGTATCGCCGACATGCTGGAACTGCTCGACGTGATCGTCGCTGACGATCGGGAGACGCGCGGTGATTTCTGGCGCGTGCAACCCTGGGTGACGATCCCGAAAAGCGCCCATCTCCGGCCACCAAGTTACACTGCGCTCAAGCTTGATGGCTCGCTGAAAGGCAAGCGCCTCGGCGTGCCGAAAATGTATATCGGCCGCGATGACGAAGCGGCAAAGCCCATCGAAACGCGCGCGTCGGTGCTTGACCTCTGGCGACAGGCGGCGCGTGATCTGGAAAAACTCGGCGCCGAAGTGGTCGAGGTCGATTTCCCCGTCGTCTCCAACTATGAGCGTGACCGTCCAGGTGCGCAAACCATGGTCGAGCGCGGGCTGGTGCCGGAAGCGTTCGCGACACGCGAAATCTGGGATCTCTGCATCTGGGCCTGGGACGATTTTCTGCGCGCCAATGACGATCCGGCCATCCCCGATCTGGCTTCGGTCGACGGCCCAAAAATTTTCCCGCAGCCGCCGGGGGCGCTGCCTGACCGATATGGCGATGACGGCTTCGATCTGGCCGACTATGTCATCCGTGCCGGGCAAGGCGTGACGCCCTTCCTCGACATTCCCAGGCTCGCCGAAGGGCTGATAGGACTGGAGGCCACGCGGCGCATCGACTTCGAGGACTGGCTCGACGAAAACCGGCTCGACGCCGTGGTGCTTCCGGCGGTCGCCGATGTCGGCCCGGCCGACGCCGATATCAACGAGGCCTCGGCAGACCTTGCCTGGCGCAACGGCACCTGGGTCGCCAACGGCAATCTGGTCTGGCGCCATCTCGGCATCCCGACCGTCACCGTGCCGATGGGCACGATGGCCGATATCGGTCTGCCGGTCGGACTGACATTTGCCGGCAAGGCCTATGACGATGTGCGGCTGCTGCAATTCGCCGGCGATTTCGAGCGCTGGGCGAAGCGCCGCACCAGTCCGTCGCGCACGCCCGAATTGCCGGGCGATGTGTTTGCAGCGCGCGGTGGATCGCGGGCCAGCGATGTGCCGCTGCCGGTGCTCACGCTAACTGCCGAAACGAGACATCAGGGAGACCAGGCGGAGATCGCCGTGATGGTTGAACCCGATGCCGCCATCGACACGGAAGGCATCAAGGTCCACGTCAACGGCGAACCCGTCGCCATGCAGCAAAGCGGCACACGATGGCATGGCAGCATCCTAGTGCCTGTCGCCGAGCATGAGCGAACGCACAGCGTCTGGCGCGGCGCCTATGGATCAATCGTCACGGCAATAGTGCGTCTGCCGGATGGACGCACTGCCGGTGCTTATGTGGTGACGGGCGGGATCGGGTGAGGGTGAGCTTCGCCGCTTGACCCATCCACCACCCGCGCTATCTTCGCGCCCATGTCAAATCTCGCTCCCCTCATCGTCATCGATCTCCAGACCAACATGTTCGACGGGCGCGTCGAACCGCCGATCCATGATGCGCCGGGCATTGCCGCGCGTACTCGCTCGCTGATCGACTGGGCGCGGCGCGAGGGCCGCAAGGTCGCCTTCGTCAGGCATGACGGGCCGGCCGGCGATCCGCTGGCGCCGGGCGAGCCGGGTTGGCCGGTGTGGCCGGAACTCGGCCAGGCCAAGGACGAGCCGACATTCTCCAAGAACGTACGCAACGCCTTCTCCAATCCCGAGCTTGGAGCATGGGTGGCAGGGCAGGGTGCTGGTGAAGTCGTGCTCGCCGGCGCGCAAACCGATTTCTGCATCGCCGGCACCGTCAAGGGCGCGTTGGCTGAAGGCCTCGCCGTCACCATCGTGTCCGACGCCCACTCTACGCTGGATGCCGAGGGCGAAACCGCCCCGGACATCGTCGCGCGCTATAATGCGGCCTTCGCCGAAGATGGCGTCACGCTGGTGACGACGAAGGTGTTGACGGGCTGAGCGACCGGAGACAGGAGACCAATTTGCCAAGCCTGACCTTGCCGGCCGAAGGCGGCTGCCGCTGCGGACGCGTGCGGCTCAGGATTTCCGCAGCCCCCTTGCTGACCATGGCCTGCCATTGCACCGGCTGCCAGACCATGTCGGCCAGCGCCTATTCGCTGAGCGCCGCCATTCCCTCGGACAGCTTCGAAATCACGCAGGGCGAGCCGGTGATCGGCGGCTTGCACGGCGCCTCGCGCCACTATTTCTGCCCGCATTGCATGAGCTGGATGTTCACCCGTCCGGAAGGGCTCGACTGGTTCGTCAATCTGCGCCCGACCATGCTCGACGAACGCGGCTGGTTCACGCCGTTCGTCGAGACCTGGACCCGCGAGAAACTGCCCTGGGCGACGACGCCGGCCGTGCATAGCTACGAAGCGCTGCCGGCCTTCGAGGCGTATGAGGGGCTGGTGGCGGAGTTTGCGGGGCGCTGAAGGCCGAGCGCCTTACCTTCTCCCCCTGTGGGGTCCGAAGGACGGGGCGAGACCCGTGGCTCGCCCCAGGGCGGTGGCCTCGCGAAGCGAGGTCGGATGAGGGGTGCTCCAGCTTGGCGCACACGTTCATCCGCATCCGCTGCTTGGCAACAGGAACGCCAACGCCTCGTTCCGCTGGACCCCTCATCCGTCTCGGCGCTGCGCGCCGATCCGCCTTCTCCCACAAGGGGAGAAGGAAAAAATCCATCGAATCGATTGCGCAAACGTTTCGATCACCCTAAGCTTCCCCGAAATCCGCCGGCAGAGCGGACGGGAAACGCATAGGGAGGAGCGCTTGCAGGCGCTGAGTTTTATTGCCGACAATGGCTGAAGTGGCGCGGCGCGCCGGCGTGTCGGTGTCGACCGTCTCGCATGTCGTCAACAACACGCGGTTCGTTTCGCTGGAGAAGGCGAAGCTGATCAACGACGCCATTGCCGCCATGGGCTATCAACCCAACGAACTGGCGCGGTCGCTGAAAGCGTCGACCACCAACAGCGTCGGCCTGGCCATTTCGGCGATCTCCAACCCCTATTTCACCGACATCATCTGCGCCGTCGAGGCCGAATGCGCGCGGCTCGGCCTGATGGTCTTTCTCTCCGACACGCAGGAAGACCCGGACCGCGAATTGCAGGTCGTGCGCGCCTTCCACCAGCGTCGCGTCGACGGCGTCATCCTGGCGCCGTCGGGTTCGCCACAACGCGCCATCGATTATCTCGCCGACAAGAAGGTGCCATGCGTGCTCATCGACCGTTTCGCCGATGATCGCTTCGACCAGATCGGCGTCGAGAACGACACGGCGATGCGCGCGCTGATCGACCACGTCGCATCCTTCGGCCACAAGCGCATTGGCTACATCGCCGGGCAGCCGGGCCTGGCGACGACGCGCGAGCGCATCGAGGCGTTCCAGGCCTCGCTCGCCGCCAATGGACTTGAAAGCGTGCCGCACTATGTCTCGCCGGAGAATATCGACACGGCGGCAGCGACCGCATCGACGCATGCGATCCTGTCGCTGCCCACGCCGCCCACCGCATTGGTCACCGGCAACAACATGACGACGATCGGGGCAGTCCGCGCCATACGCGAAAAGGGTCTTTCGATCCCGCGCGATCTGTCGCTGGTCGGCTTCGACGATTTCGAATGGGCCGACTGTTTCGAGCCAAGGCTGACGCTGATCGAGCAGCCCTGCACCGAGATCGGCAGGCAGGCGGCGGCTCTGCTCAGCGCCCGCATCGCGGCGATCGGATCCGCGCCGCGCTCGGTGCGGCTGCAGGCGACCTTGCACGCGCGGCAATCCTGCGCGAGCCTAGCCGATACGAGGTCAGCATGACCGCGCCGCTTCTAGTGATGACCGGCGCCGTCAAACGCTTCGGCGGCGTGCAGGCGCTGCGCGGCGTCGACTTCGACCTGAAGGCCGGCGAAATCCACGCGCTGCTCGGGGAAAACGGCGCCGGCAAGTCGACGCTGATGAATCTTCTATCGGGCGTCTACACGCCGGACGAAGGCACCATCGAGATCGACGGCAAGCCCGTCCGCTTCAACAATCCGCGCGAGGCGCAGGCGGCCGGCATCGCCACCATCTTCCAGGAACTCGACCTGGTGCCGTCGCTCGACGTGGCAGCCAACCTCTTCCTCGGCCGTGAACTGATGCGTCCGGGCGGCTTCCTCGACGTGCCGGCGATGCGCCGCGAGGCGAAGAGGCGACTGGAAGCGATCGAGATCGCCATCGATCCAGGGGCGATGGTGGCCGACCTGTCGATCGGGCAGCGCCAGGTGGTGGCGATCGTCAAGGCGCTGTCCTATGCCTCGCGCGTGCTGATCATGGATGAGCCGACGGCGGCTCTTACCGTGGGCGAGGTCGAGCGCCTGTTCGACATCATGCGCAAGCTCGCCGCCACCGGCGTCGGCATCGTCTACATCTCGCATCGGCTGGAGGAAGTGCCAGGCATTGCCGACCGGGTGACGGTGATGCGCGACGGCCGCGTTGCCGGCATCACCGAGCCGCACGCGCCGCAGGCCGAGCTGGTGCGGCTTCTGGTCGGACGTCCTTTGGACGAGCTTTATCCGCAGCGCGCCAAGGCCGCAGGAAAACCGCTGCTCAGCCTGAGGCACGCCAGCTTCAAGCTCGCCCGCGACAGCGCCGGCTGGCAGGCGCCGCAAGGCGTTTCGCTCGATGTCCATGAAGGCGAGATCGTCGGTCTCGCCGGCATTATGGGGGCAGGGCGCACCGAGCTCTTGTCCGCGCTCTACGGCACCGGCCTTTCGGGCCGCTGGGAGGGCGAGGTCGCCATATCGGGCCGGCCGGTGAGACTCGATTCCATCAAAGCCGCCCGCCACGCGGGCATCGCCTTCGTCACCGACGACCGCAGGGGCTCAGGCCTGATGCTGCGCATGGCGGTCGGCCTCAATCTGGTGATGTCGGTGATATCTAGGATCTCGCCGAACTGGCTGGTGTCGCCGCGCCGCCAGGCCGAGGCGGTGAGGGAGTCCTTCGGCCAGTTCGACATCCGCCCGAAAAACCCCGACATCGCGGTCGGTGCGCTGTCGGGCGGCAACCAGCAGAAAGTGGTGCTTGCCAAGGAAATCCTCGGCAACCCGCGCCTGCTGCTCCTCGACGAGCCGACGCGTGGCGTCGATGTCGGCGCCAAGGGCGAGATTTACGCGCGGCTCAGGGCACTCGCGGCGCAAGGGCTGGGCATACTGGTCGCCTCCAGCGAGATGCCGGAACTGATCGGCCTGTGCGACCGCATCGTGGTGCTGCGCCAGGGGCGCAACGTGGCGGAATTCATGGGCGGCGTCGATGAACACACGGTGCTGGCCGCGGCAAATGGCAGGGAGGCCTGATGTCTGACGACAAGATTTCGGCGGCAAGCCCACCCGTGACGGCGGCGCCTCAAAAACATCGCGATCCGCTGGCGCTCATCGTGCGCTTCCAGAGCCTGATCGGCCTGGTACTGGTGGCGATCGGCGGCATCATCTTCTCGCCGCGCCGCCATGGCGAGATCCTGTTCCTCAACCCCGACAACATCGCCAACATCGTGCGCGCCGTGTCGGAGACCGGCATCATCGCCATCGGCATGACCTTCGTCATCATCACCGCCGGCATCGACCTGTCGGTCGGCGCGGTGCTGGGCCTGTCCAGCGTCGTCACCGCCTCGATGATGATCTCCGGCGGCTTCGGGCTGATCCCCACCATCCTCGCCGTGCTGGTCATGGGCATCGTCTTCGGCGCCATCCAGGGCACCATCTCCACCCGCTTCAGGCTGGAACCCTTCATCGTCACGCTGGCCGGCCTGCAGGCCGCGCGCGGCCTGGCGCTGGTGGTGTCGGGCAACCAGTACATAAACATTTCCTATGGCGACGGGCCGGGCCTGGCGCCGCCGGTGTTTGCCGTGCTGGGCGAGCGGCTGTTCAACAACACCGTGCCGGTGGCCACGCTTGTCTTCATCGTCTTTGCCGCCATTGCCACCATCGTCCTCAACACCACGCGCTTCGGCCGCTATGTCTTTGCCGTCGGCGGCAATGAGCGCGCCGCGCGCATTTCCGGCGTGCCGGTCTCGATGGTGAAGATCTCGGTCTACGCCATCACCGGCTTTGCCGCCGCGCTCGCCGGCATTGTCCATGCCGGCCAGTTCAATTTCGGCAGCGCCAATGACGGCATGGGCTATGAGCTGACGGCCATCGCCGCCGTGGTCATCGGCGGCACCAGCCTGTTCGGCGGCGCCGGCTCCATGGTCGGCACCGTTGCCGGCACCATCATGCTCGGCGCACTCGCCAACATCCTGCAGCTCAACAACATCACGCCCGCCATGCAACTGCTCGCGACCGCCGCGATCATCGTCCTGGCGGCAGTGCTTCAATCCCTCGTTCGCCGCCGCGAGGGGTTGGGTCGTTAGTGCATTCGCGCAAAAGTGACATCGGTTTTGCGATAACGACATGCATCAACAAACAAGGAGGAAGACGGCATAAAACAGGAACGTCAACCAAGGTCTGGCCCCCGCCAGACGAGGAGGAGAGTGAGTATGAAAACGATCTTATCGACCGTGCTTCTGGCAGGCTCGTGCCTGTGCGTTGCCGGAACGGCCTACGCTGCCGATCCAATGGTGAAAGCCTGCGCCAAGGACGGCCAGTTCATCATCGGCTTTTCGCAGGCCAACAATGCCGAGCCCTACCGCCAGCACGTCAATGACGAGCTGGAGGCGGCGGCCAAGGAAGTGCCGGGCTTCACGCTGCAGATCGCCGACGGCGCCGGCAACGTCAACACGCAGACCTCGCAGGTCGACAATTTCATCACCCAGAAGGTCGACATCCTGTTGATCTCGCCCTTCGAGGCCGCACCGCTGACCCCGGCGGTGAAGCGCGCCATGGATGCCGGCATCCCGGTCATCGAGCTCGACCGCAAGACCGTCGGTGACCCCGGCAAGGATTACACCGCCTTCATCGGCGGCGACAATTACAAGATCGCCATGGAAGCCGGCAAATACACCGCCAAGACGCTGCTGCCCGATGGCGGCGAGGCGGCGGTGCTGGAAGGCCTGCCGAGCTCGACGCCGGCGGTCGAACGCCTCAACGGCTTCAAGGACGGGGTGAAGGAAAACGCCAAGATCCAGGTGGTCGCCGAGCAGGCCGCCGACTGGGTGCCGGACAAAGCCCAAGTCGCCTTCGCCGCCATGCTGCAGGCGCACCCCGACATCAAGGTGCTCTACGCCTCCAACGACATGATGGCCGCCGGCGCGCTTCTCGCCGCCAAGGGCGCGGGCAAGGACGTCAAGATCATCGGCACCGACGGCCTGCCAGGCCCCGCCGGCGGCATCGAGGCCGTCGCCAAGGGCGACTGGGCCGCAACCTTCACCTACCCGACGGGCGCCAAGGAAGCGATCGAGATGTCAAAGAAGATCCTGCTCGACTGCGCGACGTCGGTGGAGCCGACGGTGACGGTGGAGACCACCGCGATCACGGCGGAGAATGCGAAGTCGATGATGGGGAAGTAGGGCCGGCGATCAGCTTGCAAGTATCAGTGGCAAGGCCCCCCTCGCGGGCCTTGCCACGTTTGTTCCGCCGCTGCCGCTCACAAAGCCATCCTCAAGCTCAACTTGACCAATCACAAGGCCGACGACATTGTGGGCCGCGAGTTGCAGTTCGTTAGCCAAGTGGTCGTGTGGCAATGGATTTTCGCGACGCCATCGATAGAGCGCTGGCCTGGGCCGGCGGATGGTTCGACTATGCCGCCACGCCATGGTTCGTCTATCAGGTCGGCATCATCGCCTCGCTCTTTGTGGTGGCGAAGCTGGCGGCGTTGCGGGTCGAGCCTCTCGTCGAGAACCAGGCACGCCAGATCAAGGGTCATCCTGGACTGTTGAGGGTCGTCATCGCGCTGTTGCGGCGCACCGACTGGATCCTGTTCATTATCTTCCTGTTTGCCGCGCTCAACCTGTTGCTCGTCATCACCTGGCCGAGCCGCACCCATCTCCTGCACGTCGCGCTGTTGCTCTCGCTGGCGTGGCTGTTTGCGACCGTGCTGTCGCGCATCATTCGCAACCGCCTCGTCGCGCGCACGCTGGGTTGGCTGGCCTGGATCTACGCGGCCCTTGTCATACTGGGTGTCAGTAATGAGGCGGCCGCCTTCCTCGACAGTCTGGCAATCCCTCTGGGCGCGGTTCGCCTTTCGGCCCTCATGGTGCTGAAGGCGGCGCTGCTCCTGATCGCCACGGTCTGGCTTGCGGTGGTCGCCGGCAACTACATCGATGAGCGCGTCCGCCTCTCCGAGGAGCTGACACCGTCGATCCGCGTCCTCGTCGGCAAGGTCGCCAAGATCGGCCTCGTGCTGGTGGCCGGCGCCGTGGCGCTTTCCGCCGTCGGTCTCGACCTGACGGCGCTGACGGTGTTTTCCGGCGCCGTTGGTGTCGGTCTCGCTTTCGGGCTGCAGAAGGTTGTTTCGAATTTCGTCTCCGGTGTGATCATCCTGCTCGACAAGTCGATCAAGCCGGGCGACACGATTTCGCTCGAAGGCACCTTCGGCTGGATACGCGAATTGCGGGCGCGCTTCGTCTCGGTGGTGACGCGCGACGGCCGCGAATTCCTGATCCCCAACGAGGACTTCATCACCCAGAGGGTCATCAACTGGTCGTTCAGCGACAACCTCGTGCGCCTCGACGTGAACTTCGGCGTCTCCTACGACGCCGATCCGCACAAGGTCAGCGAACTGGCGATAGAGGCCGCGATCAGCGTCGGCCGGGTTGAGGCCGACCGGCGGCCTGTCTGCTGGCTGACGGACTTCGGCGACTCCTCGCTGAACTTCGTCCTGCGCTTCTGGATCCGCGACCCACAGCAAGGCCTGACCAACGTGCGCGGCAAGGTGCTGCTGGCGCTGTGGGACACGTTCAAGGCAAACGGCATAAGCATCCCCTATCCGCATCGCGAGATCATCATGAAAGAGGCTGGGCCGGTCAGACGAGGGCACGACGACCAGTGATCTTCTGGATGTTGATGCGGAAGAAGAGGTGAGGCGGACTGGCCACCTTGTCCTCTCGCTACGGCCGGCGGCATCGAGGCGGTCGCCAAGGGCGACTGGGCCGCAACCTTCACCTACCCGACGGCCGCCAAGGAAGCGATCGAGATGTCGAAAAAGATCCTGCTGGATTGCGCGACGGAGGTTGAGCCGACGGTGACGGTGGAGACCACCGCGATCACCGCCGAGAATGCGAAGTCGATGATGGGGAAGTGAGGGGGCGATTAGAGCCTGACACTGAGGTTGATGTACAAGGCCCCGGAAGGGGCCTTGTTGCGTTGCGGCAAGTTACGGGTAAATGGCCGCTACGCGCCTCATGTCGGCCATATGAACTTTGCCTCCGTCCGGAAGCAGACACTGCAATTGACCACGCTGAAGGTCGTGGTCGCGCCAGAGCCTGCAAAGGCGCAACTCGGTACACGAGGGCGAACATTCAGCTGCGGAAACAACTTGAAGAAATGCTTCGCGACCCATAGCATGCCGCGCCATGGTAAAATCTGATCGGGAGGTCAGTGAGATCGGTCGGGTTTTTGAGCCAGTGCAAGGTAGGGAGGACAATAATTATGGCTTCCGAAGTACAGGCAAACAACGGCGTTAACGTAGAGGCGCTGCTCGGCGCACGCGAAGCGCTTACCAACGCCCCGGAGGCGGCGCAGTTCAAGTGGCGCGCGGCCTGCGAATGGAAGGATGGCACCCACAGCCATTCATCGGTCGAGAGCTTCTACGGTCTCGGCGAGGACCAGCATCGCAAGACCACTTTCACATTCGACGCAGACCATCCGGAGGTCTTCGCTTCCCAGGACAAGGGCGCCACGCCCGTCGAATACGTGCTTGTCGGACTGGCGAGTTGCCTGACCGCCGGCATCGCCGCGGTTGCCCAGAACCGAAACATCCAGTTGAAGTCGGTGAAGGCGACCATCGAAGGCGACATGGATCTCGCCGGAATACTCGGCATCGACAGCGACGTGCGCAACGGCTTCAGCGGCATCACGGTGAAATACAACATCGACGCCGACGCCAAGCGCGAGGACATCGAGGCTATCGTCGCTCAGTCGCAGAAGCGGTCGGCGGTCTATGACATTGTCACCAATCCGACGAACGTCACGGTCGTGGTGAACTGAAAGGCGCTTCGAACCGTAGACTCTTCTGATGAGAGGGTGCGATTAGTTCCGTCACCACAGTGATCGTCGGCGCGGGGCACGCGGGGCTCGCAATGAGCCGCTGCCTGGCGGAGCGCTCTATCGAGCATGTGATGCTGGAGCGCGGCGAGATCGCCAATACCTGGCGCACCGAGCGATGGGATTCACTGCGGCTGCTCACCCCGAACTGGCAGAGCCGGCTGCCGGGCTTCCGCTATGACGGTGACGATCCCGACGGCTACCGGACGATGCCTGAGGTGATCGACTTCCTCGGGAACTATGCCAAGGTGATCTCGGCTCCGGTCAGAACCCACACGACCGTTACCTCGGTTCGCAGCGACGGGGCGGGATATCTTGTGCGCACGGACCGCGGCGAGTGGCGGTGTCGGACCGTCGTGCTGGCGTCGGGCGCGTGCAACATCGCGCGCCTGCCCGACGTAGCCAGCCGCGTGCCACCGTCGGTCGCCATGCTGACGGCACAGTCCTACCGCAATCCGCGTCAGGTCGCCGACGGTGGCGTGATGGTGGTGGGCGCGTCGTCGAGCGGCACCCAGATCGCACAGGAGCTGCAGCGTTCGGGGCGTCAAGTGACCCTGTCGGTGGGCGAGCACATCCGGGCGCCCCGCGTCTATCGCGGCAAGGACCTGGAATGGTGGATGGACGCCGCCGGCGTGCTCGACGAGCGTTACGACGAGGTGGACGACATCAGGCGGGCGCGACGGGTTCCTTCGCTGCAGCTTGCCGGCACGTCCGGCCGCACCACCCTCGACCTCAATGCGCTCGACGACCTCGGCGTCCGGCTCATCGGTCGTCTTGCCGGCATCACCGAAGACGGCAAGGCCCAGTTTGCGGGGTCGTTGCGCAACATGTGCGCGCTTTCCGACCTTAAGATGGCCCGGCTGCTCGACCTCATCGACGAATGGGCGCGCGCCAACGGCCTGGACGCTACGGTCGGGCCGCCGGATCGCCCGCCGCCAACCCGTGTCGAGGACAACCCGCCGCTCGGCCTCGATCTTGCCGGAGGCGCTATCAGGACGATCATCTGGGCCACCGGCTACCGGCCGGACTACTCCTGGCTGGAACTGCCGGTCCTCGACCACAAGGGCCAGGTCCGTCACGACGGCGGTGTAGTGGAACATCCGGGCCTGTACCTGATGGGGACGCAATTTCTGCGCCGCCGTAAGTCTGCTCTGATCGACGGCGCTGGCGACGACGCGCGTGATCTCAGCGATCATCTGGCATCGTACCTCGGGCAAAATTCAGTCTGCTAGCAGCATCAACGTCTGAGACCCCAGAGGGAACAGGTTGGTTGCCGTGACAACCCCGAATTCTGCGCCCCTGCAGTCATATTCCCAAATGCAGCTTCGGCTTCCAGAAGGGGCGGAACAACTCGATCTTGGGACAGCGGTTCATCACCACTTTCAAGCCCGCTTCCTCCGCCAACCGGGCGGCAGTGTCGTCGCGCACCCCAATCTGAGCCCACAGAACCTTTGCATTGATCGCGATGGCCTCCTGTGCAACCTCCAGCAGATCTTCGGAGCGGCGAAAAACCTCAACCATATCGACGGGCCGGTCGATGGCCGCCAGTGATGGGTACACCTTAAGCCCTCGAATTTCATCCAGGCCGGAACTGGGGTTGACCGGGATCATGTCATAGCCGGTTTCGTGGAGCACCCTGAGAACACCATAGGAAAATTTGGTTTTATCGGGGCTGGCCCCCACCATCGCGATGGTTTTGACCGATTTCAGAATGTCTTGCAGATAAGCCTCCGAATAGGGCTCATCATGATTCATATGGGTCATTTCTTTGCTTCCAACGGGGTCGCAATATCGGCTTTCAATTCATGAGCGGCCAGCGGGTCAAGGAAGGGGTTGCGATAGAGCTTGTCGTGACTCTCAACGCCGACCTCCAGCGTGCAGTCGCTCATAGGGCGGGCGACGCAGAGGATTATATAGCCATTGTTAATCTGGCGGTTGTTCAGCGCTCGCTGCGCTTTTTGATCGACTTTGCCGCTGATTATTTTGGCTGCACAGGTTATGCAGCCGCCATACTTGCACCCATACGGCAGATCCACGCCGTGCTCGCGCAGGCTTTGCAAGAGGGGCCTGCGGTGATCGACGTCGAAGGCCGCACCGCCTTGATTGGCGAGGGTGATGGTGAAGCTGGTCATACCCAGATGTCACTCGTGCAATCACCGCCGGGATAGCGGGTTTCGTGACAGCGGCTTGGTCCATTTGGTTCCCTGCCGAAATCGACGACAAACAGCGGATCGATTTCCATGCCGCCGTTTTCCGTATCGCAGTTGACCATTAGCATGCATCCGCCATTGGTCCGGATTTCCGGATAGAACTGATTATCCCAGGTCGAGAAGAGTGAGGTCGTCACATAGAGGCGCTTGCCGTCGAGGCTGAGCTGTATCATCTGAGGCCCGCCAGTCACTTTCACGCCATTGACCTCAGGCGCACGGCCGAGAAGTCCGCCCATCCACACTTGTCCGGTAAGCTTGGCGTTGTGAGGGTCCGAGATGTCGTATTGACGAATGTCGCCATGCAACCAGTTGCACAGATAGAGGTATCTATCGTCCATGCTGAGCAGAATGACCGAGATCACGCCGGGTATCGGGATCGGCCATTCGGGATGCGGCTCATTGTCGACATCGACAATTTTTTCCCATTGCCAGTCTCCCGCCGCGTCCTTCCACCAATGGATGATATTTGCGGAAAGGGCCGCGCCGACAAAACCGTGGCTGCTGTCGGGATTATGATGGAACCGCACTTCCAGCGGGATCAAGCCGTCTTCACCGAGATAAAATGTCTGGCTTGGCTCCTTCTTCTCAAAATCCCAGAAATGGATCTCTCGGCCATATTTCAGATGGCCAACCTCTTCCAGGTCAAAACCAGGCATGAAGGTATTGGGCGCGGCCCACTCCGAACTGACCATTACGTTGTGTCGCGGCTGGTACCAGAAATCATAACCGAACTTGATGCCGCCCATGGAGTTTTCCCAGCGGCCGACAATTTCGAACTCCTTGCTGAGCTGCAAATAGCCGCCGGGGGCATTGCCCTGGGCGTCACCAAGCATGGAAACGATGATGTCCGAGCCGAGGCAATGCACCGTGTGTGGTGCCGACAGGTTGGTCCTGGCTTTGATTTCAGCGCCGTCTATGACCTTGAACAGGGTCGGATTGCGGGGATCGGTACCACAATCGACAATATGCAGATTGGACGAGCGCACACCCGGCACGATCAGATATTTCCGCTCCACGCTCGCATCGCCATGGCACGACGAACAGGCATTCCAGCCCGAGTGATGAAGCTCATCGCCAATGCCCGGCATTTGCAAACGCGAAATCACCTGGCTGTAGGTCGAACTCTCCGGGTCGACATCGATGGTGCACAGATAGTCCGGCTTCTGAATGCCCGTGCCGGTGTAGATGGCAATCGTATAGAGCAGCTTTTCGCGAGGTGCCGTCATTGCCTCGGCTGGAGAAGCATAGCCCGGTCCACAGCAATGATTGGTCATGGGTACTTCCCCAATTTGAACAGATCACTGGCCAGCCCCAACGGGGTCGACTGGAATGTTAGTGCATGCTTGGCATTGGCGCTATGGCCGGGGTGGCTTGTGAAGTGCGCAGGTGACGTACAACTTGGCGACAGAGCCCCCGTGGACGCCACGTATTGACCGCTCGAAGATTATTGAGAACCCTTGCAGCGGCCCACTCATCATCGGATCGTATGGCAGCGAACCATATGCAGGTCAGCAACTGGTCAGGTCACGTCGATATACGAACGGCGCTCAAAGGTCCGCTTCTGGCCTTCCGAGCCTCGAAGCCGCCATTCCGCTTTCGGCTCCAAATGCGACATTCAGCCTCGGTTCCGAGATGTCCGCTCATAGCGCGGCTGGCATCCTGTAGGCACGTGCCTGTTCTCTCGCCCGCCTTCAGGCACGCCACTTAGCTGTCTATCAGCTCCACAACGCAGCCTCATTCACGGCGTAGCCGTGAACCCGCACTGCTTCTGTTCCATCTCGATCTGCTTGGTGATGCGGATGGCGTTCTGGGCGTAGGCTTCCGTCACCGAGCCGCTGTTGACGGTCTTGTCCTTCAGCGGGCTGACGGCCGCGCAGAGGTGGAAGACATGCTCCGTGTCGGACTTGGTGGCGCCGTTTTCCGGCGCGATCCAGTAGACGACATCCTGGCCATTGGGGTGTGCCGCGTCCTTCGTCGCATCGGCCACCGTGGTGGAGTCGGTGGCGATCGCCTGCGCCTGGGAGGCGACCTCGGGCGAACAGGCGGTGGTCGGCTGCCCCGCCTTGATCTGGGTCGCGCACTGGTTCATGTCCTGCGTGTACTGCTCGACCGATGGCGGCTGGTAACTGACGCCGAGCAGCGTCGCGACCACGGCCAGCACCGCGCCGACGCCGCCGGCAATTTTCTTGCTCTTCGGATCCATGTTCTTGTCGTTGAGGATCAAGAGAACCAGCGGCAGGAAGGCAATCAGCGTGATGATCGCGCCGAGCTGGTTCTGGACGAAGAACCTGAATGTGTCGGAGGCGCGGGCCGGGTCCTTCCTGTTGGCCGCCTTCCACAGCATGCTGCCGGCGATGGCGAAAATCGCGATGCCGATCAGAATGCCGATCAGCAGCGGCAGGTTTCCGTTGTCGAACTTGTGCTTGTAGAGCAGGACAATCCCGGCGATCTCGCCGCCAATGGCAATGATCCATGACAGCGCTGCGAAAAGGCGCAGCCGCGTGGCGCCGGCCTTCTGGCCCTGCGATGCTTGCCAATCCTTGGTAACGTCTGCGGCCGGCTTGTTGTCGTCAGTCATGACCAGGTCCCCCGGGTATCGACACTTTTGCAGGGCGGCGTCAAAGGCGCCCGGCGCAGCGTCATTGAACGAACGTCGCCTGCCTCAGCGCGAAAGCGCCACGGCAGACCGTGTCACCATCAATATGGCGCATGATTGGATTCGTCCATACCCACGGGCAGGGCGGCGATGGTACCGTCCTACACGCTCGATGGGGGTAAGTTCACGCGGGCAGCAGGGCAGGGCAATCGTATATGGCGCTCCCCCGCTCCGTCTCGGCTTCGCCGAGCCACCTCTCCCCCACTCTGGTGGGGGCGAGGAACCCAAGCGTTTCAAGGCCGTGACATCCGTGATTAGCGTTTCCTCGCCCCCACAAAGTGGGGGAGAGGTGGCCGCGTAGCGGACGGAGAGGAGGGCTGGCGCCGCCATATGCGATTTCCCTGCGGCCGCCGGTGGCACGACTCACCCCGGAAAGATCGTGAAGCCGCCATCGACGCGGATGACTTGGCCGTTGATGAAGCGCGCGCGCGGACCGGCGAGAAAGGCCACCGCCTCGGCGATCTCTTCCGGCTCGGCATAGCGGTTCAGCGACTTCCTGCTCGAATCCATGCGCTCGGGATCGACCACGCGGGTCGCCTGGAAGCGTGCCGTCTTGGTGGCGCCGGGGCTGACCGCATTGATGCGCACGCCGTCGTCGATCAGTTCCTTGGCGAGGCAGCGCGTGTAATGCACGACCGCGGCCTTCAAGGTGGAGTAGACGACCTCGGGCGAGCAGCCGAGATGGGCCGCCGCCGAGGCGATGTTGATGACGGAGCCGCCGCCGCGCTGCTTCATGGGCGGCACGAAGGCCTGGCAGACCAGCATCGTGCCGATCAGATTGTTCTCGGTCAGCACGCGGATGTCGTCCAGCTCGATGTCCAGCGCGTTGTTCGGGTTCGGCTTGCCGCCCTTGGCGCCGATGTCGCCGCCGGCACAATTGACCAGCACATGCACGTCGCCGAGATCGACCTCGATCTTGCGCTTCATCTCGGCTACCGCCTTCTGGTCGCCAATGTTGCCGGTCACCGAGGTGACCTTCGTGCCATGCCGTTTCAGGCGCTCGACGACCTCGCTCAGATTGGCGAATTCGCCATATTTGGCCGGCGCCGTTTCGTCCATGTCGTGGATGGCGACATTGGCGCCGAGTTCGGCCAGGCGTTCGGCCATCACGCGGCCGAGGCCACGGCCGGAGCCGGTGACGAAGGCGGTCAATCCATCGAGTTCACGTGTCGTCATCAGATCTTCTCCATCAAACCAAGGTTGCGCATGTTGGCGGCGCTGCGCCGGATCATGTCGAGCTCATAGGAAACCAGTGAAACGTCGTCCTCGCGCTCCCAGGGGGTGCGGTAGTCGGCATCGTCGGGCAGCCGGTTGCGCTGGGCTGCCGCCAGACAGGCGGCAAACTCGCGCGCCGTCTTCTGCGGATAGCCATGCCACCAGTCGTCGCGGAGAAAGCGGACATGCCGCGCCTCCAGGGCGCCGGGTTCGAGAACGGCGGTCATGCGATCGTGGTGTTGGCCAAGAATTGCGAACAACTCGGCAAACGGCACAGCGCCGTCGCCGATGGCGCAACGGACCAGCCGGTAGCCTTCCCCAGTGAACTGCACGCGGTAGTCCTTGAGGTGGATATGGCGGACATAAGGTGCGATCCGCCGCGTGAAATCGAGAGGCGCCTCGCCGACCGGGAATGTGTTGCCGGTGTCGAAGGTGACGCCGACGCCGTCGCCGCCAAGCGCACAAAAATCGACGATTTCCCCGCTGGTGAAATCCTGGTGGTTTTCGATGGCAAGGGTGTAGCCTTCGGCATTCGCGCGGGCACCCCACTCCACCAATCGCTCTCGAATGATGCCGGCGTACTCGCTCCACTTCTCGCCGGCGGCGTTGCGGTCGCCGCACAGAACCGGCGTCAGCGCTGTCCGGATGATCTTGGCCTCGAGCAGGCGCGCGGCCCGAAAGGCATCGTCGAGCGGCTCGCCCACCAGAAGGCCGCCGCTGACAACAGGTGTCATGCCAAGGCCGGCGAGCCGCTCGCGCAGCGCGATCACCGCGTCGTCGGAAAGCTCGCTCAGCCATGGCACCCAGATCTCCAGCACACGCGCGCCGAGGTCGGTCGCCAGCGCGATGAAACCTTCCAGCCCCGCCGGCTTGGGATTGGCGCGTGGCGTGCCGCGACCCTGGAGGCCGAGATGATAGGTCAGGCCGTAGGGGTTCAGGCCGACCTCGAGCATGAAGCGATCCTTTGTTTCGCGTTGGGTCATCGAAGGCCGGCATCCACGGTGATCGACTGCTTGGTGATCATGCGGCTGTCGTCGGCGGCCAGGAACAGCACGGTGCGCGCGATCTCGTCGCCGAGCAGAACGTGGCGGATCATCTGGCGCTGCACGACCTGGTCGACCGAGGCCTGCGTCTTGAACCAAAGCTGCCTTTGCCGGTCGGTGATGACGGCGCCCGGCTCGATGGCGTTGACGCGGATGTTGTCGGGCCCGAACGCCCGCGCCAGCGCGAATGTCAGCCCGATCACGCCAGCCTTGGCCGTCGCATAGGGCGCTATGTCAGCCGCGCCGAAACGCCAGGCGATCGAGGAAAAATTAACGATCGAACCGAAGCCCAATTCCTTCATGTGCGGATGCACGGCCTGGGCGGCAAAGAAGTGGTGCCGCAGATTCACGTCCTGGGCGTGGTCCCAGTATTCCTGCGTCACCTCGACGACGGGGTGGCGATTGTCGTCGGCGGCGTTGTTGACCAGCACCGCGACAGGCCCGAGGCGGTCGCGCACCGTGCCGATCGCGGCCTGGAGGGCAGGGATGTCGGTCACGTCGCAGCGCATAAACAGCGGCGCGTGCGATGCCGTAGAGGCGAGTTCGCGCGCCAGCGCGTCGCCGGCCTCCTGCTGCAGATCGAGAAACGCGACGCGTGCGCCATTGGCGGCGAAGGCGCGAACCGTGTCGGCGCCGATGCCCGTCGCGCCGCCGGTGATCAGCACGACACGGTCAGCCAGGCTCGGATAGATGGCGAAGGACACTGCGGAACTCATTTCAGGTCAGGTCAGATCAGGCGTTGGGTCGTCGGGTCGAACAGGCAGGCACGCGCCATGTCGATGCCGAGCGTCACCGTCTCGCCCATAAGCGGCGTGCCGTCGGGGTCGAAGCGGCCGGTGATCTCCTTGCCGCCCAGGCGCAGCACGGCCATGGTCTCCGCACCTGTCGGCTCGACCAGTTCGACCACGGCATCGATTTGCGCGATGCCTGGCTTGCGGCGCGCCAGATCGGGATCGAACCGGTAGATGTGCTCCGGCCGGATGCCGAGCACGAGCTGCCTCGGCGTATCGGATGGAAGCGCCTGGACGATCGGCAGGCTGGCCGTCTTGCCGTCGGCGGCCTGCAGCGCAACAGAAGGGCGACCGCCTTCCTCGCTCAGTTCGGCCGGCAGAAAATTCATCGCCGGCGAACCCATGAAGCCGGCGACGAACATGTTGGCCGGCCGGTTGTAGATCGTGGCCGGCTCATCGAATTGCTGAACCTCGCCCTGATGCATCACGGCGATGCGCGATGCCAGCGTCATCGCCTCGACCTGGTCGTGGGTGACGTAGACCGTCGTCTTGCCGACGCGGTGATGCAGCTTCTTGATTTCGGTGCGCATGTCGACGCGCAGCTTGGCGTCGAGATTGGAGAGCGGCTCGTCGAACAGGAACAGTTTCGGATCACGCACCAGCGCCCGGCCCATCGCGACGCGCTGGCGCTGGCCGCCTGAGAGCTGTCCGGGCTTGCGCCCAAGCAGCGGTTCGATCTGCAGGAAGGCGGCGACCCGCTTGACGGCCTCGTCCTGCTGCGGCTTCGGCACGCGGCGGCTTTCCATGCCGAAGGTGATGTTCTCGCGCACCGTCATCGTCGGGTAGAGCGCGTAGGACTGGAACACCATGGCGATGTCGCGGTCCTTCGGCGCCACCGAATTGACCAGCCTTCCGTCGATGCGGATTTCGCCGGAGGTAACAGATTCCAGCCCGGCGATCATCGCCAGCAAGGTGGATTTGCCGCAGCCGGACGGTCCGACCAGCGCGATGAACTCGCCGTTCTCAGCCTCTAGATCGATGCCCTTCAGCACCTCGACCGCGCCGAAGTTCTTGCGCAGGGATCGGATGGTCAATGTCGACATGCGATGCCCTTCCTGGCGGACGGAGCGACAGGCGACATGAGACAGGCTCCACTCACTTGATCGCGGCTCACTTGATTGCACCCTGGGTCAGACCGCGGACGAAATACTTGCCGCCGAAGAGATAGATCAGCAGCGGCGGCAGCGCGCCGATCAGCACGGCGGCGCTCATGACATCGTAGGCGCGCACGTTGGTGCCGCTTGCCGTCAGCGCGACGAGCGCGGCCGTGATCGGCTGTTGCTGCCCGGAGGTGAAGACGACACCGAACAGATATTCGTTCCAGATGCCGGTGAACTGCCAGATCACCGTGACGATCAGGATCGGTGAGGACAGCGGCAGAATGATCTTGCGGAAAATGCGCCAGAAGCCGGCGCCGTCGATGCGCGCCGCCTTGATGAGATCGTCGGGGATGCTGACGTAATAGTTGCGGCAAAACAGGGTTGTGAACGAAATGCCCTGGATGACGTGGATGAGGACAAGCCCGTAGACCGAATTGCTGAGGCCCAGATTGCCGAGGATGAACGCCCACGGCATCAATGAGATCTGGCCCGGAATGAAGACGCCGAGCAGCATGCAGGTGAACAGCGCTTCAGAACCCCTGAAACGCCATTTGGACAGGATGTAACCGTTCATCGCGCCGACCGCCGTCGAGATGATCGTCGCCGGGATCGTCATTTTCAGGGAGTTGTAGAAGTTGCGCTGCATGCCCTCGCAGGTGCCGCCGATGCAATAGGTGCTCCAGGCCTGGCCCCAGGCTTCGAGGCGGAAGCTGCGTGGCAGCGAGATCAACCCGTTGCGCGCGATCTCCTGCTGATCGCGGAATGAATTCAGCACCACGACCAGCAACGGGATCAGGTAGATCGCCGCGAAGACGACCAGCAGCCCATAGATGACGAAGCGGGTGAGGAAATGCCGGCGCACCGCAACCGTGGCCGCGTGACGATCGAGAGACTGGTCCAGCACGACGTCAGCCATGGCCGGCTTCCTTGCGCCGCCGCCAGACCACCCAGAACGAGTAGGGCACCAGCACCACGGCAAGAGCGGCAAGCATCATGATGGCGGCCGCGGCACCTTCACCGATCTGGCCGCGTTGGAACATCAGGTCATAAACGTAGATGGCGGGGAAGGTAGTCGAAATCCCCGGGCCACCTTTCGTCAGGGCCGCCACGAGGTCGAAGGTCTTGATGGCGAACTGTATCTGGATGACGGCGACCGCCAGGAAGATCGGCGCAATCGTCGGCAGAAGCACTTTGCGATAGATGCGGACGGTCGATGCGCCGTCGATCTGCGCGGCCTTGACGAGATCCTGATCCACCGAGCGCAGACCGGCCAGGAAGAGCGCCATGGCAAAGCCCGAGGCCTGCCAGACGCCGGTGATGATCACTGCGTAGATCGCATAGTGTCGGTCGCTGGCGAGTGCGAAACCGAAGTTCGTCCAGCCGAAACTGCGCACCAGCGCCTGGATGCCGTCGACCGGGTTGTAAAGCCAACTCCAGACCGTGCCGGTGACGATGAAGGAGACGGCCAGCGGGTAGAGGAAGATCGTGCGCCAGACCGCTTCGCCGCGCACGCGCTGGTCGATCAGGATCGCCAGCAGCAGTCCCACGGCCATCGAGCCGACAATGTAGAAACCGCTGAAGATAAAGAGGTTGTTGTAGGCGATGTTCCAGCGCCGGTTCGCCCATAGCGACGCGTAGTTTTCCAGGCCGACGAAGCCGTAGGTCGGCAGCAGCGAGGAGTTCGAGAGCGAGATGTAGAGCGTCCAGCCGGTGAACACGAAGACGTAGACGAAGCTCGCCACAAGGGAGGGGCCGAGCACCAGCAAGGGCACCGCGGAGCCCAGCCGCTCGCGCCAGGGGCGGGCGGGCGCCGGGACCGACAGGATCAGGTCGTGGTTTGACATTCAGAGCACTGGACTGGCGCGGGACTGGTGTGGGGGATGGCCGGGTGCGGATAGAAATTGCGCCCGGCCGTTCCCGTCTACTTCTGTGCCTCGGCCGCGTCGGCCATCGCGTTGGCGCCGTCCTCGGCTGACATGTCGGGCGTGGCCACGAACTCGGTGATGGAGTCCATGATCGCGCCGCGCATCTTCTGCGGGATGGTCATATTGTGCGCCATCGAGCGGACCAGCGTGCCCTCCTTGATCGACGCCTGCAGATCCTTCTGAGAGAGCTGCTGGCACGGATTGAAGCCCTTCGACAGATCGATATCCAGGCGTGAGGGGATCGAGCCTTTGGCCTGGTTGAAGACCGTCTGGAAGTCGGGCGACAGTATCAGGCTGGCAAGCAGCTTCTGGCCGTCGATGTAATCCTGGTCCTTTTGCTTGAAGAACACGACCGAGTCCGAGTTGAGGATGAAGCCGGGTTTGCCCCAATCGGTCGGCGCCTGGGCGCAGACGTAGTCGGTGCCTTCCTTGAAGCCGGCGGCGGTCAGCAGGCCGATCGTCCAGTCGCCCATGATGTGGAACGCCGCGTCGCCCTTGCCGACGAGCGCCGACATCGAATCCCAGTCGCGGCCGACCATGCCGGGATCCATGTACTTGCTCGTCATCAGGCGCATCTGCTCGAAGGCCTTGACCATGCCTGGGCTGCGCATGGATTCGACATCGCCTTCGACGAAGGCCTTGCGATAGAGATCGATGTCCTGGCCGTAGAGCACGACCTCGAACACCGTCGAATCCGTCCAGTCGGCGGTCGAATGCGAGATGCAGATCTTGCCCGAGGCGACGATCTTGTCGCAGGCGGCATTGAACTCGGCCCAGGTCTTGGGCATTTCCGCCACGCCGGCGGCCTGCATGACCTTCGGCGAGGCCCACAGCCAGTTGATGCGGTGGATGTTCATGGGCGCGGCGACCCATTTGCCGGTCGGCTTCATCACCGGAAGCAGTTCCGGCGCGACCACTTTCTCCCATCCTTCCGAGGCCGCCAGCTCGTCGAGGTCGGCGGTCATGCCGGTCTCGTTCCACTCGGCGATTTCCGGGCCTTTGAGCTGCACGGCAGGCGGCGCATTGCCGGCGATCACGTCGGCGCGCAGCTTGGCCAGCGTATTGGCCGTGTGACCGGCGATCGAGGTCTGTTCCCACTTGCCGCCCTTGGCGGTGAACATCTCGCCGAGCTTGGCGATCGCCTGGGCGTCCGATCCGGTCGCCCATTGATGCAAAAGGTTCGTCTTGGGTTCGGCCAAGGCGGCCCCGGCGACAAAGGTGCACGCAGCAGCAGCGACCGCGAAGGCGGTCATGACGGATTTCATGGTTTCACTCCCATATGGTTGCACGGTTCGTATCGACCGCTTATGGCCGCGGTTTGAAGCCGCTGCCGGCGAGATGCGTTAATCTCGAGTTCTTTCCAAGATGACATATTGAAGCCATCAGTCAACGGTGTTTATGTTGATCCATGACAAAACCTTCGCTTAGAACCTGGCTGATCGACAGACCGTCCGCGTCGCCGGAGAGCATGATCGTGCGCTGCCTGAGCGAGCGCGGCGGCCTCTCGGCGTCGCAGATCGCACGCGTCACCGGTCTGGCGCGCTCGACGGTCTCGACTGCTCTCAACGGCTTGAGAAAGTCGGGGATGGTCATCGAAGCCCCCGCCAGCGGCGATGGTATCAGAGGTATCGGCAGACCAGCCGCGGCCGTTACGCTCAATCCGACGGCGGGCACCTGCGTCGGAATCCACCTGGCTCTTCAGGAGATACGGCTCATCGTCGCCGATGTCTCGCATTCCGTCATTGCCGAACAAACTATCTCCATGCCTCTGGACTACCAGCCGCAACAGGCGGCCCAGATGGTCAAATCGGCAATTGCCCAATCTTACAAGGAAAACGGTCTGCCGGTGGCGGGGCTCCTGGGGGTTGGTGTCTCCGTGTCCGGCCCGGTCAGCCGCGATGGAGTTGTGCTGCGCGCGAGCATGGTTCCAACATGGGCCGGCGTCAACATACGGGATGTATTCGGACCCGTCCTGGAACAGCCGATCTTCGCCGACAATGAGAGCAACTGCTCGGCCATTGCCGAGCTGATGTGGGGGGCGGCCGTCGGCCAGGACGATTTCGTGCTGTTCAAGATCGATCTGGGTGTCGGCGGGGCCATTGTCCAGCAAGGCCGGCTGGTGACGGGCATCGCCGGTGGCGCCGGCGAATTCGGGCACATCAGCATCGATCCCGGCGGCGATCTTTGCCGGTGCGGCAATCGCGGATGTCTGGAGCTCTATGCAAGCTTTGCCCGGCCGTTGGAACAGATTTCGCGTGTCGTGCGGCGGCAAGTCACCATGGACGATGTCATCACCATGGCCGAAGAGGGCGACGTCAGGGCGTTGCGGATGATCGAGGATACCGCCGAGACCGCCGGCCGCGGTCTCGGCCTGATCGGCTCGGTGCTCAATCCGCCGCTTATCATCATCGGCGGGCACATGGCTTTGGCAGGCGACATTCTGTTGACGCCGCTGATCGCGTCCTATGAACGCCACACGCTCATCAAGTCCCGCGATGTCGCTCCGGCCCTGCGCACACGCATAATCGTCGGCAAGCACACCGAGAACGATGCCTTGCTCGGCGCGGTCGGCCTCGTGCTGAGACACCAGACGAAGGAACTGTCGCTGGGGTGATCGTCAGCATCAGGCCGGAGCGCCGTGCTCGTTCAAATCAATTGCACGTATCGGCCGCCTTGAGCGCTTCGGCACGGGAAGGTTGCCGCAAATCCGCGATCCGCCGGACAGAAGCGTAAAACCTCGGATAATCGCCCGAACACAAGTCGAACAAGCGAAGAAAGGCCGGAACCTGTTCACCGTAGACGGCCGTCGCGGCGAGCTTCGCGTTGTTGATCGGGGCATTGAACCAGGCGTCGTATCCCCGGTATCCGGCCCAGTTTTTGTTGCGCATCTGCCGGTAGCGCATCCGCAGCCTGTCGATCACGGCTGCTTTGGCAGCCGCCATCTGCTCCGGGGTGCGGGGACTCTCATAGACCTGCCTTAACTCGTCGCGCGTTTTCGACACCAGTCCGAGAAAATCGGCGCTGCGCTTGCGATCGGCTTCGTAGCGGCGCAATCCGGCCCGATCGCCGGCGGCGCGGAGCCACTTCCTGACGCCGGTGGTTTCGACGGCAACGGCGAACGCCTCGTTGAATGCGGAATCGCCATCCACATAGAGGCGCTGATGCGCCAGCTCGTGAAAAACAAGGCTCGCCAGATAGGTGTCGTCCTGACGTAGCATGGTGCTCAGCAGCGGATCACTGGACCAGCCCAGCGTGGAATAGGCGGTGACGCCCGTGACATAGACGTCCAGTCCCAGTCGATGAAGTTCTACAGCACTTTCAGCGGCGGATTTCCGGGAGAAGTATCCGCGGTACGGAACGCAGCCAAAAACCGGAAAGCACCATGTGCGTGGCGTGAGCGAGAATTGCGGCGCGGCAAAAACCGCCCAGGTCACGGCGTCCCGATGGATGTCGACATAGCTGCGGTAGCTGCTGTTGTCGGGCAACGCCAGTTCATCTGTCGCAAACCGCCTTATGGCGCTCGCCGATGTCAGTTTGGCGCGCAAGGCCTTGGGCGTCGAAGGATCATGGATGAGCTTCCCGACATTCCTGCGCGCCGCCATGATCTGCACATGGCCCTCCAGCGACTGCGCGTAGTAGGAAATGCTGGTGCAGCCGGCCACTGCGGACGCCATAATCACCGCGGCAAGCATCCGAAGAACGCGCTTCACGGTTTGCCCACCCTTGCCCATCTCCCCATGAATCGATGTCTCGATCCTCCGCTCTCAAACAGGCGCACCGATTTTCGTCAAGCTCTACAGGGGCAGTGGGTCTGACTTTCGACTTCGGCAGGGTTGGCAATGCGGCCATTCGCCTTCGATGGACGGAGGTCCACCGGTATCGGCGGAGCCGCGAATCTGTGTTAAGCCGCCGCTCGACCAACCAAAGGACGACAGCTGTGAGCGAACCGACCGTGGCCCAGGCGACCGAGAGCATTTATGCCTCGCTTCGGGCGGACAATGCCGACATCGACGCCCATATCGCGACGCTCAAGGCGGCGCTGGCACGGGAAGGGATAAAACAGGCGGTGTTCGATCCCAGCAAGTTGGCGCAGAACAACCGCCAGGGCCGCAAGTTGATGCAGGCTTATTTTAGGCAGCGTGGCGTGAGCGTGAGCTTTTCGAACTAGCAGAGCCGCGCGAGTCGACTAGCTCCTGGAAAAAACCCAGACCGGAAACGCCCGCAGTGTTGCGGTATAATTGATGACGTGGTCCTTACCGAGCAACATTGAACGCTATATTGCAATTGCCGCTGCCGCCATTTGAAATGGTTCGCCCTAAACGCCCGTTGTCGAGTCGGTGACGCGGCAACCGGCTGCCTCACGAATCAGCCTAAGTCAAGAGATACCCGCTTGCGAGCCGGGTATTTTGCTGACATGCTCTGTTTTTTATGGGGTTTTACACCGTGGCAGGTGTTCAGATGGAAGGGCAAAAGCATGGCAAAGGAATCTACGAATACCGTTTCTTCAGAAAAGAAGGCGGACGCAAATCTCCTAGGTAACGCAGAAGGTAACGGGCTGAACTTCCTGGGAGTCCAGGCTCGTGAGAACGGCGGCGCCGGCGACGCCGTAGGTGTCGACAAGATACGTGATCTGCTGTTCGGCAACCAGATGCAGGACTATGACCGCCGTTTTTCCAAGCTTGAAGAACGGGTCTTGCAGCGCTTCAAGGATGTCGAATCCGAAGCCAAGCGCAATCTCGAAATGTACGAGTCGAATGCAAAGAAGCAGATCGATTCGCTTGCGGGGCAGTTGCGGACCGAAAAAGATTCGCGAGCCGACGCCGACAAGGAGATTGATCGGAATCTTCGCGAGCAAAACCAGGCACTTGAAAAGCAGGTGCGCGCCTTGTCGGATCAACTGAGCGCGCTTGAGCGCGACGTTTCGGACCGGATAAATCGAAACGATCATTCGCTGCGTGAGGAAATCAAGCAGAAGAATGAAGGCGTTCAGATGCTGATCGAGAAAATGTTTGCCGATCTCAGCAACGTCAAGACCGACCGAAACCTTTTGGCTGGCTTGTTTGTCGAGGTTGCAAAAGCTCTGAATCAGGATCCGGTCGGCAGCAAGAGCAGCTCGGACCGTAGCTGGAAAGTGAGTTGATGGGACCTTGACGTCAACCGTCGACCCACTCAACCTACCGAAAAGAACAGCCTCGAACGATACAGAGATTGATCGCGAGGCTCTGGCTCGTCTTTTGATCGAAATTGCCCGGAACGTTGATCCGGACTACCGTGCGCGTTTCGAGGCAGTTCCAACCGCCGATCCTCGCATGGAAACGCTGCGCCAGTTGCTGGTCAGCCGCGAAATTTCGGAGCTTTCACGAGTCACGCATCTGCTGGACGAACCGGAGCAGCTTGCGGCAGCAGTGGGCGACGTTCTTCCCAGTGCGACAGCGCGAGCGTCTCACACGCAACTCGGCGAGGCGCTTGCGCCAGCTGTCGAAAGGGCTGTGCAGCGGTCGATCCAGAAGAGCCCGCGCACACTGACGGATATCTTATACCCGGTGTTTCTGCCGGCAATTCGCAAGTCGATCGGGGAAAAGATCGACCAGACCTTTCAGTCGCTGAATGAAACTTTAAGGCATATATTTACCTGGCATGGCCTCAAGTGGAGATTTGAAGCTTGGAGAACGGGCGCTAGTTTCTCGCAAGTTGTTCTGAAGCATTCTCTTGTCTATCGTATAGAGCATGCCTTTCTCATTCATCGCAATTCTGGGCTTTTGATAGCGCATGTGACGGCCGATAATGCGACGAGCGAAGATCCTCAGCTCATTTCCTCGATGCTTAGTGCAATTCAGGATTTTGTGAAGGACTCGTTTAACGAGAAAGAGCAGAGCGGCCTGGACACCATTCGTTTCGGCGACCTTCGACTCTGGTCGGAAGTTGGACCGTTTGCGACCCTGGTTTCGGTGATCCGGGGAAATCCGCCGGAGGAATTGCACGACATAATTCGCGATGTATTGCTTCGCATCCATGAGGAAAGCTCACAGGCTTTAGAACAGTTTGACGGCGACGGTTCGCAGTTGATTGGCGTAGAGACGCAGTTGCAGACCTGCGTCGAGCTGAAGCAGGAGGAATCAAACGAGGGATTTCCGTGGCTGGTGGCGGCCGTGGCTCTGCTGCTTTTGAGTCTGGCAGGCGGCTGGTACTTTCTTTCCTGGCAATCAGCGCAGCGCTGGCAGGCTTACGTGTCGCGCTGGCAGGCTTACGTGTCGCGACTGGAGGCCCAGCCGGGCATCATCGTTGCCGAACAACAGGTGCGCGATGGCCAATTCTATATTGCCGGCCTGAGAGACCCGCTTGCCGCCGACCCGCAGTCGCTGTTGTCCGGAACGGAGGTCGATCCCGCCCAGGTTCATTCGCAGTGGCAATTCTATCAGAGCCTCGAGCCGGAGTTCGTGTTGAAGCGGCTGACGGCGTCGCTGGCTCCGCCGGATTCAGTACGACTGTCGATCGTCAATGATCGCATCGTTGCCGAAGGCGAGGCGCCCGACACCTGGATAGATCGGGCGCGCGCAGCGGCCCAGCAGCTTTCGGCAGGCGGGCCGGTCTTCGATATCTCCGGGGTCCGTGACGTAAGCCCCGAAGTACGTCAGGCGGAGCGCTGGCAGGCCTATGTGTCGCGACTGGAGACCCAACCGGGCATCATCGTTGCAGAACAAAAGATACGCGACGGCCAATTCTATATCGCCGGCTTGAGAGACCCGCTTGGCGCCGACCCGCAGTCGCTGTTGTCGGGAACGCAGGTCGATCCCGGCCGGGTTCATTCGCAATGGCAGTTCTATGAGAGCCTTGAGCCGGAGTTCGTGTTGAAGCGGCTGACGGCGTCGCTGTATCCGCCGGATACAGTACGACTTTCGGTCGTCAATGGTCGCATCGTTGCCGAAGGTGAGGCTCCCGACACCTGGATAGATCGGGCGCGCGCAGCGGCCCGACAGCTTTCGGCAGGGGGACCGGAGTTCGACATCTCCAAGGTTCGTGACGTGAGTCCCGATGCACGCTCGGCGGAGCACTGGCAGTATTATGTGTCGCGACTTGAGGCCCAACCGGGAATCATCGTCGCCCAACAAACGGCGAGGGGCGGACATTTCTACATTTCCGGCCTGAGAGACCCGCTTGCCGTCGACCCGCAAGCGCTGCTGTCCGGAACGCAGGTTGATCCTGCCCGCGTTCATTCACAGTGGCAATTCTACCAGAGCCTTGATCCGAAGTTCGTGGTGAAGCGGCTGACGGCGTCGCTAAACCCGCCGAAATCGGTTCAGCTTTCGATCGTCCAGGGTCGCATCGTTGCCGTCGGTGAGGCTCCTGCCGGCTGGATCAGCCGGGCGCAGGCCGCCGCCGAACAACTTTCGGCGGACGGAGTGGTTCTGGATGTCTCGCAGCTGAGCGAGCTGAATCTTGCAGAACTGAATTATTTGAGAGAGGCCATCCAGACGACCGATATCTTCTTCTCTTCCGGCAAAGTTGTCCCGGGACCGGAGCAAACGCCGGTTCTCGACAGGTTGGCGGATCAAATAAAGGTATTCGCCCAAAATGCCCGCAAGTCGGGCGTAACAGCGCGGTTCATGTTGACCGGCCATTCGGACACCACGGGCCGCGAGACGGCCAACGCGTCGATCAGCGCCGCCCGCGCCGAGACAGTTCGTGCGCTTCTCAACAAGCGCGGCGTTGCTCCGGAACTGCTGCTGGTTCGGGGCGCGGGCACCTTTGAGCCGCTGGTACCTGAAAATAGTCAAAACGGGAGCTCCACCAACCGCCGGGTTTCGATTACTGTGAACCTGGACTAGCGGAGCCCGAAATGTTGCAAAAAAAGATCTGCATGCTGGGCGGCTTCGCTGTCGGAAAGACGAGTCTGGTTCGCAGGTTTGTGCAAAGCATCTTTTCAGAAACCTACCTGACCACGGTGGGAGTGAAAATCGACAAGAAGAGTGTCGAACTCCCGGGCAAAACCGTGGATCTGATTTTGTGGGATTTGGCCGGCGAAGACGATATCGGCTCATTTCGTGTCAGCTATGTTCGCGGTGCAACCGGGCTCGTCCTTGTCGTCGATGGAACCCGCGCCGCCACCCTTGCGGTGGCGGTCACGCTGCGCGAACGGGTCGAGGCCGAGTTCGGCGCTATGCCGTTTGTATTGCTGATCAACAAATCCGATTTGGCCGATCGGTGGGAAATATCGGATAGTGAGATTGACGAACTGAGGCAGCGTGGATGGCAAATCTATCTGACAAGTGCGCTCTCAGGTCAGCATGTTGATGATGCGTTTCATCAACTTGCTTTGATGGTCGCAAAATAGACCATGCATGGATTGCCAAAAGAAGTCGTAAATTGGATTTTCAATTTCTTCTACAATGGGCACTCTGTCGCTTATGTGAAAATCGACGCCCAGCTTTGCGTGGCTGCGAAGGGCGGTAATGTTGAACATCACGGACTGTCGTCGCTTCGCATTGGCAAGCCTGTTGCCGAGCAGCTTGAGTTCATGGAAGGGCTGCTGCCTTGCCCGGAACTTCCGTTTCATATTCCCATGGTCGAGCTGCCCAGCGGGCGTGTCGCGGACCTTCATTTTTTTTCTGACAATGGCTACACGTGGCTGCTCTTTCTTGACGCCAGCGTCGAACGCGCCAACAGGCAGCGGCTTCAACAGAAAGCTTATGAGATGACGCTCCTGCAAGAAAGGGAGCGTCAACTCAACGAGAAATTACAATCGGCGAACGAGGCGTTGAGGAAGAGCCAGGAGGGATTGGCGCGTGAATACCAGCGCGCCGAAAACCTGCTCCTCAACATTCTTCCGGCGTCGATCGCGGAGCGGTTAAAAGCGCACAAGAAGATTGCCGACAACCACGCAGAGGTGAGTGTGCTTTTTGCCGACATCGTCGGTTTTACGGAAAGAGCGCGGAGCGTCGGAGCCGTGACGACGCTGGCTATTCTGAATTACTTTTTCAAGGCGGCGGATCGGCTCTCTGAACGATACGGCTGCGAAAAGATCAAGACAATCGGCGATTGTGTGATGGTGGTCAGTGGCCTGCCCACCGCGCGATCCGATCATGCAAAGGCCCTCGCGCGCTATGCGCTTGAGCTGCGCAAGGCGGTCAAGCGCGAACGTTTCGCAGGAGAACCGATAAGGCTCAGAATTGGAATTCACTCAGGGCCGATCGTCGCGGGCGTCATAGGCAAGAGGCGGTTCGCCTATGACCTGTGGGGCGAGACCGTTAATCTCGCCTCGCGCATTCAAACGTCCGCGGAGCCCGATGAAATCCGTATTTCGGACGCAACGCACCAACTGCTCGGACCAAAGTTTGTTTGCGACCCACTCGGGGAAACGGAATTGCGTGGTGCGGGCCACGTCCGAATGTGGCGGCTCCCGGCCTGATTGCCGCTTGGTAGCGCCGACCCTTGTGCGCACTGCGTCGGCAAGGTAGCCCGAACGCGCCGTCCGCCGGCATCTGTCCCGGTGAGCCCGATCCAGCTTGTATGACACCAGGCTAATATGCTATTTCTGCGTCATGCGCGGAATGCTGGCACTTGGTATGCTGGTATTGGCGGCTACGACAGCAGCCGCAGGTGAGCAATTGTTCGACTCCGTCGCCGCTGGCGACAAGGGTGCGGTGGAGCAGGCCCTGGCAGGCGGTGCCGAGGTCGACAGCCGGGCACGCGACCAGGCAACCCTCCTCATCGCCGCAGCGCTCGACAACCAGCCGGAAATTGCGGCGTTCCTGGTGGGCAAGAGCGCCGACGTCATGGCGCGTAACTCGGGTGGCTTTACCCCACTTCACGCGGCGGCCTTCTCGGGCAGCCTGCCGATCGCCAAGCTGCTTTTGGAAAAAGGCGCGGTGCTCGACGATGCCGCCAACAAGGCGGGCGCTACGCCGCTGTTGGTGGCCGTCGAGGAAAACCACCTTGAACTGGCCGAGTTCCTTATCGCCAAAGGTGCCGATGTGAACCATCCCGAGGCTCATGGCTACATGCCGACATCGCGCGCATTCTGGAAGGGCAACAAGGACATCTTACGACTGTTGAAACGCCATGGTGCTACCTGCCAAGCCAAAATCCTTGGCGAGGCGAACGCGGCGAAGTGCGCCGAGATCCACGACTGACGGAGGATGCAGATGAGAACGATGATCAAGTCACGCCTGGTTCGGAATCTGGGGGCGGCCGCTCTGGCCGTGGTCGCTGCGGTCGCCGGTGCGGGATCGGCCCGGGCCGACGATTCGGTAAACACCGGCTATTTCGGCGGTGTGGCGATCATGGGCTACGACACGGTCGCTTACTTCACTGACGGCAAGGCCGTGAAGGGCTCCGAAGAGTACACTTATGAATGGCTGGGGACCCCTTGGCATTTCGCCAGCAAGAAGCACCAGGAAATGTTCATGAGCGAACCCGTCAAGTACGCTCCTCAATATGGCGGCTACTGTGCCGGAGAAGTCGTGGGCGGTGGGGTCACGGTCAATGTCGATCCGGAAGCATTCAAGATTATCGACGGCAAGCTCTACCTGATCTACGACGTCGACAATGCGGATGATTTCGCCGCGCATGCGGCTGAAAACATCCCGAAAGCCGATGCCAACTGGCCGCAGGTCGCGGCCAATCTGGAGCTCGACAAGTATCACTGAGACCAGGTTCGCCTACTGAACCACCGTGAAGTGAAACACCTTGCTTGTATTGACATAGGAGTAGCCTTTGCCGGCTGCGTCATTGCGTCTGTAGACGGGACCGCAGTCGGGGCGCCCGAACAGGTTCTCGCTTTGCTCGCACAAGAGATCGCCATCGACGTAGACGGTCTCGGTGACCAGCCGCGTCGTCGTGCGGAAGGCCGCCTTGCCGTCGCTCCCGATCTGAAGGAAGGCTGGTCGTAGTGCGGGTTCGATCTGGCCTTGCAGTGTATGGCCAAGGACGAGGGTCGCGATCTCCGCACCCTTCAACTGGTCGTGTTCGTCCGGGGTAAAGCCGTAGGGCCATTCAGGTAGTCCTGCTTGGCGCAGCGCATTGACGATGGTCGCCAGATCCTGCGGGTTCCGGAAATGTTGAGTCATCTGCCACCCAGCCAAGGAGTCCACGTAGCTGGACCCTTTTCCGAGGCGGAGCCCATCGGCAATTGCGGCTTTCGCATCCGTTAGACGGCCGCCGCTGACATACGCCGCAGCGAGCGTAAACCGAAAGTTGGCAACTGTGGGCGCGTCGTCGCGTGTGCGTTCGAGCGTCTCGATCGCTTTCTCGACATTCCCCTGCAGAAGAAAAACCAGCCCGGCAGCTTCCCGGTTGATGGCTGAAAGGTCGGGGTCGAGCCTGAGCGCCGTCTCGACCGCATTGGCCGCTTCGGCGTGATTGCCGGCGTATAACTGAACATATCCGAGGGCTGCTTGCGCCTCTGCATCGCCCGGACCGATTGAAACAGCCTTCCTGGCAGAGGCAATCGCATCTTCGTAGCGGCGATTCACGACTTGCATGATACCGAGAATAGCATAGGGCGACGAAAGGTCCGGGTCGAGTTCCAAAGCTCGACTCGCCTTCTCATAGGCTCTCTTTCGTGCGGGCGCGCTCTGGATGATGTCGTTGAAGGACTCGCGCCAGACATAGACGGTCGTGCGCGCGTCGGCTGCAAAGGCTTCTGCGAAGGCGGTGTCGAGCCCCTCCGCCTTCTCATAGAGCGCAAGCGCCGCCCGCAGACCGGCCAGCAGGCCGCTGCGTGACGCGGTCTCGGCTTGTAGATAGTAATCGTAGGCCTCGAGATTATTCGTAGGCGGGCGTGCCATGCGCTCGCTCTCCGCTGCCGAAGCCTGGATACCGAGCGCTTTGGCGATCTCCCCGCTCATCTCGTCCTGGACACTGAACACTCCAGCTATGCCGCGGTCGAACCGATTGGCCCACAGATTATCGCCGCTTGCTGTGTCGATGAGCCGGGCATTGACGCGGATTTGCTCGCCGGTGCGTCGGACGCTGCCCTCGACGACGTAGCGGACGCCAAGGTCGCGCGCGACGTCCGCCAGCGCCGCAGGCTTGTTCTTGTAGGCGAAGACGGAATTGCGGGCGATGACATCGAGACCGGAAAGCTTGGTGAGGTCGGTGATCAAATCCTCGGTGATGCCGTCGGCAAAATAGTCCTGGCTCGGATCGCCGCCGAGGTTTGTAAACGGCAGCACGGCGACCGATGGTCGGTCGGTCAGGGAAGATGTCCTCGATTGCCACGCAAACAATCCTGCAAGGAGCGCGACGAACAGCACCGCTATTCCTGCCATCCCGATCGCCCGCGAGGATACCGGCCGGCGAACTGCCACCTTGATCTTCCCTGCGGCCGCGGGATCCAGCAGCAGCCGATAGGCGCGAACCGGATCGGCGATGTTCTTGAGCCGCTGCTCGCCAAGACTGGCAAAGCCGACATCAACCTTGTGGACCGCGTGATCGAATGCGGTTCCGGAGATGCAGACCCCTCCCGGCTCGGCCATAGCCTCGAGGCGAGCGGCGATGTTCACGCCATCGCCGTAGATGTCATTGTCGTCAACGATGACGTCGCCGAGATTGACGCCGATGCGAAACCGGATCTGCCGGGCATCAGCGGTGCCTTTGTTGCGATCGGCCATCCGGCGCTGGATCATGGCAGCGCACTGGACCGCATCGACGACGCTCGCGAACTCGACCAGCGCTCCGTCGCCCATGAGCTTGATCATGCGCCCGTGGAATTCCTTGATCGCGGGGTCGACCAGTTCGCGGCGGCAACTTTTCAACCGCTCGAGCGTGCCTACCTCGTCCTCGCCCATGAGGCGGCTGTATCCGACAACGTCGGCAGCAAGGATTGCGGTAAGCCTTCGCTCCATACCTTCCATCCGCGAGTGCTGAGATATCAATGAGACGCGTGCATCTACTGAGCCACCGTGAAGTGAAACACCTTGCTTGAATTGACAAAGGAATAGCCGCCGCTTCCATCCTCGCGGCGTCTGTAGACGGGACCGCAGTCGGGGCGCCCGAACATATTCTCGCTCAGCTCGCACAAGAGATCGCCATCGACACGGACGGTTTCAGTGATCAGCCGCGTCGTGGAGCGGAAGGCTGCCTTGCCGTCGCCCCCGATCTGAAGGAAGGCTGGTTGGAGACCAGGTTCAAGCTGGCCCTGCAGCGTATGGCCGAGCACCAGCGAGGCGATCTCCTCGCCCTTCAAGCGGTTGTGCTCGTCGCCGGTGAAGCCGTACGGCCATTCTGGCAAACCCGCCTGCCGCAACGCGTCGACGATGAGAGCCAAATCCTGCGGGTTGCGGTATTGCGCACCGTTGAGCCGAATTGCGGACAATGAATCGAACCCCGATTCCGACATGGCGCGCAGTCCCTCGACGACCGCCGCCCTCGCATCCTGCAGGCGGCCGGCGCGGGCGTAGGCGGCACCAAGCGTGATCGTGAAATCGCCGACGGATGGCGCATCGTGGTGGGTGCGTTCGAGCGCTTCGATCGCCTTGTCGTTGCTACCTTGACTGAGAAAGACCAGACCGGCAATTTGCCGGTTGATGGGTGAAAGGTTGGGATCGAGCCTGAGCGCTGTCTCGACCGCCGCGGTTGCCTCGGCATGATTGCCGGCGAACAGTTGCACGTATCCAAGAGCTATTTGCGTCTCCGCATCGCCGGGGCCGAGTGCGACGGCTCGCTCGGCCGAAGCGATGGCTTCCTCGTAGCGGCGATCCACGACCTGCATGATGCCAAGAATCGCATAAGGCGACGAAAGGTCCGGGTCGAGTTGCAGCGCGCGGCTTGCCTTCTCATAGGCGCGCTTGCGCGCAGGCGCGCTCTGGATGACGTCGTGGAACGATTCGCGCCAGATAAAGACTGTTGCGCTTGCATCAGCCGCGAAGGCTTCTGCGAAAGCGGGATCAAGCTTCTCCGCTTTGTCGTAGAGCGCAAGCGCCTCCCGCAACCCGTCGCGCCGGCCGGTCCGTGCTGTCTGCTCAGCCCGAAGATAGAAGTCGTAGGCTTCGAGGTTTTCGGTCGGCGGGCGCGCCATGCGCTCGCTTTCCGCTGCCGAAGGTTGCATGCCGAGCGCCTTGGCGATCTCGCCGCTCATCTCGTCCTGGACGGCAAACACGCCTTCCATGCCACGGTCGAACCGGTTGGCCCATAGATTGTCGCCCGTTGCCGTATCGATGAGCTGCGCATTGAGGCGGATCTGCTCGCCGGTGCGGCGGACGCTCCCCTCGACGACGAAGCGGACACCAAGGTCGCGCGCGACATCCGCCAGCGCCGCAGGCTTGCTCTTGTAGGCGAACACCGAGTTGCGCGCGATGACGTCCAGACCGGAAAGCTTGGTGAGGTCGGTGATCAAGTCTTCGGTGATGCCGTCAACGAAATAGTCCTGGCCTGGGTCGCCGCCGAGGTTTGCAAACGGCAGCACGGCAACCGATGGCCGCGATGCCACCGAGAACTTCGGCCATGCAAAAATGGCGGCAATCGCGGCCATCGCCAGGACGGCGGCGCCTGCCAGGATCATGACGCGCAGGCCCGGCCGGTGTGGGGCGCCTACGACCTTGCCCGAGGCTGCGGGATCCAGCAGCAGCCGATATGCGCGAACCGGATCGGCGATGTTCTTGAGCCGCTGCTCTCCCAGACTGGCAAAGCCGACATCCACCTTGTGGACCGCGTGATCGAATGCGGTTCCGGAGATGCAGACCCCTCCCGGCTCGGCCATAGCCTCGAGGCGAGCGGCGATGTTGACGCCATCGCCGTAGATGTCATTGTCGTCAACGATGACGTCGCCGAGATTGACGCCGATCCGAAACCGGATCTGCCGGGCATCGGCGGTGCCTTTGTTGCGATCGGCCATCCGGCGCTGGATGATGGCAGCACACTGGACGGCATCGACGACACTCGCGAACTCGACCAGCGCTCCATCGCCCATGAGCTTGATAATGCGACCGTGGAATTCCTTGATCGCGGGGTCGACCAATTCGCGACGGCAACCCTTCAATCGTTCGAGCGTGCCTACCTCGTCCTCGCCCATGAGGCGGCTGTAGCCAACCACATCGGCAGCAAGGATTGCGGTGAGCCGTCGCTCCATGTGCGGGTGTCCCGCCTCCCTAGTCAAAGCTTCGCCGACGAGCGTATTCTAGTACTTCTTTGATTGCGAGCGTGCTCGGCCCCTCGGGGCAGTGGGGTCAATGCAACCACGTACCCCTCGGCACTTACTTTGCGTTCAGTTCCACCATGTAAGGCTTCGCACTCCCGGGAGGCCGTACGTCAATGCTGGACAATTATGAGATCGATCGGTTTGGCGTGATCCATCAGATCGATGTCACGCCGATCAAGTACGACAAGAAATACATGTCCTACTACGAGGATCTGAGCGACCGCACCATCAAGCTCGGCTATCAGCGGCTTGGCTGGGTGCTGGGCATCACCGGTGAAATACCGCGGTCCGTGCTGGAGATCGGCTATGGTACCGGCACGTTTATCGAAGCCGCGAAGATTACCGGGGTTGCCGATTGCGCCGGCTGCGACGTCACCAGATTTCCGCTGCCCAAGGGCGTGCGCTTTGTCGACTGGGATGAGGCGCTCGCCGGCTCGTGGGACCTCGTCGCCATGTTCGACGTGCTCGAGCACATTCCTGACCTGGGTTTCCTCGCCCGCCTTCAGACCCGTCATTTGGCCATCGCCGTGCCCTATTGCCGCTGGCGTGAGCTCGGCGCCGATGGCGACGCGTGGTTTGAGACGTGGCGCATGCGTCTGCCCAACGAGCATTTGCACCATTTCGACCCGGACTCGCTGGTGGCGCTGCTCGCGCACCATGGCTTTGAATGCGTGACGTTGAATGGCTTCGAGGACGGGATCAGGCTGCGGCCGGGCGAGGCGGGGCCGAATATTCTCTCGGGCTTTTTCAGGAAGCTATAGGCCGGGTTCTTCTGCGGCCACGGTCAGCCGTCACGCCTTCTGCCTGGTGAGCCGCTCCAGCGCATCCACAATCAGATCGCAGAATTTCGGATGGTCGAGCTTCATCGCCACGGTGTGGCGGAAGTCGGTCTGCTCGCTCGCCGAGCCTCCGAAATGGCGCATGCCGCCCATTTTCTCGAAATTGCAGACCGTCATGCCCTTGGTCCACCGTCCCGCGAGCTCGACGCGGATATCGGCTTTCTCGGTGGTGATGATGGTGGGATCGATCAGGGCCGCGACGCAGCATGCATCATGTATGGCGGGATACTCGATTTGCAGCAGGCCGCCATGGGTGGTCGCGATGAACTCCCATATATCGAGGATGAACTTGGCCATCGGGCCGCCGACGGCGCGCACCCTGTCCTGAAGATCCGGACTTGCCAGGGCCTGAGTCTGCGTCAGGTCGAGACCCACCATGGTGACGTCCCACTTGGCCCGGAACACCACGTCGGCTGCTTCCGGATCGCCATAGATGTTGAACTCCGCCGCGGGCGTGATGTTGCCCCTGGTATAGGCGCCGCCCATCGCGACGACCCCTTTCACCCGCTCGACGATGCGCGGGTCCTTGCGCACGGCAAGCGCGATGTTGGTATAGGGACCGACCGGCACCAGCGTGATCGTCTTCGGCTCATGCGCCATGACCGTGTCGATGATGAAGTCGACGGCGTGGCGCTTGTCGAGCTCGAACGAGGCCGGCGGCAGCACGGGGCCGTCGAGCCCGGTCTCGCCATGGATCTCGATGGCCAGCACCTGGTCGATGAGGAGCGGGCCGGGAGAGCCTTTCGCCACCGGCACCTTGATGCCATAGGCGGTGCAGACGGAAAGCGCGTTGCGCGTGGTGTTCTCGACATTGTGGTTGCCCGAAACCGTCGTGATGCCGAGGAGATCGATGTTTGGATTGCCTGCCGCCAGCAGGATGGCGATAGCATCATCATGCCCAGGGTCGCAGTCCAGGATGATCTTTTCCATGGTGGTACCTCCTCCCTCGACCGAGCTTGCCGGAACAAGAGACTGGCGTGTTTGCGTCGTCAAGGTTCTCTTCCTCGACAGATGTAGTGCCAACCCGCTCTGCCCGACGCCGGCAGCCTGGCCAGGTCGCGGGAGGGGCCTTGCTATTTCCAACGCCAGGCCGGAGGATGCCGGCATGAAGAAAGAATATTCAAAACCGACGCTCGTCCGCAAAGGCCGGCTGTCTGCCCGGACCGCCCAGCAAGCCCCATCCGGAGATTCGCAGGCTCCGGAATAAGAGCTAGCCAACGGCTGCTGAATCGACACGTCAGGCAAGCAAGCCAAGTGTTTGACATCGTTGGATGTGGGTTCTCTGGCCCTTCGTAGCGCCTCTCACATTCCCCAACTAATTTGCATACAAATGTTTCCGGCCGGCATCGCTACGTGAAGCGTTTCACCGTTGCCGCGTAATCGATCGGTTACATCAGCGGTTCAAGAGCCTGCCCGAGGCAACGCTCTGCTGCTGCATAGGGGTTACCGATGTTTGAAAGTCTCACCAGAATTCGCGCCGCCTTCGCGCGCGCCAGCAAGCACAGGAAGACCGTGCGGGCACTGAATGCGTTGCCGACGGAGATCCAGAAGGACATTGGCTGGACGGAGTCGAAGGCGATCGACGAGATAAGGCTGCCGTTCTAGGCGAGGCAGTGGTCGCAGCGCCGAAATCGCACAGGTGCGCAGCCCTCTGGCAAAGGGAAGGCGGGGTCGTCGCCCTCCGGTCGTGGAAGGCAATGTCCGGAAGAGCGGTGGAGTGCGCTTGCCGCCTGGTTCGCGACCTGACCGGCCACGAAGACGTCGAGCCGAATATCCTCGAGTGGATCACGCGCAAGTAGCGGCAGCGCTACCCCAGCCACCACCACAGCGCCGCGAGCACAAGCACGATCGCCGCGATCGACAGCCCCAGCATGATGTAGCTGCCCTTGATGATGTCGCGGATGATCTTCTTGACGCTTTCACGGTCGTTGAGGTTGGGGAAGGGCTCGTTGGGCAGCGGTACGCCGAGGAAGGCGCACAGCGGCGCCCAGCCTTCGCTGACCTTGAACACCAGGAGCTTTTCCGGTGGCACGGCGGCCTTCACCTCTTCAGTGTAGGCGTTGTAGCGGGCCACGGCCTTGGCGCGGTCGTCCATCACGCCGGCAAGCGTGCGGCCCCACACCAGCTTGTGCGACATGTCGCCGAATTTGCGGCCGAACGGCGTCAGCCATTCCAGTACCTTGAACTGCCACAGCGTCTCGGTGAAGTGGATGGTGTCGATGGTGCTGTCGTACCAGGCTTCGGCACCGCGCGGATGCAGGGTGAGCAGCACCTTGGCGTTGGGATACGCGGCCATCAATTCGCGCCACACGCAGCAGCCGGGATTGTCGACCGTCGCCTTGTAGTTGGCAAAGACCCGGTTCCAGTCATGCTGGCTGCCGGGCGGGCTGTTCGCCACCTTGCGCCAGAAGTCGAGATGGCCCTTGTTGGCCTTGTTGAGGATGACTTCCTGCATGTGGTAGCTGGGAAGGCCGAGCCTGTTCAACGCGGCAAAGGTCGACCATGTGCCGGTGCGGCCGAAGCCGGCCCCGATAAGCTCGAGTGTCATTTTGCATCCCCCTTTGGACCGGTTTCTTTTTGTTCGGCCCAGCCAGGAATGAGGTTGCATCCGCGCCTTTGGACGCGCAACAATTTTCCACGTTGAGCGATAAAAATGTCTCTGCTTTTTCGCCTGGGCCACGCGGAACGGCTTTCTGGCTATTCCAGCGGGTGAGGGAGCCTGATAATAGGTCAGCCAGATTGACCTAAATTCGCATGGCCGGAACGATCATGCCGGACCAGATGCCGTATCCCGGGAGGTGGGCTGATGAGTTTGATGGACCTGTTGGCGTCGCGCGCCTCGCGCATGAAGGCGTCGGAAATCCGCGAGCTGCTGAAACTGCTCGACCAGCCCGACATCATCTCCTTTGCCGGCGGCATTCCCGATCCGGCCTTGTTTCCCTCGCAGGCCATCGCCGATGCCTATGCCTCGGTGCTCGGCGGCCCGGATGCGGGCACAGCACTGCAATACCAGGTCTCGGAAGGCTATCTGCCGCTGCGGCGCTGGTTGGCCGGCCAGATGGGCAAGCTCGGCATCGGCTGCGACGAGCACAACATCTTCATCACCTCCGGCTCGCAACAGGCGCTGGATTATCTCGGCAAACTGTTTCTGTCGCCCGGCGACACCGCGCTGGTGACGTGGCCGACCTATCTCGGCGCGCTGCAGGCCTTCAATGCCTATGAGCCGCGCTACGACCGGCTGACGCCGGACGGCGGCAACATGACGCCGGCCGCCTACCAGGCGGCGGCTTCCGCTGCCGGCGGCAAGGTAAAGTTCGCCTATCTCGTGCCGGATTTCGCCAATCCGACCGGCGAGACGCTGAACCGCGCGCAACGCGAGGCGGTGCTCGATCTCGCTGGCGAGCTCGACATCGCCGTGATCGAGGACGCCGCCTATCGCGCGCTGCGCTATGACGGTGAGGGCGAGCCGCCGATCCTGGCGCTCGACTGCGAGCGCTCGGGCGGTATCGACAATGCCCGCACGCTCTATTGCGGTTCGTTCTCGAAGATTCTGTCGCCGGGCATGCGCGTCGGCTGGGTCTGCGCGCCTCGCCGCGTCGTCGAGCGCCTAGTGCTGATGAAGCAGGCGTCTGACCTGCACAGCCCCTCGATCAACCAGTTGGTCATGCACCGCGTCTCCGAGGCCGTGTATGACGGCCAGGTGGAAAAACTGATCGGCGCCTACCGCGGTCGCCGCGATGCTCTGCTTGCCGCGCTCGAAGCCGAAATGCCCGACGGTGTGAGCTGGAGCCGCCCTGAAGGCGGCATGTTCGTCTGGCTGACGCTGCCCGAAGGCGCGGACGCCACAGCGCTGCTCGCCCACTCGGTCAAGGAAGCCCGCGTCGCCTTCGTGCCGGGCAACGCCTTCCACGCCGACGGCTCGGGACGCAACACGATGCGGATGAGCTTTACCCTGGCCGACAGCAGAGCGGTGGGTGAGGGTGTGCCGCGACTGGCGAGGTTGATGGGGTAGCTAATCTCCCCCCTTGAGGGGGAGATGGCCGGCAGCCAGAAGGGGTCGCCGCGCACAGGGCGCCGACCCTTATCTACCCCAGCCTTCATTTGTTGTGGGGGCCGAGCCCGGTCGGACCGACCCCCTCTGTCGCCTTCGGCGACATCTCCCCCTCGAGGGGGGAGATCGACAGCTTCACTCCGCCGCCACCAATTTATCCTGCGTCTTGGTCTCGAAATCACTGGCGTCGTGGCGTTCGTGCAGCTGCATGGTCGGGTCGCCGAAGGCGCGGTTGACCATGCGGCCGCGCTGCACCGTCGGGCGGGCGTCGATCGCCTTGGCCCAGCGTTGCACGTGCTCATAGTCCTGCACCGACAGGAACTCGCCGGAGTCATTGTACATGCGGCCGAGCGCCAGCCCGCCATACCAGGGCCACACCGCCATGTCGGCGATCGAATAGCCGGCACCGCCGAGATATTCTGATACCGCCAGCCGCCGGTCGAGCACGTCGAGCTGGCGCTTGGTCTCCATGGAAAAGCGGTCGATGGCGTATTCGAATTTCTCCGGCGCATAGGCGTAGAAATGGCCGAAACCGCCGCCGAGATAGGGTGCCGAACCCATCTGCCAGAACAGCCACGACAACGTCTCGGCACGCGCCGGCTGTTCGGTCGGCAGGAACTCGCCGAACTTTTCCGCCAGGTACAGAAGGATCGAGCCGGACTCGAAGACGCGAACCGGCGTCTTGCCGCTGCGGTCCAGCAGCGCCGGGATCTTGGAATTGGGATTGATGTCGACGAAGCCCGAGCCGAACTGGTCGCCATCGTTGATGCGGATCAGCCAGGCGTCGTATTCGGCCCCCTTGTGGCCGAGCGCCAGCAGCTCCTCCAGCATGACAGTCACCTTGACGCCGTTCGGCGTCGCCAGCGAGTAGAGCTGCAGCGGATGCTTGCCCACCGGCAGCACCTTGTCATGCGTCGGCCCGGCGATCGGCCGATTGATGCTGGCGAACGTGCCGCCATTGGGTTTCTTCCAACTCCAGACTTTCGGCGGGGTGTATTCGGTCATGCGAGGAATTCCTTGGATTTGGCGGCGGCGGAACCGGCTTGCGCGACGGCGCGAGGTTGATGGCGGAAAAGTCGGCGGAACGTAGATACTGACAGAGATAGGTGCAATTCAGAAAGGTTCAACTTCCGTTGAACTATTATCAATGTCGGTGCCTTTTCCTTCGCCCCGTTCACGGGGAGAAGGTGCCCGAAGGGCGGATGAGGGGCAGCGCTGGCCTCTGAAAATGATGTCCGGAGATGATTGTCTCGACGCGCCCGGCCCTTCGCAAGGCTCCCAGCCCTTCGGGCGTTCAGCCCCTTCAAAAGGTCCACTGGACCTTTTGATCCGCCCGAAGGCGGACCGGGCCTTCACCGCTCGAAGCTCGAAAAGCCAAGCAATTGGCTTTTCGTTCGCTGCGCGAACCGCTCTCGCCCTTGCGCCTCGCCCATCGTGGCATACCTATAGAGGTAATCTCCGCCTGCCAGGATGGAAGCATGCCCGTTGATCCCCTTTCCCCGCTCTTGCGTTCGGTTGTCGCCGTGCGCGCCACGGTTCCCGACGACGCCTTCACGGCGAACGCCTTGGGCACGCGCCGGGAAGGCAGCGGTGTCGTTATCCGCGGTGACGGGCTGGTGCTCACCATCGGCTATCTCATCACCGAGGCCGAAGAAGTCTGGCTGACTGATCAGGATGGGCGCGTCGTGCCGGCGCACGCGCTGGCCTACGACCAGGAAACCGGCTTCGGCCTGGTGCAGGCGCTGGCGCCGCTCGGTCTGCCGGCAGTGGCGCTGGGCGACGCCGAAAAGGCCAAGGTCGGCGACCCCGTCGTGTTTGCCGACGGCACCGGCCGTTCGGTCAAGGCGCATATCGTCACCAAGCAGGAATTCGCCGGCTATTGGGAATATCTGCTCGACGAGGCGATCTTCATCGCGCCGGCGCATCCGTCCTGGGGCGGCGCGGCGCTGATCGGCCAGGACGGCAGCCTGCTCGGCATCGGCTCGCTGCTGTTGCAGATGAGCCGCAATGGTGAGGTCGCCGACATCAACATGGTCGTGCCGATCAACCTTCTGACGCCGATCCTCGACGACCTCCTGACGCGCGGCCAGGTGGCGAAGCCGCCACGGCCGTGGCTCGGCGCCTTCTCGGCCGAGTCGAACGGTGCTGTGATAGTGATGAGCGTTGCCGAAGGCGGCCCAGCCGCCAAGGCCGGCCTGCGTCAGGGCGACATCATCTCCGACGTGCGCGACGGCGAGGTCGACGGTCTTGCCGACTTCTACCGCAAGCTATGGCAGAACCCCGCCGGGTCGGAGATCCCGCTAAGGGTGGTGCGTGACGGCCGCGAAACCTGGCTACGTGTCAAATCCGCCGACCGCAACAGCTTTCTGAAGAAGCCGCATCTGCAGTGAATGAGTCGGCGCTAAAGCGCCGATCCACCTTCTCCCACAGGGGGAGAAGGGAAGGGGGGCCGATGCTTGGCCTGCGGAGGTCTGCTGACAGAAACCGGCATCGACCGCCGGTATATCAGGTGCGGCAACGAGGTGATGATGGCGCCGATCAAGGTCGATCCGGGCAAGGTTCGCGAATTCCCCGATCCGGAAAGCTTTTACGCCTGGCTACGGGCGAACCATGCCAGCGAGACCGAGGTCTGGATCAAGGTGCACAAGGTCGGCTCGGGCCTCGCCTCGATCACGCCCAAGCAAGCCATTGATGTCGTGCTGTGCTTCGGCTGGATCGATGCGGTGCGCAAGTCGCTCGACGACAAGAGCTTTCTGCAGCGCTACACGCCGCGCGGCAAAAAGAGCATCTGGAGCAAGATCAACATCGACAATGTCGCCCGCCTGGTCGAGGAGGGCCGGATGACCGAACACGGACTGAAACAGGTCGAGGCGGCCAAGGCCGACGGCCGCTGGGATCGCGCCTATGCCAGCGGCAAGGACATGAAGATCCCCGACGAATTGCAGACTGCCATCGATGCCGAACCCAAGGCGAAAGAGATGCTGGCGAAGCTTTCCGCCCAGAACCGCTTCGCGCTGGCGTTTCGAACCCACAACATGAAAACCGAGGCGGGCCGCAAGAAGAGGATCGAGGCTTTCGTCGAGATGCTGAAGCGCGGCGAGACGATCTATCCGCAAGGGAAGAAGTGACTGAGGACCGAGCGATGACCACCGCACTCCATTCCGGCAAGGTCGCACTCGTCACCGGCGGTAATCGCGGCATTGGCCTGGAGACCGGCCGACAGCTCGCGGCGCTTGGTTTCACCGTGCTGCTCGGCTCCCGCGATCTCGCCAAGGGCGAGGCGTCGGCAAGACAGCTAGGCGGCAAGGTGGAAGCGATCGCGCTGGATGTCGCAGCAGTCGATGCGGCAGCACTTGCCGCGGCCGAGGTTGAGCGCCGCTTCGGCCGGCTCGACGTGCTCGTGAACAATGCCGCCATCCACTACGATCCGCAGGCGCGGGCGCTCAAACCGGACTGGACTGTGATCCGCGAAGCCTTCGAGACCAATGTCTTCGGCGCCTGGCGCGTCGCGGCCGCCTGTGCGCCGCTGCTCAGTGCCCTCGGCCATGGCAGGTTGGTCAATGTCTCCTCCGAGGGCGGTTCGCTCGCTTCGATGGGCGCCGGCGCGCCGGCTTATTCGACGACCAAGGCGACGCTCAACGCGCTGACCTTGATCCTGGCGGCCGAATTGCGAGGCGCCGGTGTCCTGGTCAACGCCATCTGCCCCGGCTGGGTGGCGACCGACATGGGCGGTCCGGGCGGCCGCCCGGTAGCGCAAGGCGCAGCGGGCATCGTCTGGGCCGCCACCTTGCCGGATGACGGCCCGACTGGCGGCTTCTTCCGCGACGGCAAAAGATTGCCGTGGTGAAGAAGCCGCCGCGCACCCTGCGCCATGCTACCAAAATAGCATTCTCGCCTTGCGATATGTGATGCTAGGCTCCCGCTGCACCCAGGGCGGAGGAGCGCAAGAAGAGGAGTGGCGGGCGCGACCGCCCGAACTTTCAGCGAGAATCGGACAGAACTGTTGAACCATTGCGAGGCAACCGCGTTCCCCGTGGTTGCCATATGGGAGGAATTACCTGTGAAAGCATCCTATCTCGTTTCAGCCGCGCTGCTTGCGGCGACTGCGATGCCGGCGGCGGCCGGCGAAATTTCCGACGGCAAGGTCAAGATCGGCATCCTCAACGACCAGTCGGGTGTCTATGCCGATTTCGGCGGCAAATGGTCGGTCGAGGCCGCAAAGATGGCTGTCGAGGATTTTGGCGGCAAGGTGCAAGGCGCGCCGATCGAGATCGTCAACGCCGACCACCAGAACAAGCCCGACATCGCCTCCAATATCGCGCGCCAGTGGTACGACACCGAACAGGTCGACGCCATCATGGAGCTCACCACCTCGTCCGTCGCGCTCGCTGTGCAGGGGCTTTCCAAGGAAAAGAAGAAGATCGACATCGTCACCGGCGCCGCATCGGCGGATCTCACCGGCAAGCAGTGCTCGCCCTATGGCTTCCACTGGGTCTACGATACCCATTCCCAGGCGGTCGGCACCGGTGGCGCGCTGGTCCAGCAGGGCGGCGACAGCTGGTATTTCATCACCGTCGACTATGCCTTCGGCTATTCGCTGAAGGAGCAGACCACAAAGCTGGTTGAATCAAGCGGCGGCAAGGTGCTCGGCGAAGTGCGCTATCCCCTTGGCTCCACCGACTATTCCTCCTTCCTGCTGCAGGCGCAGTCCTCCGGCGCCAAGGTCGTCGGCCTTGCCAATGCCGGCCTCGACACCGCCAACTCGATCAAGCAGGCGGCCGAGTTCGGCATCGTCGCCGGCGGCCAGCGGCTGGCGGCACTTCTGTTCACCCTTGCCGAAGTGCATGGGCTCGGCCTGCAGGCGGCGCAGGGCGTCGTGCTGACCGAAGGTTTTTACTGGGACCGCGACGACAAGAGCCGCGACTTCGCCGACCGCTTCTTCAAGCGCACCAACCGCATGCCCAACATGGTCCAGGCCGGCACCTATTCGGCGGTTCTGCAATATCTGAAGGCCATCGACAAGGCCGGCACCGATGAGACCGAAGCTGTCGCCAAGCAGTTGCACGAACTGCCGGTCGAAGACGTCTTCACCGCCAACGGCAAGGTGCAGGCCGACGGCTCGATGGTGCACGACATGTATCTCTATCAGGTCAAGAAGCCTGAGGAGAGCAAGAAGGACTGGGACTACTACACCTACCTGGCGACCATTCCGGGCGACAAGGCCTTCATCAAGGCCGAAGACAGCGGTTGCCCGCTCGTCACCAAGTGACGCTGGAGACCGCAGCCGCCGTCCGCGCGGACGGCAAAGAGCAGATGCCGCGGGTGGTGCTTTCCGCCCGCGGTCTCAGGCGCGACTTTGCCGGTTTCATCGCCGTCAACAATGTCGACCTCGACGTCCACCACGGCCAGATCCATGCGCTGATCGGGCCGAACGGTGCCGGCAAGACGACGATCTTCAACCTGTTGACCAAATTCCTGCAGCCGAGCAGCGGCAGGATCGAACTGCTCGGCAACGACATCACCCGCACCGCGCCGGCCAAGGTGGCGCGCATGGGCCTCGTCCGCTCGTTCCAGATCTCGGCGATCTTTCCGCACCTCAGCGTGCTGGACAATGTGCGCGTCGCCCTGCAGCGGCCGAGCGGGCTGGGTTTCCAGTTCTGGCGCTCGCTGTCAGCGCTCGACGAACTCACGCCACGGGCGCGCGAACTGCTCGCCATCGTCGGCCTCGACGATGTCGCGCATCGTCTGGCCGGCGATCTCTCCTATGGCAGGAAGCGCGTGCTCGAGATCGCCACCACGCTGGCGCTCGATCCGAAGGTGCTGCTGCTCGACGAGCCGATGGCCGGCATGGGGCACGAGGATGTCGGCGCCATCTCCGGCATCATCCGCTCGCTGGCCAGGGAACGCGCCGTGCTGATGGTCGAGCACAATCTCACCGTCGTTGCCGATCTCTGCGACTGGATCACGGTTATGCAGCGCGGCCAGGTGCTCGCCGCCGGCGACTATGCGACCGTCAGCAGCGACGAGCGTGTCCGCGTCGCTTACATGGGGACCGAGCATGAGGACCGGGCATGAGTGAGCCGCTGCTGGCCGTGCGCGATCTGCACGCCTGGTATGGCGAGGGCCATGCCCTGCATGGCGTCGATCTTGACGTCTTCCGTGGCGAGACGGTGACGCTGCTCGGCCGCAACGGCGTCGGCAAGACCACCACGCTGCGCGCCATCATGGGGCTGGTACGCAAGCGCAGCGGCAGCGTCACCTTCGACGGCAGCGACCTGATGCGCCTGCCATTGCATCGTGTTGCCCATAAGGGCCTGGGCTTCGTGCCGGAAGAGCGCGGCATCTTCGCCACGCTCACCGTCGACGAGAATTTGATCCTGCCGCCGGTGGTGGCCAAGGGCGGCATGAGCGTCGAGGAAATCTTCGATCTCTTCCCCAACCTCAAGGAGCGTCGCAACAGCCCCGGGACAAAGCTCTCCGGCGGCGAACAGCAGATGCTGGCCATTGCCCGCATCCTGCGGACCGGCGTGCAGATGCTGCTGCTCGACGAGCCGACCGAGGGCCTGGCGCCGGTCATCGTCCAGCGCATCGGCGAATTGCTGGCGACCTTGAAAACGCGCGGCATGACCATCCTGCTGGTCGAGCAGAATTTCCGCTTCGCCGCCCGCATCGCCGACCGCTTCTATCTGATGGAGCATGGCAAGGTGGAGGAGGGTTTTGCCGTAAGCGAGCTTTCCGCTCACACCGAACAGCTGCACGAGGTGCTTGGGGTATGACGCCATGACGATGATCTTCGGCATCCCCGTCCAGGCCTTGCTCGGGCAGATGCTGGTCGGGCTGATCAACGGCTCCTTCTATGCCATGCTCAGCCTTGGACTGGCCGTTATCTTCGGCCTCTTGCGCATCATCAATTTCGCCCATGGCGCGCTCTACATGTTCGGCGCCTTCATCGGCTATCTGATGCTCGTTCATCTCGGCATCGGCTACTGGCCGGCGCTGGTCCTGGTGCCGCTCGTCGTCGGTGTATTCGGCATGGCGGTGGAGCGCCTGGCGCTGTCGCGGCTTTACCGTCTCGATCCGCTCTACGGCCTGCTCTTCACCTTCGGCCTGGCGCTGGTCATCGAAGGCGTGTTCCGCTTCTACTACGGTGTGTCAGGCAATCCCTACGCCGTGCCGTCGCAACTCGCCGGCGGCACCAATCTCGGCTTCATGTTCCTGCCCAACTATCGCGGCTGGGTGGTGGTGGCTTCGCTCATCGTCTGCATCGGCACCTGGCTGCTGATCGAAAAGACCAGGCTCGGCTCCTACCTGCGCGCCGCAACCGAGAACCCGGAGCTGGTGCAAGCCTTCGGCGTCAACGTGCCATTGCTGCTCACGCTCACCTACGGGCTGGGCGCGGCCCTTGCCGGGCTCGCCGGCATCCTCGCAGCACCCGTCTACCAGGTCAGCCCACTGATGGGCTCGGATCTCATCATCGTCGTCTTCGCCGTCGTCGTGGTCGGCGGCATGGGCTCGATCCTCGGCGCCATCGTCACCGGCTACATGCTCGGCCTCGCCGAAGGCCTGACCAAGGTGTTCTATCCCGAGGCATCGAACCTCGTCGTCTTCGTCATCATGGCGATCGTGCTGCTCTTGCGCCCCGCGGGCCTGTTTGGAAGGGATGCCTGAGATGAGCGAGGCGACCCTCCACGAACAGCGTACCGCCGCTTCCGTTCGGCTTGAACGGGTACTGATAGCATTGGCCATACTGGCGCTCATCGCCGCGCCCTTCTTCGTCTACCCCATCTTCCTGATGAAGATGCTGTGCTTCGCGCTGTTTGCCTGTGCCTTCAACCTGTTGCTCGGCTACACCGGGCTGTTGTCCTTCGGCCACGCCACCTTCTACGGCGCCGCCGCCTATTTCTGTGCCTACGCCGTCAAGGCATGGGGCTGGCCACCGGAAGCCGGCATCCTGCTCGGCACCGCCGGCGCGGCTGTGCTCGGGCTGGTCATGGGCTTCCTCGCCATCCGCCGGCAGGGCATCTATTTCTCGATGATCACCCTGGCGCTGGCGCAGATGTTTTATTTCTTCTGTGTCCAGGCGCCGTTCACTGAAGGCGAGGACGGCATCCAGGGCGTGCCGCGCGGCACGCTGTTCGGCGTCGTCGATCTCAACGTCACGCTCAACATGTACTTTTTCGTGCTCGCCGTTTTCCTCCTCGGCGTCTTCGCCGTCTGGCGCATCGTCAACTCGCCCTTCGGCATGATCCTGCGCTCGATCCGCGAGAACGAGAACCGCGCCATTTCGCTGGGCTATTCGGTCGGCCGCTACAAGCTCGCCGCCTTCGTCATGTCGGCAGCGCTCGCCGGGCTTGCCGGCGCGACCAAGGCAATCGTCTTCCAGTTCGCCACGCTCACGGACGTCACCTGGCAGATGTCGGGCGAGGTGATCCTGATGACGCTGCTTGGCGGCATCGGCACCATGGTCGGTCCGGTGGTCGGCGCCGGCCTCGTCGTCGGCCTGGAAAACACGCTCGCCACCTCGGGGTTTCCGGTCACCATCGCCACCGGCCTGATCTTCATGATCTGCGTGCTGGTCTTTCGCCGCGGCATCGTCGGCGAAATCTACGCGCGGTGGCTGGCGCCAGCTGACGGCGGCCGCGCTCAATAGGTAATGGTCACCACCACCGTGTCGGTGTAGACGCCGGCAGAGGGCGTTGTCTGCGGCGGCACGCGGCCGTAGACGGTGAGGGGCTGCGCGATGCCGGTGCCGGTGCCGGCGACCGTGCTTCCCGGCGTTCCTGCGTCGCCCCAGGGCTGCGAGCGGGCGTTGTCCTTGTAGAGGCCGTAGGTTACCCGCTCGGCCCCCTTCGACATCTTGCGGGTGGTCGGTGTGCCGCCGGTGGTGCCGCCATTGAGCGAGACCGTATAGGCGGTGGACGGGGTGCAGGTGACCGAAACCTGGCCGGTGGCGTCGACATTGGCGTCGAGCACGCCCTTGGAGCCGAAATCGATGTTCTGGGTGGTGACCAGGCAGTTGGCCGCAACCGTGGCGTTGATGGTGAAGGTCGGGGAGGCGGCCAGGGTGCCCAAGCCGGTGTCGCAATTGCTGCCCAGCAGGGTTGTCCGGTAGCGGAACTCGACCGGCCCGGTCGAAAACGTCGACAGATAGGTCCCGGGCGGAACGGTTGCCTGGCCGCCGGGAACCCGGCCATAGAGCGTCAAGGTGCCGGATGAGTTGCCCAGGATACTGGGGCTCAGTAGCAGCGGCGGTGGGCGCGAGGCATAGGCCCAGGCATAGGAGCCCCAGACGACGCTCATCGCCGGGTCCGAATAGATCTGGTAGTCGAGGCTGTTGGCGCCGCTCAGCATCTGCCTTGCTGCCGCCGAGGTTGCGCCGCCGGTGCCGGCGGCGAGATGCGGACAGACGAGGATGGGCAGCAGCAATGGCAAGCTGCCGCTGCAGGTCACGCTGAGGGTGGCCGTCGATGTCGCCGCGCTGCCCGACAGCGTGTCGACGGCGCCGAAATTCATGTTGGTGACGGTAAAGCTGCAGCTTTGCGCCAGGGCAAGCGACGGCAGCAGCGTCAGGAAGGCGACGAGTGCGGCGCGCAGCATCTGGCTTCGCATCGTCATTGGCACACCACATCCTTGATCGTCACCTGCCGGCCGCGCGCCGCCGCGAAGGCGAAACTTGCCCTGCACGACGTGCCGTCGACGCGATCGACCTGGACGGAGTTCTGCCGCGACAGACCCTTGATGTAGGCCTGCCCGTCATAGCCGACGACGAAGTCTTCCTGTCCGCCGTCCAGCCGTCCGGAAAGCCCGGCCTCGAGCGGCGTGCCACTTGCATCGACCAGGGTGACGAGCGCTGCCTGCGCCGCCTCCGACACGCCGAACTTCAGCACCACGCCGTTGCGGTCGGCCGGAACGACTGTCTCCTTGGTGGCCGGAACATCGGCGTCGACCGGCAGATTCTTGGGGTCGATCGACACCGTATTGAGCTCATAGGAATTGAGCCCGGTGACCAGGATGCGGCCCCTGCTGTCGGTCTTTCCGACCGGCCGATTCTGGTGCAGCACCTCGACATCGGGCGTGCCGACATCGACGACGGCAAAGGCATCGTCGATGCGGGTTGTGGCGAACACACCGCCACCCGCGACTGCGATGGCGCCGTCCATCTGCCCGGTGACGCGAAAGTCCTTGTCGAATTGCTGCCCGCCAGCCTCGAAACGCGCAAACGGCGCCCGGTAGCTCACCGCGGCCGAGCGGTTCGGCGTTTCGCCTTCCGAGGTGCGCAATCGCCAGCCGATGCTGCCGTCCTCGGCCCGATCCGACTTGGCGATGTCGGCGACGACGTTGACGCCGTCAGGACCTTGCTCGACGCCGGTCGAGACCGTCACGTCATTGTCGAACGGGATGGAAATCCCGGCAAACACGCCATAGGAGTCGTTGTCGTCGAGATCGGCAAAGGCGGTGGCATAAATCGTGCTGCGCTTGAAAATTGACTGGCTGTAGGACAGGCCGACGATCTGGTTGGTGTCGCCCTCGGCGGTCTTGAGATGGGTGTAGGACAGGTTGAGGCTGGAGAAATCGAGCGGCATCGGCACGCTCAGCGTCACTTGGTCCACGGCCCGCGGCACGCCGGCGCTAAACCGGGTGAAATCGTCGGGGTCGACAATGACCGGCAGTGCCGTCACCGAGGCGATGTCCTCATAGCCACCGAAGGCGCGCCGCATGCGGGCGTTGAGCGCCCAGCCGTCATAGCCGAACTCCACGCTGGCGTTGACCAGCGAGCCGGTGCGCCCGTCATGATGGCTGCCGGCCATCGCCACCGAGGCGGCACCGTAAGGCCCGAGGGGAAAGGCCGCGCCAATGCCGCCATTGATCAGATCGGCGCCGCCCTCGGCATGGGCCTCCAGCGTCAGCTGATCGGTCAGCCCATAGCGCGCAGTGGCGACGCCCATGACGCGGCCGTCATAGTCGTCGGAGGAGATGCCGAAATTGCGCCGCGCCATGCCTGCCTCGACGGAGAAATCGAGTAGCCCCTGGCGCAACAGCATGCTGGAGGCATAGAACGGCAAGGTGGCGGTGGTCTCGCGGCCGAGGCTGTCGCGCAGCACCACCTGCGCCTGGCCGGCGCCGGTGAACACCGGCAGATTGGTGACCTGGAACGGCCCGGCCTGGATGTCGCCGGAATAGGTGCGCACGTTTTGTGTATAGACCTCGAGCGTCGACGGCACCGCCGCCGTTCCGCCGAAGGAGGGTAGCGGCAATGTCACCAGGTCCGAGCGCAGGCTGAAATTACGCTGCGCCTGGATGCCGCCGAGATAGACTGGACGCGTCCACGACAATCCGCCCGAGACGAAGTCGCCGGCCCGATAGGTCATCAGCCGGTCGGGGTCGGAATAGCTCCAGGTGGTGTTGAGCCGCGTGAAGCCGCCGAGCCGGCCGTCGGAATAGCCGGCGATGAACGATTGGCCGAGCGTTCCCCACGGGCTGAACGCGCGCGCGTCGAAGCCGCCCGAGATGCCCTGGAACAGTTCGTTGTCGCCATCGAACAGTGTGTTTGAGCTGGCAAACAGCGAGTAGTTGAGCACCGCGCCATAGCCCGATTGCGGCGCCGGCCGGTCCTGCAAGCGCAAGCCGAGATCGACCATGCGCGCCTCGCGGCTGTCATTGGCGGCGGTGACATAGAGGCGCTGCGCCGCCTCGTCGATCCGAAACGACACGTCCGCCAGCTGGTCGAGCCTGACCAGACCGCCGGCGTCGGCAGCACCCTCCGGCGGTTTCAGTCCGACCTCCTTCAGCTCTTGCGGCGTCGCCGCCAGGCCGCCATCCGGCATCTCGGTGAAGTTGCCGATGAGTTTTGTCGGCGCGTCGTTGATGAACACCTCCAGATAGAGGCTGCGTCCCTGGTCGGGCTCTTCAATGTCGGTACCGGCCGGCAACTCTTGCGATCGCACCGCCGAGCAGGGTGTAAAAGTCGCGAACGCGACGATGACAGCGATGCTACTTGCCCTTGACTGCAACTTTTGCATCGAAGGGTCCAACATCGCTCTGTGCCTTCAAGAGCACCGAGCCCGCCGACAGCGATTTTGAGCTGCCGATCGGCCACTGCATGGTCGCGCCTCCCAGCACATAGCCGACCAGCCCGTTTCGGCTGCCGAGCTTCTTGCCGTTCTGGATCACCGACAGATTGGACAGGCGGAAGCGACTCCCGCCGCTGTTGCTGGCGCTAAGCAGGAGGCTGCCGCCATTGCGCGAAAGGCTCCACGCGATGGCCGGCGCCGCCGCATCGGCATTGCGGAAAAACACCGGCACCGAATAGCGCAGCGCCAGCGCGACCGTGCCGGCCTTGCGGCGTGAGGGGTCGGGCAGCTCGTCGACGATGATACGGTAGCTCTCCTCGGCCCGCACCGGCGCCTTCGAGACGCGCACGACACGAACCACGTATTGGGCATTGGGCGCCAGTTTGGTCGATGGCGGGCTGGCGACGACGTCCGAGGTCGGCGTCAGCGTTTCGATGCCGCCGGCCTGGCTCCAGGCGAACACCCGGATCTGCACGTTGATCGGCCGCCTGGCATCGTCATTGCTGAGGTTGAGGACCGCCGCGCTGTCGGGCGCGATCAGCTCGAGATTTGTCGGCGCCACCCGCAGCGAAGCGGCGTGTGAGATATCGGCGCACAGCAACAGAACAGCTGTGGCGCCGATGCATGAAAGCATGGATCGCATGTCGTCCTCGTATGGCGTCGTCGGTCAGTACGTTATGGTGATCGCAACGGTGTCGGTGTAGAGGCCTGCCGCCGGCGTCGCCTGGGCCGGAACGCGCCCGTAGACCGTCAGGGGCTGAACGGCGCCATTGCCGGTTCCGCCGACCGTGTCGGTGGGAATGGTGACGCCCCAGAGCTGCGTGCGGGTGCTTTCCCTGTAGATGGTGTAGTTGATCGTCGCCGCCGCTGGCCCGGTCATCTTGCGGACCGCCACGGTCGCGCCCGAGCCGCCTCCGGCGCTCAGACCTACATTATAAGACTTGCCGGTCGTGCATTGCACATTGATGGTGCTGGTCTGGTCGATATCCGCATCGATGACGCCATGCGTGCCGAAATCGAGATCGCTTGCCGTCTGCACCTTGCATTCGTCGGTAATGGTGATTTTGACATTCATGCTGCCTGTCGCGGTCGCCGAGATCGCGGGCAGGGCGGGAAGAAGCGATGCCCCTAGCAGCAATGCGTATTTCAGCAATCTCATGCGTATGTCCTCCGTCGGGCAGACCGTTCCTCGCAAACAGTCCTGACCCGGATTTCACCCCTGCAGCTCCTCCCGCTGCATACCTCGCAAAGACATCAACCATATCAGCAATATCAAAGCGAACTGCGAAATGATTATTGCAACTTAGATTCGAATTACAATAGGCGGATAACTCAAAGACTATCAGATAACTTTGGTTAATATTTGGTTAACAGGGGTAAAATCGACATATTTTGAAAATGAAGAATCGTCTATCGATAATTTATTTTAGCCTTTTTGCCGAAAATGCGAAAACATTGGAAAATCATCTTGATTTGATAGAGTCTGATCTGTCGTCTCTTATTATCGATTATTTCGCGGCGTATACCGACGCCATTCGGCCATCGCCGTCGCCGCGCCGCTGGGTGCCCAACGCTGTCCCGGGCTGCCCAAGCCTGGCAATCCTGCCGCCAGAGCCGCATTCCCCAAAACCGTGTTCCGCCCAGCCCAAGCATCGCCGTCCCGGCTGAGATAAATACACATCCGATCGAGGGGAAACACGTTCGAATCATTCTTGCCGCTCGCCCCCGATTTCCGGCGGCCGCGCATCGCCCGGACGGGAGATGCGCCCGTCGTCCCTTGGAGCCATGATTACAAGGCTGGCAGGAGCCGACCGACCGCCAGACGTGGAGAAAAAGGAAGAACGATGAAGAAGACCTGTGAACAGCCAAGCCTCGAAAAGCGCCGGAAGCTGTCCTCCGTGACGGCAGTGGCCGCGCCGTCGGCCGGCGATCTCTGAGCTGAAATCTTGCCTTCAAGACTTTCGAACCAAATGGGACAAGGAGAATGGCCATGGATCGGCATGTGAACCCGTCACCGGGCTTCAGGCGCAATCCCGGCAAGGTGATCACCATCGTGTCCTTCAAGGGGCGTGTCGTCGTGTATGCCAATGGCGCCATTATCGCCTCCTCGGCGAAAGCCAAATTGGTGACCGAGCCGCCCCATCCCTTCAGCTTCTACATCCCGTTCGAGGACATCGACTTCCGCAAGCTCGGGAGGACGGAGCTGTCGACGCTGTGCCCCTACAAGGGCGACGCCAGCTACTGGAACGTGCTGCCGGCGGGTGAAGCCGGCAAGGACGCGATGTGGGCCTACGAGCGGCCTTTCGACGAAATGGCCGAGATACGCGACCACGGCGCCTTCTATCCCGACCGGGTCACGATCGATGCTGCGCCGCGCTGAGCGGGGTCGTGCCTGTCGTCCAGAAGTGCTTCGCGTTTTTGGAGCCAACGACAGGCATGAACAGAGGAACTTTCATGCCAGCCAAAGTTGCCCTGACCCAAGGTCGCTGCGGTTCTGCGGCAACGGCATGCCGACAAAGACAAAAGGTCATGGACGAAAAGCAGAGAGCTATTCTCGACGAAATCCCGCGTCTGCGGCGCTATGCGCGCTCGCTGCTGCGCGATCGCGATTCCGCCGACGATCTCGTCCAGGACTGCCTGGAACGGGCGCTGCTGCGGCTGGACAACTGGCAGACGGGAGAGAGCCCGCGAAAATGGCTGTTCACGATCATGCATCATCTGTTCATCGACCAGATGCGCAAGGTGAACCGGCGCGGCGAAGCCTCGATGCTGCCGCTGGAAGCCGGCGAGGTGCAGGCCTCTCCCGCCGACCAGCTGGAGAATGTCGCGGCCCGCGAGATCATCGACGCGCTGCAGGCGATCAGCCCCGACCGCCGTGCCGCGCTGACCATGGTTGCCATCGAGGGCTTTTCCTATGCCGAGGCCGCCGAGATGCTCGGCGTACGGGCCGGCACGCTGATGTCGCGCATTGCGCGCGGCCGGGAGGAACTGCGCGGCCTGCTCGAGGACAATGCGCGCCGCCGCGCGATAAGGATCGTCGAGCCCGGTCCGGGCCGGACGGGTCCCATCAGAGCGCCCATGGCATGACGAACCCCCATCGCACGATCACGCCACGCCCCATGACAAGGCCCGATTGCAGGCATTGCGGCCTCATACGGGTGCGCCGGTAACGGTTTCTTGTCTGCTTCTGTGCATATTGGCGGGAATGGGGTGGACGAAACCAAGGCATGGCTGAAGAGAAAAGACGCAACAGCGAGTTCTGGGCGCTGGCGCTCGAAAGCGCTCATCTCGGCGTATGGGACTGGGATATTTTGAGCGGCGACTGTTTCTATTCGCCGACCTGGTCGCACATGCTCGGCTATGAGGATGGCGAGCTTGCCAACACCAGCGATCTGTGGCTGAAGCTGACGCATCCCGACGACCGCGAGCGGGCGTTGACCAGCGGCGAGCGCCACATTGCCGGCCTGACCGCATCGATCGAGACCGAGCTGCGCCTGAAGCACAAGGACGGCCACTGGATCTGGGTGCTGGACCGCGGCGGCATTGTCGAGCGTGACGAAACAGGCAAGCCAGTCAGGCTGATGGGCGTCCAGACCGACATCAGCCGGCAGAAGGAAGCCGAAGCCGAACTGGAGCGTGTCAATGTGCGCTTCCGCCTGGCGCTGGCGGCCAGCGGCACCGGCATCTGGCATCACGATATCGATGCCAACAAGAGCTATTGGGACGCCCGCACCAGGGAGATCTTCGGCCTCGTCGCCGATACCGACGAGGTGGCTGCCGAACTCTGGCACACCTATCTGCACCCCGACGACAAGGTCGCCACCGAGCGCGCCCATCTGGCGCCGGTTGTGTCGGATGAAGTCGTTGCCTCGCAATACCGCATCATCAGGCGCGATGGCGAAGTCCGCCATGTCGAATCGCTGGTGCGCTTCATCGCGGACCCGGACTCCGCGGGCCAGATTCTCGGCACCGTGCGCGACATCACCGAGGACAAGAAGCGCGAACGCGAACTCGCCTACGCCGCGCACCACGATGCGCTGACCGGCCTGTTCAACCGCGCCGCCTTCGACCGGCTGCTGGCCGAGCACATCGCAGCGAAGCGGCTGCTGCCGCTGGCGGTGTTCTATGTCGATCTCGACTACTTCAAGGCGCTCAACGACTTTGCCGGCCACGCCGCCGGCGACCTGGCGCTGAAGGGCATCGCCGCCGGCATCCTGGGCTGCCTGCCGGCATCGGCGCGTGCCGCCCGCCTTGGCGGCGACGAGTTCGCGCTGCTGGTGCCCAATTGCGAACCGGCCGCGGCGGAGACGCTGGCCGACGCCATTCTTGCAGCGGTCAGCGATGCCGACCTCGGCCTGCCGGTGACGTCGCGCAAGCTCGCAGCCAGCATCGGGATCGCCTTTGTCGACGACACCACCACGACGGTGGCCGATGCGCTGGCCTGCGCCGACGACGCCTGCTACGCCGCCAAGGCAGCGGGGCGCAATCGCTTTGCGGTGTTTTCGGCCGACGCCGCGTCGGGTTCCGGCGGCCTCAACGCCGCCCGCGTCGCCGCCGACACGGTCGACGCCATGGATGACGGGCGGCTGAAACTGTTCGGCCAGGAAATCCACCTGCTGGGTCTGCCCTGGCGGGAGAGCCGCCATGTCGAAGTGCTGGCGCGGCTTGCCGGGCGCAATGGCAAGCTTATCCCGCCGGGCGAGTTCATTCCGGTTGCCGAGCGCTTCGGCATCGCCTCGCGGCTCGACCGCTGGATCATCAGGACCGCACTGTCGCAGCACGGCCCGGCGATGAAATCGGGCGTCATCACGCTTGGCTTCAACCTGTCGGCGCAGACGCTGAGCGACCCGCTTTTGTGGGATTTCGTCGACGCCGTCATCGCCGAGACCGGGGCGCCGCACTCCGGCATCGGCTTCGAGATCACCGAGACGGCGGCCGTCACGAATTTCGACGCCGCCGAACAGTTCGTGCGCAAGGCGCGCGAGCGGCAATGCCGTGTCAGCCTCGACGATTTCGGCGCCGGCATGAGCTCGTTCGAATATCTGCGCCGCTTTCCCGTCGATCAGATCAAGATCGACGGCTCGTTCATCCAGAACATTGCGCAAAGCCGCTTCGACCGCGAGATCGCCTCGGCCATATCCGGCATCGCCAGGAGCCTTGGCTGTTCGGTGGTTGCCGAAAAGATCGAACAGCAGGCCGCGCTCGACATTTTGCGCGACATGGGCGTCGCCTACGGCCAGGGTTTTCTGCTGCACCGGCCGGAGCCGCTGGAGGGGATCGTTGAAAGGGCGACCGCGAAGGCGCCGTACAAGCGGTTCGGCTGAACGGGCAAGCCCTTGTGGGAGATCGGCACTCAGCGGTGCGCGTGGCTATCGTTGCGCTTGCGAGTTGCTGCGGCCTTCTTTGCCGACGCCGACTTGCTGGCCGATGAGCGCGAAGCCGACGCCTTGCCGCCGAGCTTGCCGCCCTTGTGCGCGGCCGGATGACCGGTGTCTTTGCCGCGGCCCGAACCGCCTTCCTTCTTGCCGCCGCCATCGTCTTTGTTCACCGTCGCCCAGGCACGACGTTCGGCCTCTTTTTCAGAGACGCCTCGATGCTCGTAGCCTTCGGCGATGTGGTCGGCCTTACGCTCCTGCTTGTCGGTATATTTCGATTTATCTCCACGCGGCATTGTCTTCTCCCTTCGTCTGCGTGATGCGGGCAGTCGTCATCCGCATGCCCGCTTGAGAGCAGTCCTCAGCCTAGACGTCGGCCTTTTCCTGCTTGCGTTGCGCGGCCTCCTTCTTGCGGCGCAACACCTCGTCGGTGCCGACAAGATCCTTCGACCCGCCGGAAATCGAGGTCGAGACAACGGCCGGCGGATCACTTGCCGGAAAGCTGTCCTCGAGCCCGGACTGCAGCTGTTCTTCAAGCGTGTCGGGATTCTCCGAGCGGCCCTCCGCGCGGCGCTCGCCGACGGCCTCGACGTCGCTCTTGCTGTCGGGATGGGCGCGGGCCTCCGATATCGTCGACACCACCAGCTCGATTGCGAACTCTCTCATCGCCTCGGCTTGCGGCTCGTTGACGTCGGAGACGTCGGAGTTCTCGATCAGGCGTATCAGCGACTTTTCCAGATCGCCGAGTTCCTTGGTTCCCTGACAGCGCGCTAGCCGCTTGGTCAGCGAACCGATGAGCACCGGGGCAAAGGTCGAATAGGCATGGTCGCGTGTCGCGTCGACCTGCTCGGGATGAAGCTTTTGCAAGGACATGGGTTCGTGCCTCCAGCCAATCAACTGGGCCAGCAGCTGCTGCTGCTGGGCCTTCCCTTAGGAAACTGAGGGGAAGGCAAGAGGTTCCATGCGGTGGTCGACAAGGCCGCCACGCTCAACTCCACAGCGACTCCATCGTCAACGATGCTTCGAAGATCTGTTGCCTGTTCTCGTTCAGCATCTTGACGGTGATCCGCCGGTGCTCGCCTTCCGGCATCTCGTCCCGGGCGACATCGTGCAATATGCGCAGCGCCTCTGCTCCCGCGCGCTCTCGGTTTGGAAACAGCTGTCCCACCTCATCGAACTGGTTTTCGGTATTATACAGATCGAAGTAGAACCGTTCCATGTGCGGCATTCCCTGCATGAGAACGGTAAATCCCCTTTCTCGCTCATGGTTCCATCCGCCTGATTCCCAAACAGATTTCTCGCAATCGTCTGGGCAAGAAGCCGGCGCGCCATCACAGATGCAACCGCACCCGATCTGCGGCGTTGAGCTAGGCCTACCAGTTTCTTCTCCACCCATTGGGATGGAAAACCATCGATGCTAGAGTCGCTCTATCTGAACCTTGGCCAGCATGATGCCCTCTCCGAGGAGGAGAAGGGGCTGCTCGCCGGCGCCATGACCATCGAGCTCGATTTTGCCACCGGCCAGGACATCGTTGCCGAGGGATCGAGACCCGGCTACAGCACGCTCATCATCGAGGGGCTGGCTGCGCGCTACAAGGTGCTGGAGAATGGCGGCCGGCAATTCACATCGCTGCAGGTCCCCGGCGATTTTGTCGACCTGCACGCCTTTCTGCTCAAGACCATGGACCATGGCATCATTGCTTTGTCGCCATGCCGGGTGATTGCCGCCGACCACAGCCGGTTGCGGGACATAACCGAACAGGCGCCGCATCTGACAAGGTTGCTGTGGCTGGACACGCTCGTCGATGGCGCCATCCACCGCGAATGGATCGTGGCCATGGGCCGGCGCTCCAAGACCTCACATCTGGCGCATCTGGTGTGCGAGCTGTTCGTTCGGCTTCAGGTGGTCAAGCAGACCAACGGAATGAGTTTCCGGCTGCCCTTGTCGCAAGCCGAGCTGGCCGACGTGCTGGGGCTGTCGATCGTCCATATGAACCGGGTCATCGGCGCGTTGCGAAGGCTCGGCGTGATTGGCTGGGCAAATTACACGGTGACGATCTTGGACTGGCAACGGCTTGTCGAGATTGCCGAGTTCGACCCGACCTATCTCAGCATGAACCGCGAGCCGAGGTAGGTATCGCGGAGCGGTGAGGAGGCAGCTCCTCAGCCGGTTCTTGTCTAACCGCCGGATCCGTTCAGCGACGCCAATTCGTCGAGCATGGCAAGGGCGGCACTTGGCTTCGCCGGCTTCAGCAAGCCCTGTTGGGCGGCGGCATTCTTGAAAGCGGCAAAGGCAATGTCGGGGCGGCAGATGCCGTTCAATGCGTCATCCACCAGCCTGACGGCCGCCTTGTAGGCAGCGGCTTCCTTGTTTTTCCATGTTCCGCCCAGCGCCTTCCTGGCGTCGGCGATCGACGACACCGTCATCGTACTGTAGTCCACGAATTTGATCGTCAGGGGAAGAAATCGGCTCATGAGAAATTCACCATCCGAACCATTCGCGCGTCCGCCACAAAAGCCCGGCGAAAGGCGCGGCCAGAAAGGCAGCTGCACCCAGGGCGAGAATGGGATTGTTTGTCCGTATTGATTTCATGCATAGCCTCCGTAAACGGGATCGCCATAAACGAGGAAACCGCGAAGTGGTTGCGGCCTGCGCAAGCTACATGTTGCTTGCCGGCCGGATCGGTTGGCGTGGCCGGTAAGGCGGTCGCGACTGCGCCTTCAACGGGATGTCGGCGAGCGAGTGGCGGATCGGCCTGAACAGTATTGGCGGAGATGGGGCGCGCCGGCGCAGTACCGCGGCCGACAGTTTGGCAACCAGATCTAGAACGTCCATGGACTCCTCCCGAGAGTTTTAGAGGCCCCCCTTTCGAACTCAGCTACCACCTGATGCCTGTGCCTTGCATTTAACTTTGATGTAGGCCGGACAAAATGTGCGTGCCGGCGCGCAGCACCTGCCGCCACCTTTTTTCGTCGCCCAACCTTTTTGGCTGACACGCGTTGTCCTTCGACACGGAAGGAGAATCCCATGCTGACCAAATCGGAAACCTCGAAGGCGGTGCGCATGCAGCGCAGCGTGCAGCGCAAGGTCGATACCGACGATCGCCGCAAGCCGAAGGCCAAATCATCGGCCGCCATGCAGGCCGGCGCTCGGCCCTATCCGGAGCCGCCTTTTCCCAAGCAGCATCATCCCAAGCCCGGCGAGGAAGGCGAGATCAAGCCGGCGCCGCTTTATGATGCGCCGTTCTGGCAGGGTTCCAAGAAACTCGACGGCAAGGTGGCGCTGATCACCGGCGGCGATTCCGGCATCGGCCGCGCCGTTGCAGTATTGTTTGCGCGCGAAGGCGCCGACGTCGCCATCGTTTATCTCAGCGAAGACAGGGATGCCGACGTGACCAAGCAGGCGGTCGAGGCGGAGGGCCGGCGCTGCCTGGTGTTGCGCGGCGATGTCGCCAGCCGAGCCTTCTGCCGCCGCGCGGTGGAGCGCACGGTCAAGCAGCTCGGCAAGCTGGACGTGCTGGTCAACAATGCCGCTTTCCAGGTTCATTCGGCCGACTTCGCCGACCTCACCGAGGAGCATTTCGACACCACGCTGAAGACCAACCTCTACGGCTATTTCCATATGGCCCAGGAAGCGGTGGCGCATATGAAGCCGGGCTCGGCCATCGTCAACACCGGTTCGGTCACCGGCATCCACGGCTCGAAGGAGCTGGTCGACTATTCGATGACCAAGGGCGGCATCCACGCCTTCACCCGGGCGCTGTCGGGCAATCTGATCGGCAAGGGCATCCGCGTCAACGCGGTGGCGCCGGGGCCGGTCTGGACGCCGCTCAATCCGTCCGACAAACAGGCGGCCGATGTTTCGCAATTCGGTGCCAAGACGCCGATGAAGCGCCCGGCCCAGCCGGAGGAGATCGCGCCGGCCTATGTGTTCCTAGCCTCGCCGCAATGCTCGAGCTACATCACCGGCGAAATCCTGCCGATCGTCGGCGGGTATTGAGGGCGGCCCAGGCTGGCGGCGATGCATCCGGGCAGTGACGTCGCAGGCGCTGCTGCAACCGGATGACTTTTCGTGCATTCTAGTGCATGGCCACGACGCTGCGCCCCGACCCGCCGGCAAAATGCTGCTCCTACTGCGGCTCGCGCGACCACGACTACGAGGATTGCCCCAAGCGTAAAGCCGACGCCGAGCGTCGGCGCGAGGAGCAGGAGGGGCAGGGCTCTGTGCGTGAGAGATTTCCAGCCACCTGAATTCAGGACATTGTGCGAAGATCGTCGGCCTTTGGCGGCGATGCTCGACAATCGCCCTTCAACTCGATGCTTCCGACGAAAGCCATTAGCAGCTCCATTCCTTCCGGCCATTCGCCAAGGCCGCTATCGCTGTTGATATGGCCGAGCGGCCCGGCGCTGTGCAGCGCGCTGCCCCATTGCCCGGCCTTCGCCTTGGCATAGCCATGCGGGTCGTAAGGATCATCGGTGCTGGCGACGACCAGCGAAGGAAAGCGAAGCGGACCGCGCGACGTGTCGGCGAAGGGAATTCCGTAAGCGGGAAACACCGGCGACGCCGGATCGGGAACCGCAACCAGAAACGCGCCGCCGACCGGGCGGCTCGACACCAGCTGCCAATGCGCCACCAACAGGCAGCTGAGGCTGTGGGCGATGAGAACCGGCGGCGTTGTTGCCTGTGATACCGCGGCGTCGAGAGCGGCCACCCAGTCGTCGAAATCCGGCAGGTCCCAGCTTGCCGGGCTGAAACGGCGCATCGCCGGGTTGGTCCGCTGCCAGCGTGTCTGCCAATGGGCCTCGCCCGATCCGCCGCTGCCCGGCAGGATGATGAAGTCGGTCATGGAAAGTCGTGTCTCCTTGGTGCGATAGCGCCCAATTCTAGGTCTTCTCCTCATCGACGGAATGAGAGATCATCGGAAAGCGACGAAGAATTCCGATGGATTGAAGGTGCTCATGGCAAATGGCGATTATCGGCCGCGGCTCGACCCCACCGACATGGCGATCATCGAGATCATGCAGGAGGATGGCCGCATCGGCATTTCCGAACTCGGCCGGCGCGTCGGCCTCTCCCAGCCCGCCACCTCGGAAAGGGTGAAGCGGCTGGAGGAGCGCGGCATCATCGCCGGTTACCGGGCGGCGATCGACCCCGCCGCCCTTGGTCTCGGCACCGTGGCGATGATCCGCCTGCGCACCACGCATGAGCACATCCAGACCTGCCTGAAGAAGTTCGCTGCCATGCCGGAAGTGGTCGAGGTGCTGCGAGTGACCGGCGAGGATTGCTTTCTGGTCAAGGTCGTCGTCCCTTCGCCGCCCGATCTTGAAAGCATCGTCGATGCCATCGGCCGCTACGGCGCGGTGACGACGAATGTGGTGCTGCGGGCAGAGCCGCCGAAGCGGCTGGGACGGGAGTTGATGGCGAAGCTCTGAGCAGTGTGCCGGCTGTCAGGAGATGGCGCCTGCGAGACGTCCTGGCTTTGCCCGCCAAGTTTTTTGCCGGATGATGTCGGATCGGCGGCGTGCCGCCCGTCCTTGGAGCGAAACCATTGCAAACCTTGGAGGACATTATGGAAACCGTTCAATCGCCGTGGCAGACCGCGGTCATCCTCATCGCCCGCCTGATCTTCGCTGCCATGTTCGCGATGGCCGTGGCCTTCAAGTTCATGGATATGGGAGCGACCGCCGGCTACATCGCCGCCGCCGGCTTCCCGTTCCCGCTGTTTCTGGCCTGGTGCGCGGCGATCCTCGAAACGCTGCTGGTGATCGCCTTCCTGACCGGCGCCTTCCTGACCCCGGCAGCGCTGATCGGCGCGGTCTACGTGGTCTTCCTCGGCTTTGCCTTCCATGGTCCGTCGCACTGGGCCGCGGACCAGGCCGAGTTCGGCGCCTTCATGTCCCATTTCCCCTTCGCCGCCGGCCTGCTGTTTGCCGCGGTGCATGGACCGGGCAGCGTTCTGGCGTCGCGGCTGGGCTGGCCGGGCAGGGCATAAGCCTCTAAGGCCGCCTCGCGGCAGCTCAGATCTTGTTGTCGAACAGCAGCACCAGAAGAACCGCGAGCACGGCTCCCGCCAACCCCGCGTGCGCCAGTGCCAACGCCGCGACCACGGCCTGATCGGCATTATGCCGATCAGCAGCAGCATCGCGGTAATGATCGAGAAGGAACCGGGGACCGTCATGGCGCGCTCGTGGGACGCGCGATGAGATCATCGAAGCCGCTGCCCGCGTTCAACCGGCCAAGGCAATGCCCTCACATCTGATCGTTATACGGTTCCTTCATCTGGCCGACCATGCGCGCTAGTTTCGAGAAGGACGGCATGTCCGTCTCCGGCTGGCATTGGTTGGCCAGTTCCAGCAGCCGGATCGGGAAGTTGACGGCATCGCGGCTCGACGCCGACATGCCGCCGGAGCGCTCCTCGCCGGTCTCGCCGGCTTCGGCCTTGCGCAGCGCGATGTCGATATCCTCAACGGTAAGCACGCCCTTGCGCACCAGCACCTGGTTGATCGAAGCGACGGCCATCAGCAGGCCCTCGAGTTGCAGATTGGCGACATTCATGGCTTTGCTCCCATTGATTCAGGCTCAACGCACGAGCCTCCGTTCCGATCCAGGGTGACGATTGCCGGGAAAGCTCGGGCGTGATCCTATTCTTCCATCCAGCGGCGGCCATACTCGGCCCACAGCGCCTTGACCTCCCTGCTGCCGAGGCGCGGCGCCGAGCCGTCGCCATAGGCGATCGAAACGGCGCTGATGTCGTAGTGGGGGTGGGCGTCGATGACGAAGCGGATCGCGTCGCCGAGCGGCCGTCTGCCGATGACCGGATCGGCCTGTCCCTGGCCGACGCTGCGAACGCCCGAAACAGTGGCTGGCGCATGCCGCATCCTGAACACGGATGCCATGGCTGGTTTGTCCATCCCGCACTCCCCCGAGTCGGATTGGCATGATCCCATAAGCGCCAGCTAATGACCAGTCGGTCGATGCCTGTCGAAGGCTGTGCCCAGCGATCCGCCGCAATTCAGGCGATATCCCGCAGCCAGCTGACGATCATCACGCTCAGGCCAGCGGATCCTCCGCCGGCGGCCTGGCGGGCAGGCCGAGCCTTGTCCGCTCGCCATCGGCAAAATCCTCGGCCGCGGCCTGTGCTTCGAACAGGCGCTGGGTCACCGTGCCATTCTCGGCAACCAGCACCGCCCATTGGCGGCGATCGACGCGCTCGACACGAACGTCATTGGGCTCGTCGGCCACCATGATCGACCTCCGGACGGCGAACGGCGCAGGGACGTCGCGTTACGCCTTGGTCTTGCGCTTGGCCGACGCTTTGGCGGCCGGCGCCTCTGTCCGGATGCCGAGCCCGAACTCCTTTGCCAGCTCGGATCGCTTGGCGGCGTAGCTGGGCGCCGTCATCGGATAGTCGCCGGGCAGGTCCCATTTGGTGCGATAAGCCTCCGGGGTCATGCCATGGGCCGAGCCGAGATGGCGCCGCAGCGACCTGAATTTTTTGCCGTCCTCGAGGCAGTAAATGAAATTCGGCGTCACCGAACGCTTGCGATTGACGGCCGGCTCCTGTGCAGGTTGCGGGGGAGCAACCGGATTGTCCACGGCCGCCAGGGCGGAGTTGACGCTCTCGATCAACGCCGGCAAGCCATCCGGAGGCACTGAATTGTTGCGCACGAATGCCGCGACGATGTCGGCCGTCAAATTTATATTTCGGATTTTGTCGTCAGACATGGCTTTTACCCCCATGATGCCAAACTATAAACTATCAGACAAAGCCCGCCGGCGGGATGGCACTTTAGCACATATGCATATGACTGACGCCGAATATGGTAGCGCTAACATCGCAGAGTCTCTGGCTGATGTAGGAATTGTTTCTTATTTCCTATTGACGGGTGAGGGCAGCTATCGTATGATTTCTCCATGGTGCTGATTTGCGCCAACAACCCGCCGCCGAGGCGGGTTTTGTGTTTCTGATGCTCATAAGGTTTCTTCGGCGGGACAGCACCCCCCTCTGGCCTGCCGGCCATCTCCCCCGCAAGGAGGGAGATTACGCGCTCATCCGCTTTCGCCAATCTCCAACGTTGCCAATGAGCCGCGCCTCGAAGCTGCCAATCTCCCCCCTTGCGGGGGAGATGTCCGGCAGGACAGAGGGGGGTGTGAAGGAACGGCTGCGCTCGTGATCTTATGGTTCAGGCGCTGGCCCGCTCAATCCGCAACGCACAATCCGGCAGGCCCCCATGTCCAACCGCTATGCCACCATCATCGTCGACGATGACGGCCGCGAGGTCGTCAGCGCCATCGGCGTGTTCGAAGGCGCTGCCCCGCGGGCGCGTATCGGCCGCATCGAGCCGGTCGTAGCTGGCGTGCTGATCGGCATGGTTCGCGGCGGTCCTGTCGATGCCATCGGCGGCTTCGGCTTTCCGCACGGCACGCACGACGGCCGGGCGATCGGTCTTGCCAGGGCGAAGCTGAAAGCCATGCCTGCGAAACGGGGCGACGCGGCAGCCGATGCCGCCGATGCGGCCAGCCGCAAGGCCACCCGCAAACCGGTGAAGGCAAAGCGGCGCAAGTCCGGCAAGATCAAACGACCGGCCAAGCCGGCCGCCCAGGCGGAGCCGGTCGGGATTTCGGATCATGGCTGAGCGGACAAAACCGCGTACCGGCAATGACCGCAAGCCGCGCGCCGGTGCGAAGCGGACGAAAAAGACGCTTGGCGATGACTTTCTCGACGCGGTGCGCGCCGATTTCCGCGCCCATGGCGCCGGTGTCATTGCCGCGGTCAGGGCCGACAAGCCCGACCAGTATCTGAAGATCGTGCAGTCGGTGCTGCCCAAGGATCTGGCCAGGGATATTCATGCCTCCACCGACAGTCTGGAAAGCCTGAGCGATGACGAGATCCGCCGCCGCATCCGTGGCCTCGAAGCCGTCCTCGGGCCGTTCGGGGGCCAGCCCGACGGTGCGCCGGGCGGTGGCGGCGCGCAGGCACTATCTGGCGCTGCTGCAGGAACTGGATCGCAGGCGCAGGACTAATCTGCTCGCGACTTACAGCCCGTATGAACGCCAGGCGGAATTTCACGCCGCCGGCGCCGAGAACAGGGAACGGCTGTTCATGGCCGGCAACCAGCTCGGCAAGACTCGGGCCGGTGGCGCCGAATGGGCCATGCACCTCACCGGACGCTATCCCTGGTGGTGGCAAGGCAGGACCTTCGACACCGCCGTGCGGCTATGGGCGGCCGGCGTGACCGGCGAGGGCACGCGCGACAACCCGCAGCGCGTGCTGGTCGGCCCGCCGCAGCAGCAGGCAGCGTGGGGCACCGGCATGATCCCGGCCGACGCCATTTTGCACACCACCATGGGCCGCGGCGCGCCCGGCGCGCTCGACAGCATCGTGGTGCGCTGGGGCGGCGGCGGCGACGTGCAGGCCGATGAGAGCGTGCTGTCGTTCAAGAGCTATGAGAAGGGCCGCGAAAAATGGCAGGGCGAAACGCTGCACGGCGTCTGGTTCGACGAGGAACCGCCGCTCGACATCTATTCCGAGGGGCTCACCCGCACCAACGCCACCGGCGGCATTACGATCGTGACGTTTACGCCGCTGCTGGGGATGAGCGATGTGGTGCTGCGGTTTTTGTCGGCCGACCACGTCAACAGCTTGGTAAAGGACTAGTGGTCAGGATCTAACGCTTGGTACCCGATCGCAAGCGGCTACATAGCGAGCGCCTCCTTCTCCTGGGCAGAAATTTCTGACGCCAGCTGCCGCGGATGTTATCTTTAGCTATCCGTCCTCGTTCGAATGAGGATCGCATCAGTGGATGACTGGAGAATCGGGAATATCTGGGTAACCAGAATTCTGGAGATGTGCGACCCTCTGCGGACGCCGTCGGAATGGTTCCCCGATTGCACGGACGAGGCAATCAAACCGCATCTTCACTGGCTCACGCCTCGGTCGATATCCCCGGCAAGCCGCCGACTTATTATTCCCATCCAAAGTTATCTAGTTCGCACCAGGCGCCACATCATCCTCGTCGATAGCTGCGTCGGCAACAACAAGACGTTCAAGTACTTTCCGCATTGGCACAACCGCAACGATGACACCTTTCTCGAACAGTTGACGAATGCAGGCGTGACGCCCGAACAGATTGACTATGTCCTGTGCACCCATCTTCACGTCGACCATTGCGGCTGGAATACACGACTGGTCGACGGGCGCTGGGTCCCAACATTTCCGAATGCTCGCTACATTATGGCGCGGCGCGAGTTTGAAGCCGCACAGGCGGCCTCCGGCGATGCTGACGAACGGACCTATGAAGACAACGTGTTGCCCATTGTCGAGGCTGGTCGAGCTGTATTCGTCGACATGGATCATGCGCTCGATGACGAGGTGTGGCTGGAGCCGACGCCCGGCCATACTGCGGGGCACGTAGCCATCAGAATAAGATCGCAGGGAATGGAGGCCGTGTTTTCCGGCGACATCATGCATTGGCCGATGCAGTGCATATACCCCGACTGGAATTTTCGCTACGACGCAGAGCCTGACCAGGCACGTCGGACGCGGTGGGCATTCCTGGAGGCTTGCTCGGACAATGGCCGCCTCGTCATGACATCGCATTTTCCCTTACCGTCGGTGGGAACTATCTCGCGACGCCAGTCATCGTTCTGGTTCGAGGATCATCAGCCGCCGTAATGCTCTCAGCGAACGCATCGACAAGATGGAGCGTTAGGGCAACAAGCATCGGTTGGCACTTGAGCATGCGAGAGGAAGAACGGCGTTCTATCATTCGATCATTGGTCGACTTGGATCGGCCGGTTACTGAGATTAAGACGCTCCTGGCGCCGCTTCCCTGGGATTATCCAAAACCGCTCGTCGGGCTAACCTACAATCACATTAGAAGCGTTCTCTTACGCTTTCTGGCGGGGAACCTTGACGCGAAGGACGTCGAGGAATGGGCCGAACTCGTTGAAATGCGAGATGACATCGAGTTCGCGGACGAACGGACGAAAGAGGTAATCCACATGCTGTCCACGCCGCAAATCCACTTTCCTATCGACGGTCAGCTCGCGCAGCTTCTGCTCTCGCCAATTTCAAACTGACCCAATACCGAGACTTCGGATGACAGCTCCGAAGCTTGCTGTCCTCGTCGCGATTCCCCCAAACACAACAGCCTGCCAGTTCGACCACTGGCGTGTGAATCGGATGCGCAGATGTCCCGTCACGTCACCTTCATGACCATCGACGATGCCGGGCACTATTCACCCGACGAGCGTGCCGCGATCGTTGCCGCCTATCCCGAGCATGAGCGCGAGGCGAGAGCCAAGGGCATTCCGGTGCTGGGCTCCGGCCGCATCTTTCCGGTCGCCGAGGCGATGATCGCCTGCGAGCCGTTCCGGCTGCCGCGCTACTGGCCGCGCCTCGGCGCGCTTGATTTCGGCTGGGACCACCCTTCAGCCGCGGTCGAGCTCGCCTGGGATACGGAGGCCGATATCGTCTACGTCACCAAGGCGGCGCGGGCCTCGCAGCAGACCCCGGCCATGCAGGTGCTGGCGCTGAAGCCGTGGGGCGAATGGCTGCCATGGGCCTGGCCGCGCGACGGCCGCCGCGAAACGCTGGAAGGGGCGGGCACCGCGCTCGCCAGGCAATATGCCGCGCATGGGCTGAACATGCTCACCGGTCACGCTCGCTTCACCGACGGCTCGGTCTCCGTCGAGGCCGGGCTGATGGAGATGCTCGACCGCATGCAGTCCGGCCGCTTCAAGGTGTTTTCGACGCTGCTGCCCTGGTTCGAGGAATTCCGCCTCTACCATCGCAGGGATGGCCAGGTGGTCAAGCTGCGCGACGATCTGATGGCCGCGACCCGCTACGGCGTGATGATGCTGCGGGAAGCGGTGGTCGATCCGGCGGAGTTCAAGGCGGCGCGAAGGCCGGTGGGGCAGAGTGATCCGCTGGGGGCGTTTCGGTAGGCGAATTCGTGCAGCGCATGAACAAGGCAATGAACGAGTAAATCAATATTGGAAGCTTGCTTTAATGCGTGTCCGGCCGCAATAAAGGAGATCGCGGCAGCACTATATTCGGGGGTGTTATGGAATCGGAAAACTCATTGCTCGGCTACTTCATTTCTTGGCTGCCATTCCTGATTTACCTCCTGGTTTCGATCTGGCTCACATTCAGGCTTATTCGCGTTCAAGAGGCGATGGTACGGGCGCAGGAAGGCATCCTGGCCAAGCTGACCGACATGGACAACCGGATGTCCAGAAAGCCGAACCAGGATTGAGGCTACTCGTTCCGCTCACAAGGGAATTGTGCTGATGCGCCTATCCCAAGAAGTTCAGGATTGCGCCGTTTTTATTGGAGTGAAAGAGAGTGGCGGGGATCGGGTCAGCCTTCGCGGCACCGGTTTTTTCGTGGCAGTCCCGACTAGCAGAGATAGGATGGTTGCCATTGCCCTTGTGACAGCGCGGCATGTCGCAAGACAACTGATTTCACGTGACTTTTGCATTCGTGCCAATATTCAGGACGGCACCTCAGAGACATTTTGGCTTCACGGAAGTGAAGTGCAGTGGTGGACACACGCGACTGACGAAACTGTGGATGCCGCAGTACTTCTATGGCCGCCGCCGACGGGGATGCACTTTAATGCGATTCCGCCGGTTATGTTTTTGAATCCTGAAAAAGTAGCTAGCAAACGGATCAGCGTCGGTGATGAGGTCTATGTGACCGGCCTGTTTAGCCCTGTGCCGGGTGGGCAAAAGATACTTCCGATCGTCCGCACTGGAAATATGGCCTTAATGCCGCCGTCGGGCGAGCGGATTCCAAATCCGTCTTGGCACATGCAAGGCGTCGAAGGTTATCTGATCGAGTGCCGGTCCATAAAGGGCCTGAGTGGCTCTCCGGTATTCGTACAGCGCTCAATAGAGGTGGAAGCGACAGAAGTGTCTGGGCGAAAGCCGCTCGCGGCGGGGGCTATCTTCTGGTTGGGCTTGATCCATGGGCATTTCGATGCCCCGGTCGAGATCGCCAGCGACAATCCAGAAGTTGAAAGCAAAAGCGATATAGTAAACACCGGGATCGCGATCGTCACTCCATCCGCGAAGGTAATTGAAATCTTTCAACGTCGGGAATTCCAAGACAACATCAATAGCGCAGCAGAGTATGTCGAAAGTCACGGCGGGCATGTTATTATGGACGGCTCAAGCCCAAACATGTTGAAACCAGGCACTGAGAATTTGGCGGCAAGGTTGATCACGGCTCGAGCTGCCAGGTGGGATTCTTCCACTGACGATGATCCGGCGTGGATTGGATCTGAATAAGCGAAGTTCAAAGCCGGCGAGGCGGGTGAAACGGCAAAGCGACCGCTCGAGCGTTTCGGACGCGGCTCTCGCCATAAGAGAGGAAATCCAGAAGGACCCGGCCGCCGCGAATTGACGCCGTTGGGTCACTCCACGATCTTCCAGTAAGAATCCTTGCGGATCACCTTGCCGTCGCGGAACGTGTAAAAGTCACAACCCCGGACCTCCTTTTTCACGCCCTCGCGGGTGGTGCCGGTGAGGATCCATTTGGACATGCCGGTATCGGCAGCCGCATCGACGAAATGCTCGCCGTCGCCGTAGTGGACATCGGGCAGGTCTTCGAAGCGTGTCGCCAGCGCGTCGCGTACGTTCTGCTTGCCCTCGAAGCGCGAGCCCCAGGGGTTGCTTCCCCTCGGCATCTCCAGGACGCAGTCGTCGGCGAAATGCGCCATGATGCGATCGAGGTCGTGCGCGTTGAAGGCTTCGCATAGCTCCGTCAGTGTCGATCGAATGTCCATTCGCCCGTCTCCTGGATAACCGATAGCGTGCGCGTCCGAAGTAGGTCACTGGCGGCGGGGCCGGTCAAGGCCTTCGACACTCCATCGGATAGCGGGACCCGCATTCGAATTGCGGCGGCAGTGTACGTTTTTTGGTCGCGCGATGTTGCTGGATTGAACCTCGACACTGAGGGACTGAAAATAGGTGCACTGTCACCGTAATTCCGTAATTCGATAATGGAAGCTCGTTGCCTTCACGCGTGCCAGTCGGCAATAGAGCATGTCACGGCATCAATAATTCGGGGGTATTATGGAATCTGAAAATTCACTGCTCGGGTACTTCATTTCCTGGCTGCCATTCCTGATTTATCTCGCAATCCAAATTTGGCTCACATTCAAACTCATCCACGTTCAGCAGGCGATGGTGCGGGCGCAGGAAGGCATCCTGGCCAAGCTGACCGACATGGACAACCGTATGTCCGCGAAGCTGAGCCGAGACTGAGCATTCCCTCGGGGCGATGCCTCACGCTTCGTCATCCTCGGGCTTGACCCGAGGATCCATGCCGCGACCGCCGCTTCGCTCGCAGGTCACGGCATGGATCCTATGGTCTGCGCCGCGTCGCTTCGCTCCTTGCTCCGCCATAGGATGACGAAGGGTGGAGACGTCGCACTTCCTTTTGTTTGACGATGGCCTGGCCTCCGACTGACGAAGGTCCGTCCATGACACTCCGCATCATCCCCGCCACTTTGCGCGATCTCTCCTACATCGCCGCCAATCTGCGCCCTGAGGACCGGGCCGAGATCGACTGTCAGCTTGACCACTGGTCGCCGGCGCTGCTGGCGCTGACGGCGCTGCAGGGCTTTGCCTGGGTCGCCGAACTCGACGGCAATCCGGAGGCCGGCTTCGGCGCCGCCGAACAGCGCGGCGGGCTGTGGATCGCCTGGAGCTGGGGCACGCGCCGCATGCGGCGCTGCGTGCCCGGCATCACCGCACACTTCCATGCCGTGCTCGGGCCACAGGTCGCGGCGCGCGGCGCCTGGCGGGTCGAGGCGCGGGCGCTGGCCGCCAATGAATTGGCGCTGCGCTGGCTCGGCCGGCTCGGCGCCACGCAGCGCTGCCGGCTGCCGGGCTACGGCAGGAACGGCGAAGATTTTTTCCTCTACGACTGGACAAGAGAAGGCTGGAACCATGTGTCTCTTTCAAAAACCACCAGCCCTGAAGCCGCTGCCGCCGGTGCCGACGCCTGAAGACAAGGACGTGCAGGCGCGCGAGGCGGCGCTGAGGGCCGAGCTCGAACACAACCAGGGCACGGCGAGCACGGTGAAGACGGACCTCGCGCCCGGCGACCTCACCGGCCAGCGCCGCGTGCTTCTGGGGGTATGACCATGACCGCGATGAAACGCAGTTTCGGGAAGCGGGTGCTGGCGTGGTGGTATTGGCGGCGGCATGCGCGGTTGCTGAGGCGCGAATAATCTCCCCCCTCGAGGGGGAGATGTCGCCGAAGGCGACAGAGGGGGTCGGTGCGACGGGGTGCGACCCCCCACCATCGGCAGATGAGGCTAGCGCTTTACGCGAGGCGCCCCCCTCTGGCCTGCCGGCCATCTCCCCCTCAAGTGGGGAGATCGGCAGCTTCTGCGCTTTCCGTAACCGCCAACCGCAATTCGTCATCTCTCCACGGGTTGACAATCGCGCCTCAACCGCCATGCTGCAGTGCAACATGGCCAGCTACGAAACCAGCATCACGGATATCAGGTCGTCGCGCATCGAATGCCTGGACGGGCTTCGCGCGCTTGCGGCGATCTGGGTGCTGGTCGGGCACTGCCTGCTTTTGACCGGCTGGCGAATTCCGATCGTCGGCGTTCCGATCGTCGGCGAGCCGGATCTTGGCGTCGACCTGTTCATCATGCTGTCCGGCTTCCTGATGGTGTTCCACTATCAGCTGCGCCAGGACAAGGAACCCTGGCAAAGGCCGCAAACCTGGCTGAAATTCTGGACGCGCCGCTATTTCCGGATCGCGCCGCTGTTTTATGTCATGCTTTTCCTGGCGCTGGCGCTTGGCCCCTATGTCTACGATTGCAGGATCATCATCGACGATTTCCTCTCGAGATCGCACCAGGCGCCCGAACGCTACCTCGACGGCAGCCTGAAGAACATCGTTGCCCATCTCACCTTCCTCTTCGGTCTGGTGCCGAACCTCGCCTACCGCACGCCGCTGCCCGACTGGAGCCTGGGGCTGGAGATGCAGTTTTATGCCGTGTTCCCGGCCGTCATGCTGCTGGTGCGCAGGCTGGACTGGATCGGGAGCGCCATCCTGGTCGCGGCCGTCGGCTGCGCCATCGTGTTTGCGATGCGTCTGTTGTCGATCCATTTTCCGATGCCGTCGTTCCTGCCACTGAAGATGCAGATATTTCTGTGCGGAATGCTGCTTGCCGGCATCGTGCATCAGAGCCAGCCCCGGCCGATCCTGTACCTGGCCCTGGCGCTGCTTTTGGCGGCGCTGCCCTTTGGCGGCGAGCAGGGGCTGGGCAAGCTTCTGGTGCGTGAAGCGCTGGTGGCGGGCTTCTTTGCGCTGGTTCTCTACCGCATGCTGCCGGGAAAGGCGGGAATGCTGGCGCGGACGATCGCCGTGACGCTCAGCAACCGGTTCTTCCATCTGATGGGAGAGCTTTCCTTCAGCATCTACCTGATCCATTTGCTGGTGCTGCAGCCCGTCGCGGCCTTCGTCATCAGCCAATACGGAAACGAGCTGGCCGCGCCGTTGCGCTTCGCGATCGTCGTTGCCGTGGTGCTGCCGACGGTGACCCTCATGTCCTGGATCACCTACAATCTGATCGAGGTGCCCGGCCAGAAGGCGGGCCGCTTCGTCGTACAGCGCTTTGGCCGCAAGGCCGCGCCGGCGCTGCAGAGAACGCCGGCGGAGTAGAGCCAGCCGATCTCCTCGAACCACCTAGAACTGTGTCACGCCCTCTCGTGCGCGGCGAAGTGAAAGCCAATGCCGCAGCAGGGCCCTGATATTCTTGTCGTAGACATAATGGGCGAATGCCGAGACCGCGATGATCAGGGTGGATGTCGCCAGGATGAACGGCAGGCCGTGCTCGTTCCATGAGATATCGGTCACAGCTTCGACCGCGGCGTTCGAAAGGCGGATGAGCGGCGTGTGAAGGACATAGATGGCGTAGGAAATGTTGCCGGAGAAGAGCGCAATCCAGCGCCAGAAGCCGGAAAGCCGCAAGCGCGAGGCCACGAGAACGAGCCAGGGCCAGATCAGGACGATAACCACCAGGCTGTATAGCTGGACATGTTCGCCGGGATCGAAGGTCATCAGCGCTCCGCACAGCACCAGCAGGAACAGCATATAGAGATTGCCGTCCCGGCTGGCCCCGGTCGCATACCGGTTGAGAAAGACCCCGAGAAAGAACGAGAAGACGATCCGGGCGGGAGCCGCGATCGTGTTGTCGAAGTAGGCGCCGCCGCCAAGTGCGACACCATGCCAGGCCATCAGCACCAGGGCCAGCAAGCCGACGCCGACGATGACGGCCAGCGAGCGCGCAACCAGCCTTGTGGCCAACGCGGCAAAAAAGGCATTGGCGACGAGTTCATAAAACAGCGACCATGCCGGGCCATCAAGCGGGAAAAGCAGGTCGGGAGCCGTCGAGAGCGACGGCGGCGTGGGCAGGAAAAGAACGGAAAACCCAAGGGTTGCAAGCAAATCCAGCCGCGAATACGCACCGAGCCCTTGTGTTGCGATGACTGCACCGACGCCGATCATGGCCAGGCCGAGTGCGGCGAAGTAGAGCGGGTAGAGCCTGAGAAGACGGGTCTCCGCGAAGTCCCGGAATGACATCCCTTTTCGGAACTTGTCGTCGTAGGCGTGGGCGATCACGAAGCCGCTCAGCTGAAAAAACAGGTCCACGGCAAGGAACCCTGAAGGCGCCAGATCATATCGCCGGCCCGTATATTCGGCGAAGTGGCCGAGCATCACCAAGACGGCAGCAATGCCCCTAAGTCCATGCAGGGCGTCGAAGTGGGCGGTCCTTGAATCTCGCGTCTCGGTCATCCCGTTTCCGTCATTTTTACTGTGCCTATGTACGCACCGATTGCTGCGATGCACAAGAAAGTTTTGCGGCGCACACTCAACTCACACCCAGGAGCCTCACATGGCCAATGCAGAGGGCTCGATCAGCCGTGCCCGCGATATCCTCTCCCGCCAGTCCGAGCTCGAGACCGAGCGCAGCCAGTATGAGGCGGTGTGGGAGCAGGTCGCGGAATTCTGCGACCCCGACGCGCCCGATGTCTGGAGCGGCCGGCGCACCGGCGGGCCGAGTTCGCAGGCCGAGCGGCAGGAGCGACGCGGGTCCCGCGTCTATGCCAACACCATCAACTCGGCCGCCAACCGGCTGGCCGCGGGGCTGGAAAGCCTGATCATTCCGCAGTCGGAAAAATGGCACGGGCTGACCACCGCCGAGATGAATGACGAGGAGACCGACGAGGAAAAGGAATGGGCGGAAGGCTTGCGCGATTTCCTGTTTGCGCTGCGTTATTCCGCCAACTCCAACTTCGTGCCGGCGACGCAAGCCTGCCTGCGCAATGTCGTGCGCTACGGCCCGGCCTATCTCTATGCCGAGGAGGGCTTTGGCGCGACGCTGATCCGCTATGCCTCGATCCCGGTGGCCGAGGGGTATCTGGCGCGCAACCGCTGGGGCCAGGTGGATATTTTCCACCGCCGCTACGAGCGCACGGCGAGGCAGGCGGCGCAGCTGCTCGGCTACGACAAACTGCCGGCGCGCATCAAGACGCTGGTCGACGATCCCGCCAAATGCGAGACGAAAATCTCCCTGATCCAGTGCATCCAGCCGCGCGACGAGCGCCGGATGTACGCTCAAGGCGGCAGCACCCAATATCTCGACATGGCGTTCGGCTCCTGGCATGTCATCGAGGACGAGGAGGAAATCGTCAGGGAAAGCGGCTTCGCCACCTTCCCGGTGTCGACCTTCAACTGGCGCCGCTATGAGGGCGACCCCTATCGCAAACTGACGCTCACCTACATCAGCGGCGCCGGCACCTTGCCGACGACGGTGAACGGCATCTGGCTGATGTTCGACCGCGCCGGCGACAAAGGCGCTGACGGGATGGGGACGGGGGATTTTTCAGGACCGGCGTCCTCGGTGACCGACAACATCGTCACCTTCGCCGGCACGACGGGCAAGGTGGGGAAGGACAGCGGGGTCAAGGCGAGCGACCTCATCGCTGGTCCTGCCTCCGCCGTCGCCGACAACATCGCGACCTTCAACGGAACGACCGGCAAGTCGGCCAAAGGACAGCAGGATTGCGGTATCGAGCCTGGCGCCGAAGGCGAGCCCTACCTTCACGGGAGTACTGGCTGCACCTACGGCGGCGTCGGGTACCAGCACGACGCAGCTTGCGACGACGCGGTTTGTCGCGGCTTCCGTTGCAGCTCTGTCAACAGTGTATCAGTCGGCTTCGGCCGTTCTCAGTGCTCTGGCCGGCATCGGCACGGCAGTTGCCGGCGACATCCTTTATGCGAACGGAGCCGGGACATGGACACCTAAGGCCAAAGGATCGGACGGACAGATCCTCCAGCTGGCAAGCGGTCTGCCGGCGTGGACAACCATGCCGTTCACTAAGTCGTTTGAGAGTAACCAGCAGTCCATGACTGCTGCCGGCTTACTGACAATAGCCCATGGGCTTGGAACGCAACCCAAACTCTATCTCCCGTATCTTCAATGCATCACTGGCGATGGGGGATATACTGCCGGCGATGAAGTGGTCATTAATCCTGCAGTCAACGCGGCCGACGACGTAAACGGGCGCGGCATTTCGGTTGTTGTAAACGCTACGAACATATTGGTTCGCATAGGTTCTGACCAGCTCGACATCTTAAGAAAGGACACCGGGGCCTCCTTCGGCGTCGCCTTTAGCAGTTGGCGGCTTGTGATGAGGGCGTGGGCTTGAATAGGATCAAAATGACCACCTATGCCTTTGGTGCCAGAGATTACAGGGGGTTCTCCAAAGACGAAAATGATCAGCTCTACCAATTTGCTGGGCAATCGGCGCCGCACCGTAAGCGCTGAAGAACCGATTCACCCGGGGCTCTGCAAATGCCTTTTTGCCTCGCGTGTTGTAGTTTCGGATAGGGAGACGATGCGGGCTTATCGTGAGGCCATTTTGCGACAGGGCTACCCCAATGCAGAACTGCTCGGGAGCCCACGTCTGGGTCACTTCGCGAACGGCCTCCATGGCAGCGAAGGCATCAACCAAAGCGCTGAGGTTTTCTCGATGGATGCCGAGGATGCCCCTGTTCCACATCGGCTCTTGGCCGGTCAGAGTGTGGCTGCCGACCCGGATGTTTTTCCCGGGAAGGGTTTTTTGATAAATGGAATGCGGCCCTTCGCAAAGCCGCATGAATGAGTGGGTAGGCGTAATTAGACGGAAGCCCTTGGATGGGTCGCCGGTCGGATACATGTCAGTATCCATAAAAATAAGCCGATCGGCCTGCCTCAGGAGTTCCATCATAGCGCCCGCCTTGATGCCGAAATGGTAACGCCCGCTGAAAGACCACGCCTCTTTCTGCTCGTGTGTGACAGGCAGCGCCTCGATCGGTTATCCTTGGAACAGTTCAGGCCTGTCAGTTGCCACGGCAATCTTCGCGCCTGGGCAATGATGCAAAAGCTTGAGCGCGCTTAATAGCGCGCCACGGTGGTAAAGCTCATTCTCGCCATAGGCGATATAACCAAAAACGTCCGTAGAAGGGGTCATTTGCTCTTCTACTAGAACGATCCCCAACATCTCAAGAGGCACTTTCATGGACCGCAATTTCGCGCGGGCGCTTTCGCTCGTCCTCAAATCGGAAGGCGGTTGGTCCGACAATCCGGCTGATCCGGGCGGCGCCACCATGAAGGGTGTGACGCTGGCCAACTTCCGCCGCTATGTGAAGGCGGATGCCAGCAAGGCTGATCTGCGCAGGATCAGCGACGAGCAGGTCGCAACCGTCTATCGCCGCTTTTATTGGGACGCCGTTGCCGGTGCCCAGCTTCCCGGCGGCGTCGACTATGCCGTGTTCGACTTTGCCGTGAACAGCGGGCCGGGCAGGGCGACGAAATTTCTGCAGGCTGCGGTAGGCGCGGTGCAGGACGGCAGGATCGGCCCGGCCACGCTGGGCGCCGTCGGCGCCAGGCCGACGGGCGCAGTCATCGACCATCTCTGCGATGCCCGCCTGGCATTCCTGCGACGGCTGCCGACCTGGCCCGTTTTCGGGAAGGTCTGGAGCGACCGCGTCCGGTCGGTCCGTCCCCAGGCGCTGTTGATGTCTGCCCCTCAGTCCGTCCCGGCGTCCTCGGCGGATCCATCGGGTCCAGCCAGTCCGCCCGTTCCGTCATCCGTGCCCGACATTACGCCGTCGTCCGCGCCCGCCGTGCCCCCTGCTGAACGCCTCTCATTCTGGCGGGCGCTGTTTCAGATCCTGCAATCCATCTTCGCAAGGAGCCCGACATGATCGCCGTTCTCATCCGCATTATCCTGCGCTACGGCGCCGGTATTCTGGTGGCGCGCGGCCTGCTTGGCTCAGATGACGCGGCAGCGTTCTCTTCCGACCCCGACATTCAGGCCGGTCTGGAAATCGCCGCCGGTCTTGCCATCGCCTCAGTCACCGAGACCTGGCACTGGCTTTCCCGCAAATTCGGCTGGGAGCACTGACATGGAAGGGTTTCAACAACTGCTCGTCGCCTATCTCGAAGCCGCCAGACCCTATGCCATCGGCTTTGCGGCCGGGCTCATGGCCGGGTGGCTGCTGTGAGCGCGCTGCTCGCCTTCCTGCTCGGCAACAAAGCGCTGCTGGGCTTCTTCGCATCCGTCATTGCCGCCCTCGGCTGGGGCTTTCACCAGCGTCTGGCTGGAGCCAGGGCCGAGCGCGGCAGACAGGCGGCCGCCGAAGCCGCAGCGCGCGCGGTCGCCGACCAGGTGCAGAACGATATCGGCGCACTGCCGGCGGACGCCGTTCGAAAGGAGCTGAAATCATGGGCAAGGGGCTGATGATTGCGCTGCTCGTGGCGCTGGCCGGTTGCACGACTGCTTCGGGCGGCTTCTGCACGGTCTCGAGCCCGCTGCATCTGTCGTCCAAAGGCGTCGATGCGCTGTCGGATACCGAGGCACGGGCGCTTTTGGCGCACAACCGCAAAGGACAAAAGCTTTGCGGGTGGAGGCCATGATGCACGACCTCTTCGACATGCTTGGCATCAAGGGCCCCGTCGTCGCTGCCGGTTTGGCCGGCGGTGTGCTGCGGGCGCTGTCGCGCCATCGCTACAAGCTGCGCGAGATGATCGCCTCGCCGATCTGCGGCGCGCTGGCGGCGGCCTATCTGACGCTGCCCGCCGTTGCCTGGTTCAAGGCGACAGGGTTGCCTATCCCTGATCCCGCCGACGACACCACGACGCTGGCCGCCGCCTTCCTGATCGGCGTCTCGGCCATGTGGATCTCCGACATCGTCTTCGAGGTGATCGTGCGGCGGTTCGGCTCGGCAGGCAACGAGTGATCCACTTGAGGTGCTGGAAGAAGCCAGCGACAATGCCTACTTAAGGAGCAATCCAAAGGAGGTATGATATGGCGACGTCCACCGAACGTGCAGTGCTTGCCGGCGGCTGTTTCTGGGGCATGCAGGATTTGATCCGGCGCTATCCCGGCGTGATCTCGACCCGAGTCGGCTACAGCGGCGGCGATGTGCCCAACGCCACCTACCGCAACCACGGCACCCATGCCGAGGCCATTGAGATCGTTTTCGATCCGGCGAGGATCAGCTTTCGCACGTTGCTCGAATCGTTTTTCCAGATCCACGATCCGACGACCAGGAATCGTCAGGGCAATGATGTCGGAATGAGTTATCGTTCGGCGATCTTCTACACCAGCGACGAGCAGAAGCGCGTCGCCGACGACACCATTGCCGATGTCAATGCCTCCGGGCTATGGCCGGGCAAGGTCGTCACCGAACTGGCGCCGGTGGGCGATTTCTGGGAGGCCGAGCCCGAGCATCAGGACTATCTCGAGAAATATCCCAACGGCTATACCTGCCATTTTGTCAGGCCGGGCTGGAAGCTTCCGGTCCGCGAGAAGGCAGTTTCGTAGCCGGCCACGACCGGCCGATACCGGTATCGGTTCAGAGTTGAGAACGCCGCACCCGAAGGGTGTGGCGTTTTTTGCGTTTGTTCGCGGCGTTTGCGCCGCGAGCGCATCTGGAGAGGGTTGACCTTAGAAGCCGAAGAATTGATGGCCGATCATGTATCCAAGCGCGACGACGACCAGCGGAAACAGCGCAGGCGCCAGCCGACCAAGAGCGGAACTCTTTGGCTGTTGCCTGGGGATGGTCCTGGATGCATTGCCGAGATTCTTGGTCATTGGGCATAGTAGCAAGCGCTGATTAACGATTCCGTAACCCGGTGATAGAGGCGCAACACTGACAGTGGGCGCGGCTTTTCGCGATTCTGGCGTGACCTTGACAATGCCAAGCCCGTGACGCAACTGAACCGTCTTTGAGAGGACTGTGAGGCAAGGTCAATGCGGGTGACGCTCGTTTTGAAGGGCGTAATACCCTGCCGGGGTTACGGCGGGATTCAGCGTCAGGTCGAATGGCTGGCAACGGAGATGGTTCGTCTCGGCCACCATGTCGTGGTTGTCGCCGGTCCTGGCTCCAGCCACCCGCTCTTCGAAGTCCGACACGCTTCGACCGATGCCGAATGCCGGGCGGCCATTCCGCGCGACACACAAATCGTCCACACACACAGCTGGCCTGTCGAGGTGCCATTTCCAACGCTGAATACGCAGCGCGGCTTTATGCCGGATCAGCCTATGCCGGTTGCGAACTGGAGCTTTATCAGCGCCAATCATGCACGTCAGCATGGGCGCAAGACCTTCGTCTATAATGGCTTTCCGGTAGACGACTATCGTTTGTCTGCCGCAAAGGGCGACCGTCTACTGTTTCTCGCCGGCATAGCGCGATCGAGCAAAGGCCTCAACCGCGCCGTCGATCTTGCCAAAAAGTTCGACTTCGGTCTCGATATTGCCGGTGGTTCGCGTTGGAAGCTGCTGGGCCGAAGTCAGACCCGCCGCGAAGGTCTGTTTTTCAAAAGCCTTGGCAGCCGATACCGTTTCCACGGCATCGTTGACGGTGAGCCCAAGCTTCGCCTTCTTGGCGAAGCGCGAGCCTTCCTCAATCCGATCGCCTGGGAGGAGCCGTTCGGCAACGCACCGGTCGAAGCCATGCTGTGTGGCACCCCGGTACTGACGACTCCGCGAGGAGCGTTGCCCGAGACCGTCGATGCCGACAGCGGCCGCTTCTTTGAGACCGATGAAGAATTTGCGGCCGCTTTCGACGCCGTCGCCGACCTTACGCCTCAGCAATGCCGCGAATCGGCTGCGACGCGATTTCCGATCCAGAAAGCGGCGAGTAGCTATCTGGATCTCTATGCCCGCATCCTTGACGGCGAAGCGCTTCCTTGACGACCGGTTATCCAATCCTCTTCGTCGGCTTTCCGGCAGTCGGCGACTTCGTCCGTTGCCACTCCGCCATCCAGATCATTGCCGAGCGATTTCCTGATCGCCCCATCGATGTCGTCACCTCGCCGGTCGCCGCGCCGCTGGCGCGGCTGATGCCGCATGTCCGGAAAGGCTGGGCGCTTGCCAAGCGTCATCAGCGGCCAGGTTTTGCAGAGCGCGGCCGTCTTGTCGGTGAGTTGCGAAAGGAGGACTACGGGACGGCCTATCTAATGACCAGCAGCACCAAGGCGGCGCTGATGGCCTTCATGGCGGGCATTAAAGAGCGCGTCGGCTATCCGCAGGAATTGCAATTCGGCCTCCTCAATCGCTTCCCCGCCGGCTGGCTGGCGCATCTATGGGCTTTCGGCCCGCGCAAGACGCGGCTCTTCGAGGAGGTCTGCTCGATTGCCTCGCTTGGCGAAAAGCCGGCTGCGGGGACAGAATGGCCGGCGCCCCGGCTTGTGGTCGATACGGCCGAACTGGATGAATGGCGCCGGCACCAGAAGATCGATCCCGGCCAGCCGGCGCTGGCACTCTACACGGCAGACGTCGAAAATTTCCGCTCGTGGCCTATCGAGCGCTTTATCTCGGTCGCCAGAGACCATCATGATCGCGGCTGGGCAATCTGGATTGTCGGCGGACCGCGCGAGCGCGCCGGCGCTGCAAAAATCCGCGCCGCCATTCCCGAGGCGATCGACTTCACCTCGACCCCGTCGATTGCTGACGCAATGTTCCAGATCGCAGCGTCGACCATATTCCTCGGGGTTGATGGCGGCATTTCGCACGCCGCCGCTGCCCTGAACGTCCCATGTGCGCTTATCTACGGCCTAAATCGCCCCTACGTGCACGGTCCTGTAAACAACCATGTTCGCTTTATCGAGCCACCGCTCTCGACGCCCAGCTGGGTCAAGGATACGCGCGGGATCAGCGAAACCCGGGTGAGGGAGGCGCTGGCTGGCCTTTCATCCGGCATTCACAACTGACCGTGGTTGAAGGGCTCCAGCGCCTCATCCAAAACGCGCCCGTGAGGGGCGCCACCATCGCTCCATTTCGGCGTTACCCCTTGGCCCTGCGGCTTTCGGGCTCGTGGTTGCCGACCCAATGCGCGCGGATGCGATCGCTGGCTTCGAGGTAAGCCATGTCGATGAGATAGGTCAGAAGCTTCTCGCCATCGGCTTCGGCCTTCTGCCGAAGTTCCCGCAGTATCCCTTGCGCGAACTGCAGATTCTCCATCTTGCTCGGCTGGTCCATCGGTGCCCCCAATGTCTGCGCATGAACTTTGCGCTGGCTATGCTTGCATGAAGATTGCGGTGAAGCTCACGGTGGAGCTGTATCAGGTTGTATTGGCGCTCCATCAACGAACCTATTGCGTTTTTTGCAAAAATGTCGATATTTTGCGCCGCCAATCGGACCGCGACGATGCACGAAGACGAGGGCAATTTCTCTGACAAGTTGCAGGCCATGCTGGACGTCATCGCCGGCAGCGTATCGTCCAATCGGGACGGGCACGATCTTGGCCGGCTCAGGGTCGACGCCGCCAGCGCCGCGGCGGTGTTGGTGAAGTTTTACGGCGACGCTGCTCTTGAGCGCGCCAGCCTGCTGGAGGGCCGCTCGCCTCAAAGCCATTTTGCCCGCATGGTGACGGCTGAACTCCGCTCCCGCACAAGCTAACAAGATCTGCTCCAAGTCGATTTGCGCCTCATGCACCCGGAGACGATCCTCGGCGTCGACGCTCTGCATGCATCTTTCGGTCGATGCGCCATGCGAAAACTCGTCGAGCGTCAGCCCGAGATAGTCGGAAAGATTGGCGTCGCCGTAAGCACGGCTGCGCTTGATATCCCAGGTCCAGAACCCGTCAATCGGTGGATGCTGCACGTGCGGACCGCGACGCTGCCCAGGCGCTGGCTGCATGAAAACCGCCCCATTCGGCCTCAAGATTCGCCACACTGTGTAACAAAAAAGGAAATAAACAAATTGTCCTTTTGTACGAGGTGACAAGATTTCGTTATGTCATGCCAAAAACATACTTGGACAGCTTAATTGACGTGACCATTTTGCGTGGTCTAAGCTCTCGTTTTTAAACAAAACGCAGCGCCGCTCTGCAACCGCAAGACGAAATCCAAGTGAGCGGAGCCAACCACCCAGTAGATCGATCGCCGGTTGAAAAAGGACACTTGCGTGGAGCGAGCCATGGGCCATCCCATGGTTGCGCGGCGATCGGACAGCGCATCAGGCGGTGTTCGAGAACGAATTCCTACTTGTCGACCGGCCAAGGCCGTCTGCATCGCGTGCGCTAGGCCGATTTGCGTTGCGGCAAGTTGCTTGCGAGTGTCTCGGCCCCGTCAGGAATCAGATCGGCTGTCAGGCCATCGTTTTTCGCCTCGTCTTCCTCACGGTCATGCTCGAACTGCCGGGCACCTGGCGACGGTTGCAACCAGTGTTCGCGGCGGTTGACCCAGAGTTCATAGCTGGGCTCCAGTCCTTCGGTGGGGACCTCATCGAAGCTGCCAATCGTCACCTCCACCTCATTCTCACGAACCAAAGGGACCCGGCCGCCACAGGTTGGGCAAAAGCTTCTGTCACCATAGCTGCTGACGATACCCGCCGTTTCAAACGCCTCGAGCGGCCACACCGCAAATGCCGAAAAAGTCGACCCGCTCGCCTTGCGGCAGTCCTTGCAATGGCAAAGGCCAACCCGAAACGGGTCTCCCATCACCGAAAACTGGATGCCGCCACAAAGGCAGCTGCCGCTTCGCCTCGTATCAGTGGCCATGACCGCTCCTCCGACTTGTTGGGCATCACACCGCTACACCCCGCGGCGCCATGCGCAGAATCAATTCACGCGGAGCGCAAGGGTTCCATGTCGCCGCCCGGACTGCGTTTGCTGGCGCCCTCAGCACCCAGTTGGTTCTATCCGTTCGGGAAGTCGAACACCGGCTCCCGGCACCAATAGACGCGGCATTGCCCATCACGTGTTGGAACGGAGGCGGCGACCGGCACCTCCGGCCAGTCGCAGTCGTTGCCGAATTGGCGGACATAGCGATCGTAAGTGTTTCGGCCTGTCGTCAGCACCGCCGAGCGATGGCTCAGGATCAGGCGCTGCGTCTCATCGCAAGTCATCGTGCGCGTGTCCGGTCGCGCGTATGCCGTGGTTGTTGCGGCAACCAACGCTGTTGCGACGACCCATGCGAGCCTTTGGAATGTCATGGCGGTCCTTATACTAGAACACCGCCAGATATTTCAGCAACGAAATGATGCCGATAATGATGACAACGATCTGCGCGATCTGCCTCGTGCGGCCATCGAGCGGCAGGCGCTGGACGAGATAAAGCACCAGGATGATCACCAGAAAGGTGATCAGGATGCCGATAAGTGCTGATGAAGCCATGTCCCTCACTCCGTTTGGCTATGTATGAAAAAAGTACGCAGCGGCAAACGCTTGGACTTATCGATTGGTTCCTGTCAGCGCGAAGGGGATGGTTGCGAAAGCAAGGTCCGGCGGCCCCAATAGCCGCTGCCGAGACCAGAGTTGGTGTCGGCGAGTGGAACCGAAACCTCTCGCGCGCATTCAGTGGTCGAGGCAGGCCGTTGAAAATCGAACAGACAGGGGATTACGTGGCAGGGGAACATGCGGACTCCATCCAACAAATGGAGGCAGGAATTGCGGGATTTTCCTCCGCCGATCTGATGCGGGCTCTCCCGGTCGCTGTCTACACCATCGACAGACAGGGCCGTATCACATTCTTCAACGATGCCGCGGCCGATTTGTGGGGACATAAGCCGGTCATCGGCCGAGACCTCTGGTGCGGCTCGTGGAAGCTCCGTCATTTCGACGGCCGGCCGATGGCGCATGGCGAGTGCCCAATGGCAGTTTCCATGCTTGAAGAACGCGATATTCCGTGGGGCCAGGCAATTGCGGAGCAGCCAGATGGCGAACTCATTCCGTTCAGGGCTTACCCTCGCCTGCTTCGCAACGAATCGGGTCAGGTTGTCGGCGCCATCAACACGCTGCTCGATCTGCGCATGCAGACGCAGGCCGACGAGGCGCGAATGCGACTGGCCGCGATTGTCGAATCGTCCATGGACGCGATCGTTTCGAAAGACATCAACGGCATCATCACCAGCTGGAACGATGCGGCGGAACATTTGTTCGGCTACACGCCCTCCGAGGCCATCGGCCGGCCGGTGACAATGCTCATTCCGCCTGACCGCCTCGGCGAGGAGACCTCGATTATCACCCGCATACGTGCCGGAGAGCGCGTGCCGACATACGAGACCATTCGCTTGCGCAAGGGCGGCACCCCGATCCCGGTCTCGCTGACCATCTCGCCGATTCGCGACGGCATCGGGCGAATCATCGGCGCTTCCAAGATCGCCCGCGACATCAGCTCCCACAAGGAAAGCGAGCGGCGTATCCGCCTGCTTATGCGTGAAGTCAATCATCGCGTGAAGAACCAATATTCGGTCATCATTTCGATGATCCGCGAGACCAGCAAATCGGCGGGCACGCCGGCGATTTTCCTAGAGCAGGTGCGAGAGCGCATCTCGGCGCTTTCGCAATCGCATGATCTCCTGGTCGACGCTGAATGGCGCGGCGCCACCGTTGGCGACCTGATCAAAGCGCAACTCAAGCCTTTTGCGGCGCAGGATCGCCTGTCGATGGCTGGACCAGCGATCACACTTCAGCCAAATGCCGTCCAGTATCTCGGCATCGCCTTCCACGAGCTGGCCACCAATTCGGCAAAGCACGGAGCACTTTCGCGCCACGGCGGACGGGTCGAAGTCGAATGGGACGTGATCCGGGCAGCCAACGGCGCCGAAATCTTTCGTCTGATATGGGGTGAACTGGACGGGCCGCGCTTGGGCGCAATTGCGCGCCGTGGTTTCGGCTCTGTTGTGCTTAAGCGGGTTGCGCCACTGGCTCTCAGCGGCACCGGACTGTTGGAGTTCAAGGAAGACGGTGTAGTCTGGACTCTCGAAGCGCCGTTGGCCTCCGTCCAAACCTCTTTCGCCGATATTGTAGCGGATTAAAGCGGCTCGCGCTCTGAGCGCACGCGCTTATCCTTCCAACCGGGCAGGTGGCGCAGCCTGGCCACTGATGACGTCGGATCTGTCGATGCCATGCAGTTCGTGCGGATTGTCCGGAAGCGATGTGAATCGCCCCGCCTCGACGGCAGTCAGGCCGTCGAGTTCCATCGCCGCGCCATAGAGTTGGGCCACTTGCATCACGAGCCGCTCGACGTCCTCAAGAGCAATGTTCTCGTCCAAATTATGCGTTCGCACGTCCTCTGCCACAGTGGCGATGTTGACCATTCCGCGGGATCGTAGGGCCGCCAGGACCCGTGAATTGAGATCCTCGCGTAGCTGAGCTGAATATCCGTATCTCATGGAACCCTCCCTTTCAGGAGCTATTTGTCCTTCTTGATCAAGATGCGCCCATCAAAATCGGATGGCAAGAAAAATCGTCAATATTCCTAAATAAATCAATTAGTTAGTAGATGGTGAGGGTTGTGCAATCGACGCTTCGTTCGCATCGTTGGTCTTGAATGTGGGTTGCCAATCAGCCGCTCTTGACGCGCTATGCGGCGACCACTAACTATACTGTTCCTGAGGTACATACTAACTCGTCTTATTTTGGTCCCGGCGGTTGGAGCGCAAAATGGCCGATCTGGAACGACCGGAGCGATTGCAGATCATGCTGACAGCCGAGGAATTGGCTGCCTTGGAAAACTGGCGTTTCGAAAAGCGCATGCCAAGCCGGTCCGCGGCCGTGCGGGAATTGCTGCGGCGCGGCCTGGATGCGGATGGGTTCCTGACTGCTGGCCAAGGAGCGAAGTCGCAGGACTTTGGAATTCTGGGCAGCAGCGCCAATGGCGACGGATCGTCGGGCGAATAATCCGGCGGCGACCAACCATCAATCGCCTCGTCTGGAAGTGCCGTTATGGGCTATATGCGGCCGTGGAGCGGAAAACGCTCGCGGCCTGCTCGCACCGAAACAAAACTTACCGCTATGGCTGCAAGCCCGCTCCGGTTCGCCGAGGCGGGCTTTTTTCGTTTCCAGGAGACTTGCTCACAGGCATGCGGAAACGGAACATGCCGGACGTCTCCGGCCAGCCTTGTCAGGATCGTTTTCAAATCAGCTCACGATTCCCGTCCGCCGCACTCCAGGCACGCGACACTGTGACCTGGGCAGCTAAGCCGGTGCGTTCCTCCGGGGCAGCAATGGCCATTCGAACTCATCCACCGGGCGCAAACAAAGATCTTGCGGGCTCCTTGGCAACGCGGACATTCCATCGGGCGCGTCAGAAAGGTGTCGTTCTCCGAAACGCGGCATTCCCTCCCAAGGACCATGTGAAAACCCCAAGGCCTAAATACGGCTAAGCTATCCATACCCGGAAAGGATAAATTAGAATTTAATTATATAAACCATGACCTTGGCAACAGTGACGTTTCGCGAATGGCGATGTCCGGCCGCGGCAGGTCACAGCGCTTGTCTCATTCGCAATCTCGGCCGTTGTCAGGACAATGTTCCGGCCGCTCCCGGCGTCGGTCGGCCGTGATTTTGCCCACCGATTTTCACGTCCGGATCATCATATGCGCTTTCGCTTTGCTGGGGCGGCGTTAAAGCTGCGCGGCCAATGCCTGAACGGGAAGAATCCATTCCGGCGTCGGTTCGTTTGAACAGGGAATGGACTGTCAATGACATCGATGGGCGCCGCGGCATTGGTGATCCTCATTCTGACCTATGCCGGCGTCGCCATCGGCCGCATCCCGGGCCTGCGTCTCGACCGGGCAGGGATCGCCTTGCTTGGCGGTGCGGCGATGATCGCCATCGGCGCGCTGAGTATGGAAGAAGCCTATCGCGCCATCAATTTCGACACCATCACGCTGCTGCTCGGTATGATGATCGTCGTTGCACATTTGAAGGTCTCGGGTGCCTTCCGCGCTCTCGGCGCCTACGCTATCGAGCATGCGCACGCGCCGTTCATACTTCTGGTGATGGTGACGCTCCTCACCGGCGTCCTGTCGGCGTTTCTGGTCAACGACGCGATCTGCCTGGTCATGGCGCCAATCGTCGTCCACGTCACCCGTGTCATCAACCGCAATCCCATTCCCTATCTGATCGCTACCGCCACCGCGTCCAATTGCGGCAGCGTCGCTACCATCACCGGCAACCCTCAAAACATGGTCATCGGCGCGCTGTCGGGAATTTCCTATCCGGCCTTTTCGGCAGCACTGGCGCCGGTTGCCCTGTTCGGCCTCGTCGCCGTCATCGTCATCGTGCGCATCGTCTACCGCAGCGAATTCGCGCGCAGTGCCGAACTCAGCCCGGAAGTTTATCGCGGCCGCATGCTGCCCGGACAGGTGCTGAAGGCAGTCATTGTCTGCCTCGGCCTGGCGGTCGCGTTCTTCGCCGGCGTTGCGGTTGCCAAGGCAGCACTCATCGGCGGCGCCATCCTGCTGCTCACCCGCGCCATCAAGCCCGCGCGAATCTACCGTGAGATAGACGGGCCGCTGCTGTTCATGTTCGCCGGCCTGTTCATTGTCGTCGCTGGCGCCGAGAAAACACTGCTCACGCCTGATATGATCGCTTCTGCCAAGAACCTTGGCCTGGACGACATCTGGCGGCTGTCCGGCTTTACGGCTGTGCTTTCCAACATCATGAGCAATGTTCCGGCGGTACTGGCGCTGAGGCCGTTCATACCCGGCCTTGAAAACCCCGAGCGGGCCTGGCTGGTGGTGGCCATGAGTTCGACGCTGGCAGGCAACTTCACCTTGCTCGGCTCGGTCGCCAATTTGATCGTCGCCGAACAGGCGCGGGCCGCCGGCAAACAGCTGTCCTTCTCAGCCTTCTTCAAGGTCGGCCTGCCGTTGACGCTGCTGACCCTTGCTGCCGGCCCCGCCTGGCTGGCGGCTGGCTTTTAGAGCAATTCCAGGAAAAGTGTGAGCGGTTTTCCGCCCGGAATTGCGCCAAAACAAAGAGATAGAGCGTTTCGCTGTCTCCGTTAAACGGTGAAACGCTCTAGGAGCCGGTTTTTCGTCCCAACCGTGCCCGAACCAGCGTTGCAGCGGCATGTCCCGCCGCCGCGACATAGTCCGGGTTGCGGTGGATCAGCATGATCGAGAAGGCGCCGTCCATCAAAAGCACGATTTCGCGCGCCAGGGTCTGCGGCTCTGCGACGCCGTGGCCGGAGAGCTCACCGGTCAGCCAGGTCTCGAAATTCTTCTTGTGCCGTGACCCGGCCTTGACGGCGGGATGTCCGGGCATTGAAGCGAGTTCGGCTGCCGTGCGCAGAAAGCCGCAGCCGTTCCATTTCGGATTCTTCGCCACCCGTGCCAGATTGGTGAAGATCGCTTCGACCTTGTGCTCGACATCACCGTCGGCTGCCTCGAACCAACCGGCCATCTGCCTGATGTTCGGCTGGTCGCGACCGTCGAGATAGGCGGCGATCAGATCGTCCTTGCTCTTGAAGTGATAGTAGAGCGTGCGCTTGGTGAGCCCGGCTTTTTCAGCCACGGCATCGACGCTGACACGGCCGATCCCTTCGGCATAGAACAGCCTCGTTGCGGCATCGACAATGCGTTTACGGGTGGGGATCGGCGCTTCGCTCATTCATAAAGTATACCGACTAGTGAATATACATACAATCGAAAGCCTGATCCTTTCCGATGACAAATGCAGGAAAGGGAAGAGACATGACCGAGCTTGTGCTTACCGAGGCCCGCAACGGGATCGCCATCCTCACACTCAATCGCCCCCAAAAACTCAACGCCTTGAATTATGCGTTGATCGATCGTTTGCTTGTGCTCCTGGATGCGATGGAGACAGACGATGCCATTCGCGCCATCATCCTCACCGGAGCAGGAGAGCGCGCCTTTTCCGCAGGCGGCGACATCCATGAATTCTCGGGCAGCGTGGCCAATGGCGCTGATGTCGCCTTGGGCGATTTCGTCATGCGCGGACAGCGTCTAACGGCAAGGCTGGAAGCCTTCCGCAAGCCGGTTATCGCCGCAGTCAACGGAATTGCGTTCGGCGGCGGCTGCGAAATCACTGAGGCCGTGCCACTCGCCATCGCCAGCGACCGCGCCTTGTTCGCCAAGCCGGAGATCAACCTCGCAATGCCGCCTGCCTTCGGCGGCACGCAGCGGTTGCCGAGGCTGGCCGGCCGCAAACGGGCGCTGGAGTTGCTGTTGACCGGCGATTGGTTTCCGCCGCGCGCCCTCGAACTCGGCTTGGTCAACGAGGTGGTGCCGCATGAGCAGCTGATACCGGCCGCGCACGATCTCGCTCGACGCATCGTCAGACACTCGCCGGCAGCAATTGCCTCGATTCTCACCGCAGTGGCGCGCGGCCTCAACCAAAGCATAGCGGAGGGTTTGTTGGTCGAGGCCGAGCAGTTTGCCCGCATGGCCTCGACAGCCGATCTGCGCGAAGGGCTGGATGCCTGGATCCAGCGCCGAGAGCCAGGCCATGACGGCTCGTGGACGCATATCACGCGGCCGGACGAGGCGAGGCGGGTCGCGCCGGAGCACGACCTGCCTGCAGGATCGCGTTAAGGCGACACTGTCAGATGCCCTTTCATATTGGGGTGAAAGCGGCAGAAATAGTCGACGGTGTCGGCTGCCGTCAGCGTGCGGCTGGCCGTCTTCTTGGGCAGAATCATCACCTCCCAACCGCCTTTGACCGTCGCCGTGTGGGTGAACGCGTCCTTGTTCACCCACTCAATCGTGTCGCCAACCTTAGCCTCGACATTCGTCGGCGAGAACGCCAGCTTGTCGATGGTGACCTGGATGGTTTCGGCTTGCACCGGGACGATAACGATGGTGAGCGCCACTGCAATCCACAGAAGTCGTTTCGACATGCTCCTGCTCTTACTTCAGCATGCCGGCGACATGTTCGGCATGCTGTTCGTGGCCCTGGAATATCTTCAGGCCGGTCTCCAGCAGGCTCTTCAACTCGGCATTCTGAGCCGACGGGATCAGCAGGGTTTCTAGCGCTCCATTGACCTGCTTGTGGTAAGCAACCTCGTTCTCGACATAGGCCTTGTCGAATTCGGCGCCCTCAAGCTTGGCGAGCTTGGCCCGTTCGTCGGCGGCCGCCTTGGCCAGCGCCTGGCTGGTGGCATTGTCCTCAGGCGTGACATTCAGTTTTTGACCAGGTCGAGCGCCTGAACGTTCACGGCTTCGTGGTCGCGCACCATGTCGTTGGCAAAATCGACAACCTCTTTGGTCTTCGACTTCTCGATCGCCTGCTTGGCGGCTTCGATATCGATTATACCGGCGGTATAAGCGATATGGGCTATCTGCGGATCGGTCGGTTTGTCGGCCGCCTGCGCCAGTGGCGTGACGCCGATGAGGAGCAGGGTGGCGAGGGCAATGGTCTGTCGGGTAAACATGGCATCTCCTTGGCCCGGATCCGAATGGCAGCGGGCTTCATCTGGATTGACGATGATTGGATGCCGCGGGGCGCGAAACGTTCCCAGAAAAGGGTGCCTGGCTCGGCCACCTCAGTCCTTGAAACCAAGCCTTTTCATGACCGTCTCGGTCCGCCGCTGGCACCGCCTGCCGGCGAAGGGGAAGGCATCGAGCAGCACCGGGCCGATCTCGTCGTCCAGCGCCTTGCGCAAAAGCGCGCGGGCGCGGTGCAGCCTGGTCTTGACAGTCTCTGGCTTGACGCCGAGAAGATCAGCAGTCTCCTCAATGCTCAGCCCTTCGATGACACGCGCCACGAAGACGGTGCGGTAAACGTCGGGAAGGCTATCGGTCGCCCGTTCGACAAGCCCGAGAATCTGCCGCTGCGCCATTGTCCGCTCCGGGTCGTCGCCTGAGTTCCAATCACTTGCGTTCAAAGGGAAGCGGATGATCTGCGCTTCCGGATTTTCTGGCATCGGCACCAGGCGCTTGGACTTGCGCAGCCGGCCCAGCGCCTCGTTGATGACGATGCGCGACAGCCAAGTCGACAGCAAGGCATCGCCGCGGAAGGCGCCGAGACTGGCGAACGCCCGGACATAAGCCTCTTGAACGGTGTGCTCGGCCTCCGCGTCGTTGCGCACTACGCCGCGGGCGATACGGTAAAGACGCCGGTTATGCGCCTTGATAATGGAGCGGAAGGCGCCGGCCTCGCGCGCCATCGCCCGGCGCACCAGCGCCATGTCGCCTGACACAGTGTCGGATGCCGCGGCTTGTATTGCAAACTTGGTCATCGTTGCCGGACCTCCAGACAGATGCTTGGCCTGGACATTGGACTCGCAGGCCAGAGAAAGGTTCCCGGCTTGTTTCTGTCAGTCTGCCTAAAGCCGCCTATACTAGGCCGCTGCCAGTCCCTTGTCTGCCGCCTGCACCCGCGCCGCTGCGGCCAGGAGATCGGTCTGCGTGATCAGGCCGAGGATGCGCCGCTCGCTGTCGACGATGACCACGGCATGGCTGCGACCGTCGGTGAGTACGGGAAGCAGGCTCATCGCCGGTGTGTCGGGCGAGGCGGTGCCCGCCTTCGACATCACACCCTTCACTGTATCCGTGGCTTGTGTCAGTTCGCGCAGGCCGACGGCGCCGGCAAGCCTTGCCTGAGCGTCGACCACCGGCAAGGTACGGATGTTGTGATCGAGGAGTTGCTGCCGCGCCTCATCGGCCGAAGCCTGTTCAGGCACCGACACCACATCGCGGGACATAATGTCGGCGCAAAGCAACGTCCGGTGCGAGCGTACCATCGCCTGCAGTTCGACCTGGCGCAGCAGCCGTTCGAGATCGCCACGGTCGATGTCGAAGGTCTCGTCCAATGTGCTGAGTGCGGCATCGACGTCCTCGGGTCGGAAGCCCACGCGCTGCACGGCCGGCGGGTCTGCCGTTCCGTGGCTGTTGGCGGCAGGCGCGGGCCTGTGCGGGTAGCTGCGTCGCGACAGCCTGTGGAACCCGTAGCCGAGCGCCACCAGCACCATCGAGTTCAGCGCCACCGGCACGAAGGGAAACAGGAAGCCGGCGCTGGTCACGGCCGGTCCGCCGAGCACCGCCGTAAGCGCCGCTGCTCCGCCCGGCGGATGCAGGCAGCGCCCGATCGACATGGTGGCGATCGCCAGCGCCACGGCGATGCCGGCGGCCAGGACAGGCTCGTGCACGAAATGCGCCACGATCACGCCGACCAGCGCGGATAGAGTATTGCCGCCGATGATCGACCACGGCTGCGCCAGCGGGCTCGCCGGCACGGCGAAAAGCAACACCGCCGACGCGCCCATCGGGGCCACCAGCAGCGGCACATGCGGGCCGCTGCCCAACACCAGCCCACCAATCGCGCCGGTCAGCGCGATCCCGATCATCGCGCCGATACAGGCGATGATGCGCTCGCGCAGCGTCGCGCCTGCGAGAATGGGAACAAAGAGACGAAAGGCCATGGCAAGCTCGGGAATAGCGGAAAGTACGGCTCGAAGCGCTCTGCAATGACGCTCGACTGTCGACTTTGAAAGTCAAACCAATCCGGAAAAGCGCGTATTGGGGAAATAACATTGCGCGCGATCAGGCAATGAGCGGCTTTGCGACATCGGGCGTCTCATAAGCCTCGTGGCCAGTCTTTTCAGTCCCCAGTCTTTTCAGCCCCTTGTGCCGGTTTGCGGATTCAGCGCGGCAGGCTGCCGCTCAGGCAACTGCGGCAGCGGCCAGCCCGCGAAGAATGTCGGCCTTGAGGTCCTCGACATCCTCGAGCCCGATCTGCAGCCGGATCAGCGGCCCGTCATACGGGCCCTTGGCGACGATGCGGTCGCCGAGGAAGACCGGCACGGCAAGGCTCTCATAGCCGCCCCAGGAATAGCCGAGGCCGAAGATATTCAGTGCATCGAGGAATGCATGCTGCTGCTTCTGGCCGCCGCCCTTGAGAACGATGGAAAAGATGCCACTCGAGCCGGAAAAGTCGCGCTTCCACACGGCATGGTCGGGATGGCTGGGGAGCGCGGGGTGCAGCACGCGCGCAACGCCGGGTTGGCCTTCCAGCCAGGCGGCGATGGCAAGCGCGCTCTTCTGGTGGTGATCGAGCCGCACGCCCATCGTGCGCAGGCCGCGCAGCACCTGGTAGACGTCGTCTGGGCCGGCGCAGCAGCCCATCGTGTAGAACGTCTCGCAAAGCTGCTTCCAGCAGTCGGCATTGGCCGACACCGTGCCCAGCAGCACGTCGGAATGGCCGGCCGGGTACTTTGTCGCCGCATGGATCGAGATATCGACGCCATGGTCGAGCGGGCGGAAATAGAGCGGCGTCGCCCAGGTGTTGTCCATCATGACGATGGCGCCGGCCGCGTGCGCTGCCTTGGCGATGGCCGGCACATCCTGCACCTCGAAGGTGTTTGAGGCCGGCGATTCCGTGAGCACGACCTTGGTGTTGGGCTTGATCAGCTTGGCGATGCCGGCGCTGGCATGCGGGTCGTAATACTCGACCTCGACGCCGAGCCGCTTCAGCATCGTGTCGGCGAAATTGCGCGTCGGGTGATAGACCGAATCGACGATCAGGACGTGATCGCCCGCCGACAGGAAAGCCAGCAATGGGATCGTCACCGCCGCCAGGCCCGACGGCACGATTATGGTGCCGGCCGAGCCTTCCAGCGCGTCGATCGCATGCGCCAGTGCGTCGGTGGTCGGCGTACCGCGCGTGCCGTAGGTGTATTTCTGGCTGCGCGCCGCCATCGTCGCCGCGTTGGGGTAAAGCACGGTCGAGGCATGCACGACCGGTGGATTGACGAAGCCGAAATAGTCATGCGGGTTGTTGCCGGAATGGGCAAGCCGCGTGTTGGTGCCCAGTTCGCTGCCGTCTGTCGCCATGGTTCGCCGCCTGTCAAAGGATGTCAGGAGATCAGCCATAAAGCGGTGGCAAAGCCCGCGCAACAGCCGTGGACCCGCCAAGCGGTGGGGTTTACATGGGCCAATCCATCGCGGTTCGCGCCTCCAACAAAGCATCGCTATAGTGACGGCGGAGTCTGTCGCGAGCTATAGACTTGTGCGGCTGCTTCTTTGATTGATTTGTTTGCACGGGTTGCCGATTTCCTGGTGCTCTTGTGCGCATTTCAGGCATTCGCGGCAATTGGTTTTCAAAGCTGTCGTGAATCGGTCATTTCCCTTGACCTCACAGGAATAATCGCCTTCGATGCAGTTCGTGAATGGGAGGGGCCGGGCGTCGGTTACGACGCGGGGTTCCGGAATGCACCGGATGGGAGCCGGGTTCACACGGGAAAAAGATCAGGATTTGCCTGAGGATCAGGGTTTACCTGAAAAACAGAAAAGGGTCTGTGGGTTATGAAACACATTGCAATTGGCATCCTTGGAGTCGCCGCTCTCGGATTTATGGCGTCGGCCGCGTCGGCGACAACGCTCGACACCGTCAAGTCGAAGGGCTTCATCCAGTGCGGTGTCTCGACTGGTCTGGCCGGTTTCTCGGCGCCTGACGACAAGGGCGACTGGAAAGGCATCGATGCTGATTTCTGCCGCGCTGTCGCGGCTGCCGTCTTCGGCGACGGCACCAAGGTCAAGTTCACCCCGCTCAGCGCCAAGGAGCGCTTTACCGCCTTGCAGTCGGGCGAGATCGATATCCTGTCGCGCAACACCACCTGGACCATCAACCGCGATACCGCGCTTGGCCTGAACTTCATCGGCGTCACCTATTATGACGGCCAGGGCTTCATGATCAACGCCAAGAAGCTGCCGGGCGTCAATTCGGCGCTGCAGCTTTCGGGCGCGGCGGTCTGCGTGCAGAGCGGCACCACGACCGAGCTCAACCTCGCCGACTACTTCAAGGCGAACAAGATGGAGTACAATCCGGTCGTCTTCGAAAAGCTGGAAGAGGTCAACGCCGCCTATGACGCCGGCCGCTGCGACGTCTACACCACCGACCAGTCGGGTCTCTACGGCATCCGCCTGACGCTCAGTGCGCCAGCCGATCATGTCGTGCTGCCCGAGATCATCTCCAAGGAGCCGCTCGGTCCGGCAGTGCGCCAGGGTGACGACCAGTGGTACCACATCGTCAAGTGGACCTACTTCGCGCTGTTGCAGGCGGAGGAACTGGGCATCACCCAGGCCAATGTCGAGGAACTGAAGACCTCGGATAATCCGGAGATCAAGCGCGTGCTCGGTCAGGAAGCCGAAACCAAGATCGGCACCGACCTCGGCGTGAGCAATGACTGGGTCGTCAACATCGTCAAGGCCGTGGGCAATTATGGCGAGATGTTCGAGCGCAATGTCGGCACCGGCAGCCCGCTGAAGATCGCGCGCGGCATCAATGCGCTGTGGACCAAGGGCGGCCTGCAATACGCTCCACCGATCCGCTGATCGAAATGTGATCCGGAAGGCAGATCGTCTGCCTTCCGGTTTCTCTTTCCAGGGATGGTCCAATGGCGTCGCAGGAAGTTCTTCGCGAGGAGCCGAGCCGAGGTTCCTTCATCAACGATCCAAAAGTCCGCGGGATTTTTTTCCAGGCGGTGGTTGTCATCTTGCTGGTGGCGGGCGTCTGGTGGATCGTCCACAACGTTATCGAGAATCTGCAGCGCCTGCATATCGCTTCCGGGTTCAGCTTCCTGAAAAACCGCGCCGGGTTCGACATCCCAGTCAGGCCAATCGCTTATACCTCGGACTCGACCTATGGCGATGCCATCATTGTCGGGCTGATCAACACCATCATCGTCGCCGTTGCCGGCATCGTCACCGCGACCATCATCGGCTTTGTCGTCGGTATCGGCCGCTTGTCGCGAAACTGGCTGATTCGCAAGATCTGCACCGTTTATGTTGAGGTGTTCCGCAATATCCCGCCGCTGCTGGTGATTTTCTTCTGGTATTCGGGCGTGCTGGCGGTGCTGCCGGCGCCTCGCGACAGTTTCAATTTGCCGTTCGGCTCTTTCCTCAACCAGCGCGGTTTCTATTTTCCACGGGCGATCTGGGGCGAAGGTTCCTGGCTGATCTTCGTCGCTTTGCTTGTCGGCATCGCCATGGCGTGGTTCGTAGCCCGCACGGCGCGCCAGCGGCAAATGGCGACCGGCCAGCAATTCCCGGTGTTGTGGACTTCGCTGGCGCTGATCGTCGGCCTGCCATTGCTGGCCTACGCACTGAGCGGCTTTCCGCTGAGCTTCGATTTTCCCAAACAATCGACCTTCAACCTGACCGGCGGCTTCCAGATCGGACCCGAGTTCCTGTCGCTCTATCTGGCGCTGTCATTCTACACGGCTTCCTTCATTGCCGAGATCGTGCGCGCCGGCATCCTCGGCGTCAGCAAGGGCCAGACCGAGGCCGCTGGCGCGCTTGGGCTGCGGCCGGGATCGATCCTGCGGCTTGTCGTCGTTCCTCAGGCCATGCGCATCGTCATCCCGCCGCTGACCAGTCAGTATCTCAACCTGACCAAGAACTCGTCACTGGCCATTGCCATCGGCTACCCGGACCTGACGGCAATCGCCGGCACTGTGCTGAACCAGACCGGCCAGGCGGTCGAGGGCGTGCTGATCATGATGGTCGTCTACCTCATAATCAGCCTGGTGACCTCGGCAGTCATGAATGTGGTCAACGCCAGGATGGCGCTGGTGGAGAGGTAAGGCCATGCAGGAACATGATACCTCCTGGGTACGCACCGAAATGGCACTGGCGCAACAGGCGCCGGCCGGAGTGCGGGGGCCTTTGGCCTGGGTTCGCAAGAACCTGGTCGGTTCGGTGGGCGACGTTATCCTGACTGTACTGGCAATTGCGCTGGTGGTGATGATCGTGCCGCCCATCATCAATTGGGCCTTCATCAACGCCCAATGGGTGGGGCCGGATCGCACGGTATGTGCCACGGCAGCGCAAGGCGGCATCCAGCCGGACGGCTGGTCCGGCGCCTGCTGGGCCTTCGTCAACGCCAAGTTCGGTCAGTTGATGCTTGGCCGTTATCCGATCGAAGAACGCTGGCGGCCGATCCTGGTCGCCATCCTGTTCGTGGCGCTGCTGGTGCCGCTGCTGATCCCACGCGTGCCGCGCAAGGGATTGAACGCCATTCTTCTGTTCCTGGTGCTGCCGATCGTCGCCTTCGTGCTGCTGGTTGGCGGTATGTTTGGCCTGCCCCATGTCGAGACGCAGCTGTGGGGTGGGTTGCTGGTGACGCTCAGCCTGTCCTTTGTCGGTATTGCCGTGTCGCTGCCGATGGGGATCGTGCTGGCGCTCGGCCGACGCTCCAAGATGCCGATCGTCAAGACGCTGTGCGTGATCTTCATCGAGTTCGTTCGCGGCATCCCGCTGATCACAGTTCTATTCTTCGCCAGCGTCATGCTGCCGCTGTTCCTGCCTGCGGGCGTTTCCTTCGACAAATACCTCCGGGCGTTGATCGGTGTGTCGTTGTTTGCCGCTGCCTACATGGCCGAAGTGATACGCGGTGGTCTGCAGGCGATCCCCAAGGGTCAGTACGAGGGCGCGGATTCACTTGGCCTCGGCTACTGGCAGAAGATGACGCTGATCGTACTGCCGCAAGCGCTGAAGCTGGTCATTCCCGGCATCGTCAACACCTTCATAGGCATGTTCAAGGACACCAGCCTGGTGATCATCATCTCGATGTTCGACCTGCTTGGCGTCGTCAAGCAGAACTTCGCGGACGCCAATTGGGCGACGCCGCAGACCGCGAGATCTGGCCTCATCTTCGCAGCCTTCGTCTTCTGGCTGTTCTGCTTCGGCATGTCGCGCTATTCGATGTACACGGAACGCCGGCTCGACACCGGCCACAAACGCTAAGAACAAAAAGGGGAACCTGCCATGGCCATAGAAAACGCCGTCAGCGCCGAAGAGATCAAGGTCGACGCCAAGAAGATGCACATCTCGGCTACCGATGTCGCCATCGACATCATCGGCATGCACAAATGGTATGGCGAGTTCCATGTGCTGAAGGACATCAACCTGAAGGTGATGCGTGGCGAGCGCATCGTCATCTGCGGTCCTTCTGGCTCCGGCAAGTCGACCATGATCCGCTGCATCAACCGGCTGGAGGAACACCAGAAGGGAAAGATCATCGTCGACGGCAAGGAACTGACCAACGATCTCAAAAAGATCGACGAGGTGCGCCGCGAGGTCGGCATGGTGTTCCAGCACTTCAACCTGTTCCCGCACCTGACCATCCTGGAGAACTGCACGCTGGCGCCGATCTGGGTGCGCAAGACGCCGAAGAAGCAGGCCGAGGAAATCGCCATGCATTTCCTCAAGCGCGTGAAAATCCCGGAGCAGGCCAACAAATATCCGGGCCAGCTGTCGGGCGGCCAGCAGCAGCGCGTGGCGATCGCGCGTTCGCTGTGCATGAACCCGCGCATCATGCTGTTCGACGAGCCGACCTCGGCGCTTGATCCCGAAATGATCAAGGAAGTGCTGGAGACGATGGTGGGCCTTGCCGAGGAAGGCATGACCATGCTGTGCGTCACCCACGAGATGGGCTTTGCCCGCAAGGTCGCCAACCGGGTGATCTTCATGGATCAGGGCCAGATCGTCGAACAGAACACGCCGGCCGAGTTCTTCGACCATCCGCGCCATGAGCGCACGAAGCTCTTCTTGTCACAGATCCTGCACTGAGCATTTTCATCCAAACCAGAAGAGCCCGGCCGCAATGCGGCCGGGCTTTTTTGCTATCTGGCGCCGGACGATGACGTCGGGACACCGCAAAGCCGCCACCGCATGAGAAAAGCCCTGCGTTTCCTGGCCATGCTGGTTGTCGCGGTCGTGCTCGCCGCAACACTCGGCACTTTGGTGCCGCGCCCGCTCTGGCCGGCGGCGGCTGCGGGTGAGGGCACGCGCCACATTCTGGTGCTGAAGAACCCGATCCACACCGACATCGCCATTCCCGTCGATGATGCCGTGCGCCAGCGTTTTCGTTTTCTGGTCGATGCCGGCATCCCGGCGGACGCTCCCGAGGTGCGCTACATCGTCTTTGGCTGGGGTGGCCGCGCCTTCTATCTGGAGACGCCGAGCTGGTCTGAGCTGAAAGCAGTGCCAGTGCTCAAAGCGCTGACCCTGGATGCCTCGGTCATGCATGTAGATATCGCGGGCGCCATCGCCGAACCGCACCCAGATGTCACCGGCTTCGACATTGATGAGAAGCGTTTTGCGGCACTGCTCGATTACATCGACGCGAGTTTCCAGCAAGGGCCGAACGGTCCGGTCGTCATCGAGAATGCAGCCTATTCCAGCTTCGATCGCTTCTACGAGGCGAACGGCCATTTCAACGCACTGGTCGGCTGCAACACCTGGACAGCGGCGGGCCTGCGCACCGCCGGCCTGCGCACCGGCTGGTGGAACCCGCTACCGGCCTCGCTCGGCCTGTCGATGCGGTTGTATAACTAGCTGAAAACGATAGACATCCCGGCGACGTCTAGCGCCGGATGATTTTCTGCGGCTCCCAGCCGTAGAGCCAGTCGAGATCGGCCGCGAGCTTTTCGGGCGAGCGCATGGACAGGAACAGGTTGCGGGCGGCAGCCACCGGGCCCCAGGCATGCCAGGCCAGGCGGTTGACGGCGCCGCGACGTGCGGCTTTGGCGACCCGCGGCCGCCGCAGGTTTTCCCAGATCTGAAGACTCCTCGCCGGATCGGCAGGGAAATCGGCGATGACGTCAGCCAGCGTCACGGCATCTTCGATCGCCATGGCCGCACCTTGTGCCGCGAACGGCGTCATCGCATGCGCGGCGTCGCCGATCAGGGCGATGCCTTGCGGGCTCGTCCACCGCGTTTGTTCGACGGTATGGATCGGAAACGCCGTCCAGGGGCCGGCCAGCGCCACAAGCTTCGCCAGGCCCGGCGCTGTGCCGCGCGTGGCGCCGTCGAGAACAGCTGGGTCGGCACGGCCCGACCAGCCTTCGGCAATACGCTCGCCCTTGGTGAAGGCTGCGAGATTGAAGGCGCGACCTTCGCTGACGGGATAGGCGACCATGTGGAAGCCGGGATGCAAGAACGTGGTGACGCAGTCGGTGGCGGCGATGGTGGCAAAGGCTTCTCCGGCGGCACCCTCGGCCGCAACTGTTGCTCGCCAAGCGAGTTCGCCCGAGAAACGGCTTTTGCCGAAAGCCGGTTCCTTACTCGTAAGCTGCGCCCTAACCGATGACCAGACGCCATCGGCGCCGACCAGCAGCCGGCCGCGCGCCTCGATCGCGCGGCCATCCGCCTCGGCGGTCACCGCAACATCTTGCGCGTTGACGGCGATACCTGTGACCCGCGCGCCGGTGACGAGCTCAATCCCAGGCTGTTCTGCGACTTGCGCCAGCAGTGCCGCCTGCAGATCGGCGCGGTGGGCGACAAGATACGGCGCCTGCCAGCGCGCTTCGGCCGCTTGCCCAAGTGGCACCCGCGCCAGTTCGCGCAGCGTCGCCGCGTCCTTCAGCACCACCGCTTCCGGCCGCAACGCCGTCGGCAGCAGCCGGTCGAGCACGCCGAGTTTTCGAAGAATGCCTGTTGCGTTGGGCGAAAGCTGGATGCCGGCGCCGGCCGCTTCGAGCCGCGACGCCTGTTCCAACAGTTTTATCGGATAACCGCGTCCGGCGAAGGCGAGGGCTGCCGTCAACCCGGCGACGCCGGCCCCGGCGATTATGACCTGCCGGGACCTGACGTCTTCCATCGCGCTTTGCCGCGGAAGATCAGGCGGCCTGGTCGATATAGAGGCAGCCGGGCGGCTCGGTTTCCGTCGCCTTCAGCTTCGCCGAATGGCGGTAGAGCGTCGAGCAATAGGGGCAGACCTTTTCATTGTCGTCGCCCATGTCGAGAAACACGTGTGGATGATCGAAGGGTGGGTTGGCACCGGTGCACATGAATTCCCTGACACCGATGTCGATCGCCGGATGGCCGGCATCGTTCTGGAAATGGGGAATGGAACCGCCTGCCATCATCGTCTCCTTAACGCAGTCTCGTCTGCATCTGGATCATAACAGCTCTGTTTGCAAGATCGATGAAATGAAACTGTCGCAAAAGGCTGGCAGAGGATAAGTTGAGCCGGTTAAGCGCATGACCCCGGAAGCCGAGCGATTCCGCGACGGATCACGCGTCACAAATTGATGTTAGAGCGTCCGTGGCCATCTCGGCATATGCGGTGCTCCCAAAGGAACGGTTGCAGGCAGGAAACCATGAATGAACTGAAGCCGGTGCAGAGCGAATTCATCAATGTCGAGGTGGCGAGCCCGGAGGGCGGCAACCCCGACCGTTTCGTCAATCGCGAATTCTCCTGGCTGCAGTTCAACCGGCGCGTTCTCGAGGAATCGCAGAACGAGCACCACCCGCTGCTCGAGCGTGTCCGTTTCCTGTCGATCTCGGCCGCCAATCTCGATGAATTCTTCATGGTCCGCGTCGCTGGTCTTGCCGGCCAGGTGCGCGAAGGCATTGCGCTGAAGAGCCCCGACGGGCGCACGCCCGAGCAGCAACTCGAACAGCTTTTGCGCGAGGTCGAGCGGCTGCAGGAGGACCAGCAGAACAGCCTGTCGGCGCTGATGCTGCTGCTCAACAAGGAAGGTATTGAGAGCATCACCCGCGATGCACTGACCAAGGATGAGAAGGTCTGGCTGGAGGACCATTTCCAGGACCAGGTATTCCCGGTGCTGACCCCGCTGTCGATCGACCCGGCGCATCCCTTCCCGTTCATTCCCAATCTCGGCTTCTCGATGGCATTGCAATTGCGTCACCGCAAGAATGGCGAGGAGATGAGCGCGCTTCTGCGCCTGCCGGTGGCGCTGAAGCGCTTCATCCGCCTGCCCGACCGCAAGCAGCACGTTCGCTTCATTCCGCTCGAGGAGGCGGTCGGCCTCTATATCGGCAAGCTGTTCCCCGGCTATGAGGTCAAGGGCTCCGGCACCTTCCGCATCATCCGGGACAGCGATATCGAGGTCGAGGAGGAGTCCGAGGACCTTGTGCGCCTGTTCGAGACGGCGCTGAAGCGCCGCCGCCGCGGTTCGGTCATCCGCATCGAATTCGACAAGCTGATGCCCGGCGAGTTGCGCGATTTCGTTGCCGGCGAGCTTGGCGTCTCTTCGAGCCGCATCAGCGTTTTGACCGGCCCGCTGGCGCTCAGCCAGATTTCCGAGATCGTCGCCGTGCCGCGCGACGACCTCAAGTTCAGGCCCTACAATCCGCGCTTTCCCGAGCGCATCCGCGAGCATGGCGGCGATTGTTTCGCGGCCATCCGCGAGAAGGACATCGTCGTCCACCACCCCTACGAATCCTTCGACGTGGTGGTGCAGTTCCTGCGCCAGGCGATGGCCGATCCGGAAGTGGTGGCGATCAAGCAGACGCTCTACCGCACCTCCAACGACAGCCCGATCGTGCGCGCGCTGGTCGATGCCGCCGAGGCCGGCAAGTCGGTGACCGCCCTGGTTGAGCTCAAGGCGCGCTTCGACGAGGAAGCCAACATCCGCTGGGCGCGCGATCTCGAGCGCGCCGGCGTTCAGGTCGTGTTTGGCTTCCTCGAACTGAAGACGCACGCGAAAATGTCGCTGGTGGTGCGGCGGGAAGACGGCAAGCTGCGCAACTATGTGCATCTGGGCACCGGCAACTATCATCCGGTCACCGCGCGCATCTACACCGACCTGTCCTTCTTCACCACCGATCCGACGATTGCCCGCGACGTCGCCCAGTTGTTCAACTTCATCACCGGTTATGCCGAGCCGACCGACGAGATGCGGATCGCGATCTCGCCGTTTACGCTGCGCAGCCGCATCCTGAAGCACATTGCCGATGAGATCGCCTATGCCCTGGCTGGCCGGCCGGCGCGCATCTGGATGAAGATGAATGCGCTCGTCGATCCCAACATCATCGACGCGCTCTATGACGCCAGCCGCGCCGGCGTCGAGGTCGACCTCGTCGTGCGCGGCATCTGCTGCCTGCGGCCGCAGGTGCCGGGCCTGTCGGAAAACATCAGGGTCAAGTCGATCGTCGGCCGTTTCCTCGAACACAGTCGCATCTACTGCTTCGGCAACGGCCATGGCCTGCCCTCAGACGAGGCGATCGTCTACATCTCCTCGGCCGACCTGATGCCGCGCAATCTCGACCGCCGCGTCGAGACCATGGTGCCGATCACCAATCCAACTGTGCATGAACAGATACTTGGCCAGATCATGCTGGGCAACATCATGGACAACCAGCAAAGTTTCGACGTATTGGCTGACGGAACCTCCCGGCGCGTGGTGCTGGAGGAGGGTGAGGAACCGTTCAACGCGCAGGAATATTTCATGACCAATCCTAGCCTGTCCGGACGGGGCGATGCGCTGAAGTCGCATGCGCCCAAGCGCATCGCGCAGTTCAAGCGCCGCAAGAAAAACGCTGCAGCGTCCGGCTGATGATTGCAACTTCCCAGGGCCGGCTTCAGGATCGCCGACCGCTGTCCGTCATCGACATCGGCTCGAACTCGATCCGCCTTGTCATCTATGAAGGCCTGGCGCGTTCGCCGACCACGCTGTTCAACGAAAAGATGCTGGCCGGCCTCGGCCGCGGCATCGTTTCGACCGGCAAGCTCGATCCCGAGGCGGTAACGCGCTCGATGGAGGAGTTTCGGCGGTTCCGCGCCCTTTCGGATCAAGTCGGCGCCGAGCATATATATGTGCTGGCCACCGCCGCCGCTCGCGAGGCGGTCAACGGCCCCGACTTCATTCACCGCGCCGAAGACGTGCTCAAGACCGAGATCCGGGTGCTGAGCGGCCGCCAGGAAGCCCACTATTCGGCGCTCGGCGTCATTTCCGGCTTCCACCCGGCCAACGGCATTGCCGGCGACCTTGGCGGCGGCAGCCTCGAACTGATCGACGTCAACGGTGAGGCGATCGGCGACGGCATCACGCTGCCGCTCGGCGGCCTGCGCCTGCAGGACATGGCGAAGAACTCGCTTGCCCAGGCGGCAAAGATCACGCGCGAGGAACTGGCGCGGGCGAAGCTCTTGAAGGGCGGGCAGGGCAGGGCCTTCTATGCGGTCGGCGGCACCTGGCGAAATCTCGCCCGGCTGCACATGGAAATGAGCAACTATCCGCTCGGTGTCATGCACCACTACGAAATCAGCGCCGACAGTGCGGCGAACTTCCTCAAGCAGGTCGCGAAAGCCGAGATCGAGAAGGTCAGGGGGATCGAGGGCGTCTCCAAGAACCGCCGCTCGTTGCTGCCCTATGGCGCCATCGTGCTCCAGGAAATCATGGCGGCGATGCAACCGTCGAAGATCATCGTCTCGGCGCTCGGCGTGCGCGAGGGCTTTCTCTATTCGCTGCTGGGTGCGGCCGAGCAGAAGGCCGATCCGCTGATCTCGGCTTCGGAAGAGTTGGCCCAGCTGCGCTCGCGCTCGGTCACCCATGCCCATGAGCTTGTCGAATGGACGGGCAAGGCCTTTGCCGCTTTCGGCATCGACGAGACCGAGGACGAGGCGCGTTATCGCCATGCCGCCTGCCTGCTTGCCGATATCGGCTGGCGCGCGCACCCGGAATATCGCGGCAAGCAGTCGCTCAACATCATCGCCCACGCCTCCTTCATCGGCGTAGACCATCCCGGTCGCGCCTTCCTGGCGCTGGTCGGCCTGTTCCGCCACGAGGGTGTGTTCAACGAGGCAGCCCCGGAAATTCGCGGACTGGCGACGCCGCGCTATCTGGAGCGGGCCCGCACCCTGGCGGCGATGCTGCGCGTCGTCTACCTGCTGACCGCCGCAATGCCTGGCGTCATGCCGCGGTTGAAATGGGAAAACCGCGGTAACGGCGCGCTGGCGCTGGTGCTGCCGGCAGCACTTTCCGACCTTTACGGCGAGCGCCCGGCCGGACGCCTGGCGCAACTGGCGCGGATCACCAACCGCCGGCTGGTGCTGGCGGTCGAGGGTGGACCCAGCGTGTCGGTGAAGTAATCTTCAGGCGCGGCCAGCAGCAATTCGCCCGTCGATCGACCAGGCGCCGGCGCCAGCCATGGCCAACGCCAGAAAGCCGCCGGCAATGGCTATATCCTTCATCAGCATCTGCTGGTGCATGAAGGCGAGCATTGGATCGTCGCCGCCCTGGCCGTAATGGCCGATTGAACCCGCGACGATGCAGAAAGCGGCAAGCAGCAGCGCGACCAGCGGTGTCTGAAAGCCGACCAGGATCAAGAGGCCGGCGATCAGTTCGAACAAGCCCGTGCCCCAGGCGGCCAGCGCCGGCAGTGGCAGGCCGAGGCCTGAGAAGTAGCCGGTCGTGCCGGCAATGTCGGCAAGCGCATGGTAGCCGGAAGGAACGAACAGGGCGGCGAGCAGCAGCCTGGAAAGCAGAAGCAATACGTCGCGGGGCATGCCGTACCTCCGATGCCGAAGGGCAGGGCCGGGTGGCTCTGTCCCTCCTCCGTACGTCCCGATCCTAGCAGAAATGCAGGTAATTCGGGATGCGTGGTAGACAGATAACGAAAAAGCGGCGCGGAAAATTCCGCGCCGCCTTCTTGTTCCAGCTATTTCGAGACGGTTCAGCCGCGCTTGGCGTCGATCGAATAGGCGCCGGCGCCCGAGGAGGCCAGCACGAGGAAACCGCCGGTAATGGCGAGGTTCTTGAGGAAGTTGATCATCTGCATCTGATCGGCCCAGTTCATATGGGCAACTAGACCGGTGGCTACGGTGAAGATGGCCAGCACCCAGGCGACGATCCGCGTCTGGAAGCCGACGAGGATGGCGAGACCGCCGACGAGTTCGATCAGGCCGACGACAATGGCCGTCACGGTCGGCAGCGGCAGGCCGAGGCTGCCGAAGTAACCAGCGGTGCCGGCGATCGCGGTGAGCTTGCCGAAACCGGAAAGCAGGAAGATGGCGGCGAGCAGGACGCGGCCGAGCAGGATGGTGGTGGAGCTGTTGGACGCGGTGCCGGCGCCTGCGGTGGAAGAGCTGATGGTCATGGCGGTACTCCAGATAGGGTTGAATGACCCATCAAGTAGAGTAAGCCGACTGTTCACCAAAGCCGTCTATCGGGCGACACATTGTTCACAGTGCGCACATTTTGGTGATCGGGCTGCGGACGCGAAATTCATGTCGGGCAATGGCGAAGTGGGAGCAAATTCTCCCGCCACCAAATCTCTGGCATCTGGCGACGCAGCTCCTCAAGGGGAAGCGCTACGCACTTCCCCGGAATCGCTTATCCTGGATGGGTCATGTCCTCCGGCCGCACCAGCCGGTCGTAATCGGCCTCGCTGACCAGCCCGGTCGCCAGCGCTTCCTCGCGCAAGGTGGTGCCTTTCTTGTGCGCGGTCTTCGCGATCTTGGCGGCATTGTCGTAGCCGATGGTCGGCGCCAGCGCCGTTACCAGCATAAGTGAGCGGTCGAGTGCCGCCTTGATGTTGTCCTCCCGCGCCTCGATGCCGACGACGCAATTGTCGGTGAAGGAGATCGAGGCGTCAGCGAGCAGCTGCACCGACTGTAGGAAATTGTAGGCCATCAGCGGGTTGTAGACGTTGAGCTCGAAATGGCCCTGGCTGCCGGCGAAGGTCAGCGAGGCGTTGTTGCCGAAGACCTGCACGCAGACCTGCGTCATCGCCTCGCATTGGGTCGGATTGACCTTGCCCGGCATGATCGAGGAGCCCGGCTCGTTTTCCGGCAGCGACAGTTCGCCGAGGCCCGAGCGCGGGCCGGATCCGAGGAAGCGGATGTCGTTGGCGATCTTGAAGAGTGCTGCGGCGGCCGCGTTGATCGCGCCATGCGAGAACACCATGGAATCGTGGGCTGCAAGTGCTTCGAACTTGTTCGGCGCGGTCACGAAGGCGATGCCGGTGATGGCGGCGATGCGGTCGGCCACCTTTTCGGCAAAGCCGACCGGCGCATTGAGACCGGTGCCGACTGCGGTGCCGCCCTGCGCCAACTCCTGCAAGCCGGGCAGGGTCATCTCGATGCGCTTGATCGAGGATGCCACCTGCGCGGCGTAGCCCGAAAATTCCTGACCCAGCGTGAGGGGAGTCGCGTCCTGCGTGTGGGTGCGGCCGATCTTGATGATATGGTTGAAGGCGCGGGCCTTGGCGTCGAGCGCCTTGTGCAAGTGATGCAGCGCCGGGATCAAATCGTGCACGATACGCTCGGCGCAGGCGATATGCATGGCCGTCGGATAGGTGTCGTTCGACGACTGGCTCATATTGACGTGGTCGTTGGGGTGCACCGGCTTCTTCGAGCCCATGACGCCGCCGAGCAGTTCGATCGCCCGGTTGGAGATCACCTCATTGGCGTTCATGTTGGACTGCGTGCCCGAGCCGGTCTGCCAGACCACCAGCGGGAAATGGTCGTTGAGCTTGCCGTCGATGACCTCTTGCGCGGCCTCGATGATGGCTTTGCCGACCGAGGGATCGAGCCGCTTCAGCTCCATATTGGCTTCCGAAGCCGCCCGCTTGACGATGCCCAGCGCGCGCACGATCGAGGCCGGTTGCTTTTCCCAGCCAATCTTGAAATTGCCGAGGGAACGTTGCGCCTGCGCGCCCCAATAACGGTCGGCGGCAACCTCGATGGGGCCGAACGTGTCGGTTTCGGTTCTGGTCTTGGCAGCGGTCACGGGTCTCTCCGACGATCGAATTCGGCAACGGCGTATCGCGTTGCACAATGGCCTTCAAGCGGAGATTGCGGCAGTTAGGGATGCAAATCGGTTAGATGGCCGCAGGCATGGCACCACGAATGTCGCAAACATTGCTCGATCTTCAGACGGACGTCGGATTGGGGCTTTGGTCAAGCGTCGCGGGTTGAGGAGAGCCGAACATCAGCCGGCCGTATAGCCGCCGTCTACGGCAAAAATGCCACCGCTGGTCCAGGCCGCCTCGTCGCTGGCGAGGTAGACCGCGATGCCGGCAAGGTCATTGGTCTGGCCGATACGGCCGAGCGGATAGCTGCGCTGGACATAGGTCTTGAGCTCCGCCTGCGCCGCCGCCGACAGGTTTTCGATCGACTTGCGCCGCATGGCGGTGTCGACCGTGCCGGGCGCGATCGCATTGACCCTGATGCCGTGCGGTCCGAGCTCGAAGGCCAACGATTTGGTCAGCGAATTCAGCGCGCCCTTGGACAGGGAATACAGGCTCGACGGCCGGTTCGGGATCATCTTGTTGGCGAAGTAGGACGAGATGTTGATGACCGATGTGCTCGCCCCGAAATGCGGCAGCAGCCGCTGGGTAAGGAAGAACGCCGCCGTTACATTGAGCGCGAAGGATTGCTGGAACTGGTCTTCGGTGACGGTCTCGAACGACACGAGATAGGCGACGCCGGCATTGTTGACGAGGATGTCGAGCGGCCGTTCGGATTGCTGCACATGCGCGACGACGGCATCAATACCAGCGCTGGTGGCGAGGTCGGCCGACAGCGTTTCGATCGTGGCGCCACCGATGGCCGTCGCGGCAAGCGCGTTTCGCGCCGCCTCCAGCCTGCCGGTATCGCGACCGACGATCAAGACATCGGCGCCTTCGCGCGCAAACGCCTCCGAGATCGCCAGACCAATCCCGTCCGAACCGCCGGTGACCAGCGCCCGCTTGCCAGAAAGTCTCATCGAAGGCCAAGTCTCATCGAAGGCCAAGTCTCATGGAAGGCCAAGTCTCATCGAACGATCCCGCTGGTCACGCCGCCAGCTCCGGCACAGCACCGCATGCCGGCCGCCGCAGTCAAGCCATCAGCCTATCACACAGTATGAACTTCGGCTGGCTGCGTGCCGATCATTACCGCAGCAGCGATTGCGACGTCGGCGAGAGGCGCAAGGTTTCGGTCCGCCTAGTCATATCGACCGCTTGGCGAAACGCTTGCCATCGTGGCGAAGCCGCAAGCGCTGCTTCCTGGCGGGCATGCGCTTCGATACTGTCGAAACCTCTGACGGCGATGAAGACATTTTCGCCCAGGCGCACGGGCAGGCGGGGAAAGCTGTTTTCGGTGTGTTCGGTGATGAAGGCGCCGAGCAATCTTCCGCCGGCGGTGGTAAGGATCGGAACGACATCCGTTTCGAAGCTGCCGGCGAATTCGGCCTCGGCGCCAGGCCGCAGATGATGAATCTGGATGACAACGATGCCGCTCAAGCGATTGTCCGCGCTTGGCTTTCCATGCTCCAGCCGACCGCGTTGCAAGCCCGACAGGTCGAGCCCGGCGCCTGGCCATGCCGGCTTCAAGAGCAGCACATCGTCGGAATCGATCATCGTCGCATTGGCGGCATCGCGGTGCGCCGCCCACACCGGCCCGTCATAGAAGGCGATGAGCGCCTCCTTCCGCGCGGCCATGTCGTCGAAACCGCGCAGCCAGACGAACATGTCGGGCCGGTCGAGGTCGCGAAACTGGCCGATGATGGTCATCCCGGCATCTTCCTGGCCTTCGATGAACCGACGGTCGAAAATGTCGATCAGCGTCTCGCGCCGGCCGGGTTTCAGCGTGTATTGCCGCAACTCGACGACCGCTGAGGCGCGCAGACTGGCTGTTGCAGGCACATTCAGGGGCACGGTCATGGTGTCGTCTCCAAAACAGGATGATCATCCGGTTTATAAAACAGACCGGTTGTCCTGTTTTGTCAATCTGCTATCGTTCGCAAATGTCAGCAGAGATTGCTCAGGTCCCAAAAGGGCCACCGCGAAAACGCACCAACGATCCCGAAGGCCTGCGCAACAAGGTGCTCGATGTCGCCGAAGCGTCGTTCCAGGCGCGCGGCTATCACGCCTCCCCCCTTGGCGAACTGATGGCTACCGCCGGTGTCACCGGCGGCGCGCTGCATCACCATTTCCCGACCAAGAAGGCGCTCGCCTTGGCGGTGATCGAGGAGCGGGTGGCTGCCGCCCTCGACGAGACCTGGATCACGCCCGTACGAGCGGCGGGCTCGGCGCGCCAAGGCGTGCGAGCGGTGTTCGAAGGTGTGGCGGCTGAGCTGGAGCAGCAAGGTTTCGTGCGCGGCTGCCCGCTCAACAATCTTGCGCATGAATTGTCGCTCGCCGATCCGGATTTCCGCCTCGCTTTGGCCGGTATCTTTGCAGCGTGGCGTCGGGCGATCGCCGACAAGGTGCGCGCCGACCAGCAGGCGGGAAGAGAGCGGGACACTGATCCCGAGCGCTTTGCGGCACTCGCCATCGCTGCCTATTCCGGCGCCATGTCGATGGCCAAGACGTCGCAGGATGCGAGCGTGTTGCGCGATTGCCTGGCCGAGCTTGAGGCCAGCCCAACGCCGCCATTCCCCGGCGGACCGAAGCGACGTCGCAGGATCCTCCTGCGGCCGGGAAAACCTTGAGGCGGAAGGCCGCTTCCTAGTTGGCAAGCGGCTTGATCGTCTCGTAACCATTCACCGATTCAGCGCTGGTGCCTTCATCGTAGCGCCGGGCGAGAGCCGCTTTCAGGTCTGGCGCATAGAGCGCGGTGAATGTGTCCAGCGTCTCGCCGGCTCCGTTCTTGAACGTCTCCTTGACGGCCAGTACGTTGTATTTGCAGCCGCCGACGCTGAACGTCTCCTTGCCCTTGACGATCAGGCTCAGCGTCTTGGTGCTCTTCGGCTGCTTGTTCGGCGACAGCTCGACGAATTCAATCGTGCTCTTTGCCCCCGTCTTCAGCGGAAACAGTTTTCGCAGATCGGAAAACGGGATCGTCGCTACCCGTCCGGTATCGCTGTCGCGAAACACTTCGACCAGGCCGGCGAAGAGGAACTGGGTCTGCGGCGATTGCGATTGGTAGGTGTTAGCGACGGAGATCATGCCGCCGGCCACCGGCCGAAACTCGCTGCGGATGCCGGGCATTTCGAGCACGAAGCCGGCCTTGGCCGATCTTGCGTCGATGCAATCGGCGGCATGCACCACACCCGCCGGCAGCAAGCCAGCCAGCACCATGCCTATCGAAGCAACTTTCATGACATCCTCCTCCGCCCGCGCACTGAGCACCGGAGCGGAAAAACTGCCAGAGCTACAATGCTATGTCGACCTGCTACGCGGGGCAACTGGACGGCAGGGCGCCGGCTGTGCTGAAACTCAGACCATGAATCGCATCTCGACCCGGCGCAATTTCCTCGCACAGGCAGCCGGCCTTGCCATGGCTGGCCTGTTGCCGCGCGCCGCTATCGGCCAGACCGGAAAGCGCATCCAGCCGATCGACGCCACCTTCCTGTTCATCGCCGATGTCCATGCCTGTCGCATGGCGAGCGGCCTGAGCCCCAATTGCCTGCAGGAAGGCAAGACCGACGCCGCGCTGTTGCGCAATGTCGCGGCTCTCAATGGCTTGGCCGACCGGCAATGGCCGACCGAGATCGACGGCGTTGCCACAGGCTTGCGTTCGGCCGGCAGCCGCATCGGTGCACCGCTCGGCCTCGTCGTCGGCGGCGACATCACCGACGATGGCGGCGGCCAGATCACCGAGCCAAGCGAAGGCACGCAGCTTTTGCAGTTCAGCCAGCGCTACAGCCAGGGCGTCGGCCCGGATCGCGTGCACATGCCGGTCTATGTCGGGCTCGGCAATCACGATCTGGACCAGAATGGCTCGCCACCGCATGTCGACTGGTACCGGCGTGAATTGCGCGATTATGTCGAGGTCAACCACCGCCCCGGCGTGTTCTTCAAGCCGCCGGTGCCGGCCACCGAATACGATGTCGACACCGACTGTTATTCCTGGGACTGGGGTGGCCTGCATCTCATCCAGACGCATCGCTTTGCCGGCGACACCGGCCATGGCGCGGTGAGCAGCCTGCCGTGGCTGAAGCAGGATCTGGCGACCTACGCCGCCGACGGCCGTCCGGTCATCCTGTTCCAGCACTATGGCTGGGACACATTTTCGGTCGAACGCTGGGATCCCGCCAAGCGCACGTTTGACGATGACGGCTCAGGCGCGCCGCATTGGTGGAGCGAGGCCGACCGGCAGGCGCTGCTGGCGGCGCTGAGGGGCTACAATGTCATCGCCATCTTCCATGGCCACCAGCATGAAGTGCCGATGATCTACAACAGCGATGGTCTCGACCTGTTCAAGCCGAAGGCCGCCTATATGGGTGGCTTCGCGCTGGCGAGGGTAACCGGCGAGGCCATGGACGTGGTGCTGGGCGAGGCCACCGGTGACCATGGCGAGGTCAACTTCACCAACGCCTTCAGCAAGAAGCTGACCTTCTGACGACTCTCAAGAAAAAGGCGGCCTTGAGCCGCCTTCTTCGTTGCCTGCATGGGCTCGGATCAGAGTGCCTTCCTGACCTTTTCCTTCACGTCGCCATAGGCTTTCTGCACCTTGCCGGCGATCTTGTCGGCCGTGCCTTCGGCCTCGGTTTGCCTGTTGCCGGTCGCCCTGCCGGCAGCCTGCTTGACCGAGCCTTTGAGCTGTTTGGCCACGCCAGCGACCTGATCCTTGTTCACCATCTTGGCATCTCCTGGGATTTCATTTGCAGGAGGCAAACGGGCAGGCGTGGCTTAGGTTCCCCGTGCGGCCGGTCATCGTCGCATTGGTCGCTTATATGGTCGCCGAAACACTTTGCCGCCGTCTCATCGTGTGGCTAGTGTGACGAAAATTTTGGGGAGACCGTCTTGGCCGAATTTACGCTCATCATCGCCAATAAGTGCTTTTCGTCGTGGTCGCTCAGGCCATGGGTGGCGATGAAGCATCTGGAGATCCCGTTCGAGGAAAGTTTTGTGCGCCTGCGCACGCCCGAGACCTTTGCCAATCTGGCGAAAGTGTCGCCAACCGGCCTCGTGCCGATCCTGAATCACAATGGCAGGATCGTCTGGGAAACCCTTGCCATTCTTGAATATCTGGCCGACCTGTTTCCGCAGAAAAAGCTCTGGCCCGAGGATATCGGCGCCCGTGCCTTGGCCCGCTCGGTGGCGACCGAGATGCATTCCGGCTTTCGTGAGGTGCGCTATGGCTGGCCGATGAATTTGCGCCGGCCAAAGGGGCATAAGCCGCTCGACGCCGAAGGCGAGCTCCAGCGGGCGCGGATCGAAACGATCTGGCGCCAGTGCCGGGAACAATACGGCAAGGGCGGTCCGTTCCTGTTCGGTCATTTCACCGCGGCAGATGCCATGTACGCGCCGGTCGTCACCCGGTTCGACACCTATGGCGGCGAACTGGCGCCGGATACACGCGCCTATGTCGACGCGGTGCTGGCAACGCCCGCAATGCGGCATTGGTATGCGGAAGCGGCGAAGGAGACGTGGCCGGAACCCGGCCCGGACGAATAGGTCGACGGACGGTCGACTGACGACACCCCTTGGGGAGGGACCGATGGCCAGCAATGACGGATCGAGTAAAACCAAGGCGCCATCAATCTTCCATTGCCGGCTGATCCCGCCTCGGCCGGACTTCGCCTTCACCATGACGGAGGAGGAGAGGGAGCTGATGGGCCGGCATGCCGACTATCTGCGTGGCAAGCTGCGCGAGGGCGCCATGATTTTGGCTGGTCCCGTCGCCGACCCGGCCGGCCCCTGGGGGCTGCTGATCCTGCGTGTCGGGAGCGAAGCCGAGGCGAGGGCGGTGACCGACGGCGATCCGGTGTCGGGCTCGGGCCGCGGTTTCCACTACGAGATCCTGCCGTTGATCAGCGCGATCCTGTAGGCCGCCAGAGCAATTCCAGGAAAAGTGTGAGCAGTTTTCCGTTCGGAAATTGCGAAAAAATGATGCGATAAACCCGGAACATACAAGAACGCCTCTCGCACCGTTTAATGTGCGGGAGGCGTCCTTTTGCCAGCATTCTTGAGATTTCTCTCCAAATTGCTGACACCATAGAAATGCGCCGGCTTGGAATTGGTTCCAGGCCTGATGCATTTTTTTTACGCCCGCCTTCCGCGGCGGCAGCTGGCCAGTTGAGGCCTCATGCGCCCGGCACCCCAGGTTGAATTCGATCTGCGGGAAAACCAGAAATTGACTCGGCATCAAAAGACGTCTACAAAGAATACGTCGATATTTGTTTGACCGACTTTTGTTATCCGCGCACACATGCGCGCCTTTGACGAACTTCCCCATCAAAAATCGAGACAAACGCTGTTGTGCAGTCGCACAATGGCGAACGAATATTTGCCAGGGAAAGGGTTCTTCATGGCCACCGGCACAGTGAAATGGTTCAACGCCACCAAAGGTTTTGGTTTTATTCAGCCTGACGACGGCTCCGCCGACGTTTTCGTCCACATCTCGGCCGTAGAGCGCGCCGGCATGCGTGACATCGTCGAGGGCCAGAAGCTCGGCTACGAGATGACCCGCGACAACAAGTCGGGCAAGATGTCCGCCGATCAGTTGAAGGCGGCCTGATACGAAATCGGCCTTCCGGTGACCACGGATGTACTGGCACCAACGAAAGGCTGAGAGAAGTGCCTTGCGCAATCCAACTGGATGCGCGGCGCTTTCCATGGAAGGTCAGGCGGTGCCTGGCCTTTTTCATTTTGCGTGTCATGCCGCGAAAAGTGCGCTGCACGCCGGCCGGAACGTGCTAAGGGACGCTCCAGCAATCTGAACCGCCCGTATTGCCCGATGCCGTATTGCTTTGGTTGTGTCCGAAGACCGGTCTCGCTCTATCGGCACCAGGCTCCCGACAGGAGAAAGTTTTGACCACTCAATCGAAGGCCGCCGACCAGGCCGTGTCGCTGTTCAGCAAGACGCAAACCCAATCGATGTCGCTCAACCGCATCCTGTCCGAGCGCGATGCCGTCAGCGAGGCGCGCGAAGCCAAGACCGCGCGCTTGCGCGAACTGCGCAAGGAAAAGGAAGCCGACGAGATGGCAGCGGCGGCGGCCCTTGCGGCGTTGCCGAAGCGGGCAGGCAAACGCTGATGGCTACCAAGCGCGTACCGCCTAAGCCGATCGATGCCGATTCGACCATTGCGTCCATGGTCGAAGGCCTGGACAAGCCGGTCGAATATGTCCGCCGCGTGCTGGAAAAGCTCGAGCGCTGCAAGCGCGCGCATGGCGATGCCCAGGTGCGCGTCGGCGTGCGCGGCCGCGCCGAGGCCCCGAACTACCTGATCGAATATGTCCGTGAGGACAAGAAGACCCAGGAGCGGATGACCTACCAGGATGCCGCGTATAGCGGCAGCACGCATCGCGAACTGGCGCCGCATCACATCGCCGAGGCGAGGAACTGGTCGCCCGAGGAAATGAACATCACGGCGGTCTCGGCGCTGATCGGCCGCTTGCGCAATCCGCGCGCACCATCATCGCGTTTTTCCGACGAGGACTGACATGGCCATAAAGTTTTCCGCCAAAGACCAGCCGGCAGGACCGGCTGCCGCCGCAAAGCCGGCCAAGCCCGCTGCCGCGCCGAAGGCCGCTGAACCGTCGGCGACCGATCTGTTCGAGGCGCCGGCCGCCACACCATCGCGCAAGGCGGGCAAGAAGAAATAGCGCCTTGCCACGAGATGCCGGTTATCCCTCGATCGCGCCCGCCGGCCTGGCTGACGCTCCGGACGTTTTGTCCGGCGATAAAGAAGCCGGAGCAGTCGCAATTTTCGATTGCCAGAGTTGCGGCGCCTGCTGTTCCTATTCGGCCGAATGGCCGCGCTTCTCGACCGAGGACGATGCGCAGCTCGATCGGATTCCGGAAAAGTTCGTGGCGGCCAACCTGTCCGGCATGCGTTGCGAGGGCGTGCGCTGTACGGCGCTGACCGGCGAGATCGGCAAGCATACGGCCTGCGGGATTTACGAGATCCGCCCCGACGTCTGCCGCGCCTGCATGCCCGGCGGCGATGATTGCCTGACGGCGCGCAAGGCGCACGGGATGGCGCTAACCGATCTCCCCCCTTGAGGGGGAGATGGCCGCGAAGCGGCCAGAGGGGGTCGTCTCGCTTGAAGCGCTGACGTCTTCTCATCGCGCAGGGGACGCTGGCACTTCGTGCGAGACGACCCCCTTTGTGGCCTTCGGCGACATCTCCCCTCAAGGGGGGAGATTACTCTCACCGCCGCTTGCCTCACCTCACGCCTCCCGATACGTTCCACGCCGGGCAGGGCGTTGGAGGATCCATGAGCATCGAATTCCTGTTGACGTCGCTGATCGTCGTGGCTTCGCCCGGCACCGGCGTTCTCTACACGCTGAGCGCCGGGCTTTCGCGCGGGGTGCGCGCCTCGATCATTGCCGCTTTCGGCTGCACGCTCGGCATCATCCCGCACATGGCCGCCGCCATCACCGGTCTGGCGGCGCTGCTGCACACAAGTGCTGTCGCCTTCGAGACCCTGAAGTATCTTGGCGTCGCCTATCTCCTCTACATGGCCTGGAACACGCTGAAGGAGAAGGGCGGCTTGAGCGTCGATGAAAGCGTAGCACCCCGCTCGGCAGCCAAGGTCATCACCTCCGGCATCCTGATCAACATCCTCAACCCGAAACTGTCGATCTTCTTCTTTGCCTTCCTGCCGCAATTCGTCAGCACCACCGAACCGAACGCATTCGCCAAGATGCTCGAACTCTCGAGCGTCTTCATGCTGCTGACCTTCGTCGTCTTCGCCGGTTACGGCATCTTCGCCGCCTCGATCCGCAGCCATGTCGTGTCGCGGCCGATGGTGCTGACCTGGATGCGCCGCACGTTCGCCGGCGCCTTCGTAATGCTCGGCGCCAAGCTGGCGCTGGCGGACAGGTAGAACTGCCAGCCCCTCGGCCTAAAGCGCCTGGCGCCTTGGACGGTTTTCTGTCTCAAGCTTTCATCGCATCGACAACCGCGCGCAGTCCGGCCGACATGTTCCGGCGGCTGGGATAGTAGAGATGGAACCAATCTTCGGGAGGACACCATTCGTCAAGGCAGCGCACCAGCCTGCCGTCGACTATGTCACGCTGGGCGCGGTTCTCCCAGACATAGGCCAGCGCGACACCCGATAGCGCCGCATGTACCATCAAGTCATGGTCGTCGAGCGAAATCGGGCCACTCGGGTAGAAGGCGATGGCCTCGCCCTCCAGCTCGAATTCCCAGGCGTAGCGCATGCCGTTTGGATACATGTTCTGCACGCAGACATGGTCACCGAGATCGCGCGGCGTCATTGGGATGTCGCGGTTGCGGAAATAGTTTGGCGAGCCGATTACGGCGAAGCGCATTCGCGGCTTGATCTTTACGGCGATCATGCCGTCCCCTAGGCTTTCACCAAGCCGGATGCCGGCATCGAAACCCTCCTCGACGATATCGACCAGCCTGTCGGTGGCCACGATTTCGACTTCGAGATTGGGGTTATCCGTGATGAGCGGGCCGATAATGTGCCCCAGCACGAAAGGCGCGATGGAATTCGGGATGTTGATGCGGACCTTGCCAAAGGGCGTGTCGCGGAATTGGTTCAGTGCGTCGAGCGCCGCGCCGATATCCCCAAACGCCGGCGCCAGCCGGGCCTGCAACATCGCCCCCGCATCGGTCAGCGACACGCTGCGCGTCGTGCGGTTGAGCAGACGGATACCAACGCGCTCCTCAAGATTGCTCACGGCATGGCTGATCGCCGACGCGGTCACGCCACGCTCTTCGGCCGCACGGCGAAAACTGCTGTGCCGTGCCACCGCATCGAAGGCGGCTAGTTCGGAGAGGTCGGTTGTGCGCATTGATGATTGTCACTCAGGAGTGTCAAAAGGATTACCACTCTAATAGAAGCAATTGAATTGCGCCATCTTCTCCGGGTCGCCGCAGGAACCACTGAGCGGCCCAAGGTCCAAAGGAGAGACAAATGGCTGACTTCCCGATCCCCGCCAAAAACACTGCTTCGGTTTTTGCCAATATGCGCGGCCATCACGTGGCGCTGCGGGTCACCGACTATGAGATTGCCAAGAGCTGGTATGTCGACAAGCTCGACTTCCGTGTGGTTCACGAATGGCCGTTCGCCGACGAGAAACTCGCCTATCTTGCGCCGGCCAATGACGATCATTTCATGATCGAACTGCTGGGCGGCGGCGATCCGCTGCCAATCGATACGCCGGCCTACAAGGATCTCGGCGATAGCCTGCGCTATTCCGGCTACCACCATTTCTGCATGAATGTCGCCGACATTGAAGGCACCGTGGCTGAACTGCGCAAGCGCGGCGTCACCATCGTCACCGAGCCGTTCAAGCTCGACGACATCAGCCGCAAGCTGGCCTTCTTCGCCGATCCCTTCGGCAATCTGATTGAACTCGCTGAGATCGTCTGAAACACACCGCAACGAAAAAGGGCGGCATCGCTGCCGCCCTTTGCGTATGCGTAAGCCAGATAGGCTGGATTAGAAATCCATACCACCCATGCCACCCATGCCGCCGCCGCCCATGCCGCCAGGCATGCCGCCGCCAGCCGACTCCTTCTTCGGAGCCTCCGCGATCATGGCTTCCGTGGTGACGAGCAGGCCGGCGACCGAAGCCGCGTCCTGGAGAGCCGTGCGAACGACCTTGACCGGGTCGACGATGCCCATTGCGATCATGTCGCCATACTCGCCCGTCTGGGCGTTGTAGCCGTAGGTCGCGCCCTTGTTGTCGAGGATCTTGCCGGCAACGATCGAAGCTTCAGCACCGGCGTTCGAGGCGATCTGGCGGGCCGGAGCCTGCAGCGCACGACGAACGATGTTGATGCCGGCAGTCTGGTCGGCATTGACGCCGTTGGCCTTGATGTTGGCCGAAGCGCGCAGCAGCGCGACGCCGCCGCCTGCAACGATGCCTTCTTCCACGGCCGCGCGGGTCGCGTTGAGGGCGTCATCGACGCGATCCTTCTTTTCCTTGACTTCGACTTCCGTCGCACCGCCGACGCGGATCACCGCAACGCCGCCCGCCAGCTTGGCCAGACGTTCCTGCAGCTTCTCCTTGTCGTAGTCCGACGTGGTCTCTTCGATCTGCTGCTTGATCTGGGCAACGCGGCC